>PLNK01000142.1:0-1052 GCA_003142755.1 Chloroflexota bacterium | reverse complement strand
CCGGACGGCGGCCAGGATGCCGGCGAGGACGACCGCTCCGGTGCCCTGGATGTCGTCGTTGAAGCTCGTCAGCCGATGGCGATAGCGATCCAGGATCCGGATGGCGTTGTGCTGTTTGAAGTCTTCCCACTGCAGCACCGCGCGTGGACAGACATCCTGGATGGCACTGACGAAGGCCTCGATGAAGTCGTCGTATTCCGCCCCTCGCAGCCGCGGCTGGCGGTGACCGATGTACATCGGGTCCGCCAGAAGCTCCTCGTTGTCCGTGCCCACGTCGAGCGACACCGGCAGGGTGTGGGCCGGGTATATGCCCGCGCCGGCGGTGTAGAGGGCCAGCTTCCCGACCGGGATGCCCATTCCACCGGCGCCCTGATCGCCCAGGCCCAGGATCCGTTCGTTGTCGGTCGCCACGATCAGCCGGATATCGTCGACGGTGTACCCGGCGCCCGGCGACTCTGGCCGCGCATTGCGGAGAAGGTCGGGGATGCGTTCGATATCGGTCGGCGTGATCCACAGGCCGCGTGGTCGACGCATGATGTGGCTGAAGGTCTGACACGCTCGACCGACCGTGGGCGTGTAGACGATCGGCATGAACTCCTCGAGGTTCTCGAGGATGACCCGATAGAACAGTGTCTCGTTGCGATCCTGCAGCGCCGCCAGGCCGATGTAGCGCTCGAGGTCGTCGCCCTTGCGGCGGATGTGCTCGAGCTCGAGGCTGACCTGCTGCTCGATCTCCGACGACCGCGGCGGGAGCAGGCCGCGCAAACCGAAGACATCACGTTCGCCGTCGTCGAACCCCGTGTCCTTGTTCAACAGGGGTCGCTCGAGAAGGTCGGCGCCCCGGAACGGTACGTGCTGGATGCCGGAAGGGCGGAGACCCTTGACCGAGCGCGGAAGCTGTCTCATTGGGTCAGCATTGACCCTGCATATGGCCGATGCAACAGCCGTTCGGCCTACAAACGGTGGCCCGGTCAGGGGGCGCCGACGCCTCGTTGACTCCGGCGCCGACGCTGCCACAGGGCCGAGCGCGATGCGTGGCGCCGGTTCCGTCG
>PLNK01000149.1 GCA_003142755.1 Chloroflexota bacterium | reverse complement strand
GCGCCGCACTGGAAATGCGGTATGGCGCAAGCCATCGAGGGTTCAAATCCCTCCCTCTCCGCCAGCATCCACCCCGATGCGCTCGAGGGCTTTCCCGACCATTCTGACTGTCGCCGAGCCATATTCAGCCGATACCCGAGTGGGGACTGGTTGCATGCCGATGACCAGGGATCCCTCCGGCGAATCGGCGCGAGGTCGTTCCGAGGCCGTTGAACCCGGCGGAGGGCATCTCACTCCTGGCCCGGCTGGGCAGGGAAGGGACGATGAATCGGTTTCTCCAGCAGGTCAAGCGGAACCGACTCTATCTGGGGTTGGGCTCCATCGCCGCCCTGCTTGCCCTCGGGCTGGTCGCCTTCCTGTGGCGTGAACAGATCGCCGGCCAGGCCGGGGCCGCTTCGACCGCGCTGCTCCTGGCTAACTGCCTGATCCTGGGCAGCTTGATAGGCAGCGCCGGGTTGGCCATAGGGGTGGCCGTGCTGGTCCGTCAGACGCTCATCAAGCCCATGGAGGCACTCATCCTGGCCAACCGGACACTGGCCACGGTAGATGCCGCGGCGTTGGCGGGGGCCCTGACCGCAATCTCCCACGGCGATCTGACGGCTCGCCTGACCATCCAGTCGCGGGCAATCGAGTCGGGCTCCGCCGTCGGATTGGGCTCTCTCACCGAGACCTTCAACAACCTCGTGGCCCGGCTTCGAGAGGGCAGCCGGGAGCTCAACTCGGTGACCGACGAGCCGTGCTTACGTTCGTTCTATGTCGGGCCGGACATGTACCGCGAAGGTCGCGCCTGCGGCGCCGTGCTGGGCCGGGCGCTGGGCGGACGCGGACAGGTGGCCATCACCGGCATCTTCGTCACTGCGGGCCTCGAGCTGCGGCGGATCGGTTTCCAGAACTTGCTTCGCGAGGAATTTCCTCAGATGCAGGTCGTGGACGTCACCGAGGCCAATGACAACCCCGCCGTGGCCTACGCCAACACCCTTGAACTGCTGCAGCGCTTCCCCAAGCTCGCCGGCATCTACGTCAACGCCAGCAGTGCCCCGGCCGGCGTGGCCCGGGCCATCGTGGACGCCGGCAAGGCCGGCCAGGTGAAGGTCGTTGGCCACGATCTGTTCGACGAGACGATGGAGTACCTGCAGAGGGGCGTCATCATCGCCACGTTGGGGCAGGATCCGTCGGCCCAGGGCCACGATGCGGTCCATCTGTTCAATCACCTTGTCACTGGCTGGCGTCCCTCCCAGCCGTTCATCCAGACGCCGATGGACATCGTCACGCCCGATAACTTCCGCGATTACTGGCAGCCCGGGCAAGGCGTCATAGTCTCGGCCGGCTCAGCCGCGCGGCGGGCGAAGCCCATGCAGAGCGCCGCGCGCCCGGTCCGCGTGGCCGTCGTCGGGCCCGAGAGCTCCGCCTTCTGGCGTGTGATCCGCGATGGCGTGCTCGAGGCTGCCAAGGAGTTGCGCGCCTACAACGGCTACGTCGAGTGGGCGGTCCCCGAGGAAGACCGCCATGAAGGTTCACACAACATCGGCGCGGAGATATACGGATCCTTCATCGCGGATCTGCAGGGGCAGGGATATGACGGCATCGCCACCGTCGTTCTGGACAACGGCCTCGTTCACTATCTCAACCAGACCGTCGCGGCCGGCGTGCCGGTCGCCACCTACAACGCCGAACCCTCCAGCCTGCGCAGCCTGATGGCTCTCCTTGCCCAACGCGCTCAGGCTCTGCTCGCAGTCAGCCAGGAGCTATCGTCCGCCGTTCAGCAGACCAGCCATGCCACGAAGCAGATAGCCGAAACGACGCAGCAGATGGCCATGGCCGCTCAACAGGAAGCCGCCGCGGTCACGCGCGTCAGCGGATGCATTCACCAGATCGCCGGCTCGATCGATGTCATCAAGCAGGGCGCCGAGGCCCAGGCCGACGCCGCCGACAGGGTGGGCACCACCACGAGCCACATCGCTGAAGCCGTCGACAGCGCTTCTCAGGCCGTCGAGGCCGTGGCCGCGGCCGCAACCGAGTCGACCACCACGGCTCAACGTGGCTTCGATGCCCTCCAGCAGACCCTGCGGGAGATGCAGAACCTGCAAAGCGCCGTCAGCGCGTCGGCCACCGCGATGGGGCAGATGAAGACCTACTCGAATCAGATCGGCGAGATAGTCGTGACCATCGACGACATCGCCGACCAGACCAACCTGCTGGCCCTCAACGCGGCCATAGAGGCCGCCCGTGCCGGGGAGCAGGGCAAGGGCTTCGCCGTCGTCGCAGATGAGGTTCGCAAGCTCGCCGAGAAGTCGGCCGCCTCCACGCAGGAGATCGCCACCATCATCCACAACGTGCAGAAGAGCATCACCGGCGCGGTGGGTTCGATCGAAGTGGCGACCCAGCACGTCCGCACAGGTAGCGCGCTCGCCAATCGCTCCGGAGAGGCGCTCGATCAGCTGCTGACGTCGGCCAAGACCATGCAGTTCCAGACCGATGCGATGGTCCAGGCGAACGCATCCGTCGCCGGCCTGATGGCGACTCTGCGGAGTGCGAACGATCAGGTCTCGGCCGTCATCACGGAGAATCGGGCGGCGACCGGCGCGGTCACCGACTATCTGACCGAAACCCTCGCGACCGTCGAGAGCGTCGCTGCCATCAGCGAGGAGACCGCGGCCTCGACCCAGGAGGTCTGCGCCACGACGCAGCAAGTGTCGGTGCAGACCGGAGAGGTCAGCCGGGCAGCCACCGCCCTCGAGGCGATCGCGCGGGAGCTTCAAGGCTCCACAGCCATCTTCAAGACCAGTGTCGAGGCCGAAGCCGAGCCGGCTCACACGATCGGGATGCCTGGCCCGCAACAGATTCCGCCCGGCCGCCGGCCGGTCGTCGAGGAGCGGCTCAGCGCCTGAGGCGGCTCTTCTCCTGGACGGGCCGCCGCCTCTAGAGAGACTCAGACCAGTTCGTCAGGGCTATGACGAGCTTGGCCGAGGCCTGCTTGAACCCGGAACCCATCTCCATCGCCCCGAGCGCCTCGGTCCGTTTGCGGGCCGCGGACAGGGCCCGCCCGCGCGGCCTTCGCCGGCCCCTCTGCGTCTCCGGCCTGGCCACGCCGGCCTGCTATGATTCATGGGCCGTGCTAGGCGGGGAACTAGCGGTGCCCTGTACCTGCAATCCGCTATAGCAGGGCTGAATTCCCTCCCGAGGTCCCCGTTCTCGAAGGCCGCCACTCTTGGTGACGTTGAGGGCCGGGTTCCGCGCAGCGTCGGCTCGTGAACCGTGTCAGGTCCGGAAGGAAGCAGCACTAAGCGATGATCGTCGGGTGCCGCGGTTCAGCCTGGTCTGAGTCACCTCCAGCGGTGGGCGCGGGAGCGACGGATCGACGGAGGGTGCACGGCACTCCAACCCGCGGTCGGCCGATCCGCTCGGTCCCCACGGTCTTCGTCTCGCCCTTGCCGGCAGGAGCGTCGTGAGCTCGACTCCAGCGCATCAGGCCATCTATCGACGCTGGCGCGCCCAGACCTTCGGTCAGATCGTCGGGCAGCGGCCGGTCGTCGAAACGCTGCGCAATGGCGTGCGGTCCGGTCGAACCTCTCACGCCTACCTCTTCGTGGGACCCCGTGGCACCGGCAAGACGTCGATGGCGCGCATCCTGGCAAAGGCCCTCAACTGCTCCGACCTCCACGACGGCGAGCCTTGCGACAAGTGCCCATCCTGCGTGGCCATCCGCGAGGGCAGAGCCTTGGATGTCATGGAGATGGACGCCGCTTCCAACAACCGGGTCGACGACATGCGCGACCTGCTGCCGCGGATCTACACCACTCCGTCGGATCTGCGGCGGAAGGTCTTCATCATCGACGAGGTCCAGCGCATCAAGGAAGGCTGGGACGTGCTCCTCAAGACGCTCGAGGAGCCACCCGACCACGCCGTCTTCGTCTTCTGCACGACCGATAGCACGTCGATCCGGCCGGCAGTCCTGTCGCGGGTTCAGCGGTTCGACTTTCGCCGCATGACGGTTGCCGAGATCGCCGGCAAGCTCCGAATGATCCTCGATGCCGACGGTCGAACGGCCGAGCCCGAGGCGATCGACCTGATCGCGCGCCTGGCGGCCGGCGGAATGCGCGACGCCGAATCGATGCTCGATCAGCTTCTCGGCACGGACTCGGTCGCCCTCACGGCCGACCGCGTGCGCGAAGTGCTGGGGCTCGTCGACGAGGAAACCATAGAGGCCTTCCTGCGAGCCCTCGTGTCGGGCGATCCGATGGCCGGCATCGAGTTGCTCGACGACTTGGAGGAGCGCGGTCGGGACCTCCGGGCATTCACCGAGCAGGCCATCGAACGGCTGCGCACGGCGCTCGTCGCGTCGCTGGGGCGCGGAGCGCCGGACGGGCTGGCCGCCACCGGCCCAACCCAATTGGCCTCAGCCGCCCGCCGGCTCGCCTCGCTGGATCCAACCCATCCGGGTCCGGGCGGACTCCGCCTGCAACTCGAGCTGGCGCTTCTGGGTCCCGCCGATGCCGGCACCTCCGCCATGCCGCCCTTCCCAGCGGCGATCGAGCGGCCCGCGGCCTCAACGCCAGCGGCGGCATCCGCGCCATCGACGCCGAAGCCGGCCGCTCCGAAGCCGGCCGCGCCGCCCGCGGCAGCACAATCGACGCCGTCTGAGCCGGCTCCGGCGAGTCGGCCGGCCGTGTCGTCACCCTCGACCCCTCGACCGACGACCACGCCACAGCCGGCGGCGACGCCCACGGCGACTCCCGCGATACCACCGGCCCCGGCTGGGACTCGCACCGGGCCGACCCTGCAGCTGCTGCTGGAGCGCTGGGCCGAGATCGTTGAGGTCGTCAGCAAGAGCCCGCCCACCAAGCCGCTGATCCTGGCCTGCCGTCCTGTGAGCGTCGACGGCGCGGTGGTCACGCTTGGCTTCCCCGAAGCGCAGTCCTTCTTCAAGGACGTCGCCGAGCGGCGCCGTTCAATCCTCGAAGACGGCGTCAGCCGGGTTCTCGGCCTGCCCGTGTCGGTCCGTTGCGTGGCCGCCAACGTCGAGGTCTCGCCCTTGCCCGAGGACCCCGACAGCACTCGCCTCCTGACCGAGTTTCGCCGCATCTATGGCGAAGACGTAGTCGACGTAGGCGACGTCGGTTAGCGCTCGCCGGTCGGGCGGCGAATTGCGCGGGCCAGCGGAGCTGGCACGTTGTCGCCAAAGCCAGCTTGCCGGCTCGCGCTCCTCGCTCACGTGCGGCCCCACCGCTGACCGCCGGCACGAGCGGCCGCCCGGTCTCCGCCTTCGGCGGGTGCGGCGGCTTGCTCGCTCCAAAGCCAAGCTTGCTTGGCTCCGCCTAGCACTGCACGCGCCGGACCGGCGAGCGGACTGCGTGGCTGTTCGGTCGGCCGGCCGATGCAAGGCGTCCGGAGCCGTTCGGGTCGCCAATCGTCGGCCGGGTCTCCCGAACGTGCAGCGGTACGCGGTTTCGTCCAGACTGGGGCTAGATCGCGGACGCGGTCGGCGGTAGGGTCGTCAGGAGGAAGCAAGCCATGGGCATGGCCAACCTGCAGCGGATGGCGATGCAGATGCAGCAGGACATGCTGCGAGTCCAGAACGAACTGGCCGAGACCAGTGTCGACGGTTCGGCCGGCGGCGGCGTCGTCAAGGTCGTGGCGACGGGCAAGCAAGAGATCGTGAGCATCACTATCGACCCGTCGGCCGTTGATCCATCCGACGTCGAGATGCTGCAGGACCTGATCGTGGCGGCCATCAACGACGCCCTGCGTGCGGCGCGTGAGCTGGCCGAGGCCAAGATGGCTGGCGTCACCGGCGGGCTTCGCCTGCCCGGCATGTAGCGCGCGACCGTGGCCGCACCCCTGATCGAGCCGGTAGCCCGGCTCATCGAAGCCTTCGCTCGATTGCCCGGCGTCGGGCCCAAGACCGCCTCGAGACTGACCTTCCATATTCTCCGCGCCCCGGAGACCGAGGCCCGGGCCCTGGCGGCGGCGCTGATAGCCGTCCGCGAGCAGGTCGTGTTCTGTGAACGCTGCTTCAACATCAGCGACCAGCCGGTCTGCGCCATCTGCTCGGACCCCCGGCGCGACGCGACACGCGTATGTGTGGTGGAGGAACCCCTGGACGTCCTGGCGCTCGAGCGCACCAGCGAGTTCAAGGGGCTCTACCACGTCCTACACGGTGCCATTTCTCCGATCGACGGCGTGGGACCCGACCGACTGAAGATCCGCCAGCTGTTCGAACGGGCGGAGGAAGCGCAGCGCTCCGGTGAGCGCTTCGAGGAAGTGGTCATTGCCACCAATCCGACGCTCGAAGGCGAGGCCACGGCCATGTACCTCGCCGAGCGCCTCGAGCCGCTCGTGGGTAGCGTGACGCGCATTGCCCGGGGCCTGCCGGTCGGTGGCGATCTCGAGTACGCAGATGAGGTCACACTGATCCGGGCCCTTCAGGGCCGTCGGGCGATCTAGTGCCCCGCCTGCCCGTGACGATCGCCACGTGACAACCTACCGCCTCCGCGCGCGCGGCGCCCAAACCCGTTCGTCCACCTTGCCCGGCGTGGCAACCGCCGGCCCGTCCAGGGGAGCCAAATGAGTTATCTCATCAACGAGATCCTGCTCCGCCTCGCCAAGCTCGTCGCGGCCGGCATCGTCGGCGCGATCCTCTACCTGATCGCGTTGGTCCCGCTCCAGGTCAGCCCCTCGTTCGAGCTCGCCGCGCTCTGCTGGATCTCCGCCGGAGTGGCGCTTCTCCTCGTTGAAAGTGGCCCGATCTAGACGATCCGGTCGCCCGGTGAAGGTCGGCGATGGCCCCGTTTGACACTCGGCTCAAGGCCCCCTAGTATTCGCCCTCGCGCCTGGTCCGGCGGTTCACTGGACCGTCGGTGAGCGGGCCGCTTGGGTTCCCCTCGCTTGACAGTGATGAGGTTCGCCCTCATCATTGGAGCGTTGCGCCTGGCGCGGTTGCGCGCCTGGCGCGGGCACCTTAACAATTGAAGAGTGGCAGGAAATCCGGTAAGGATTCGAGCGGGAATAACCCTCGGACTCAAATCCAACCGCAAGGTTGGTGGTCAACCGCAAGGTTGGCTCGCCATCGAAAGATGGTTTTGTCGGAGAGTTTGATCCTGGCTCAGGATAAACGCTGGCGGCGTGCATGAGACATGCAAGTCGAACGGTCAATCGGGCTTGCTCGATTGATAGTGGCGGACGGCTGAGTAACG
>PLNK01000022.1 GCA_003142755.1 Chloroflexota bacterium | reverse complement strand
AGCCCCAGGCCGATGCCCATGGCCACGAGGTACAGGAACGGCTGCGAGAGGCCCGACAGCAGGTAGTTGAACCAGCCGCGGCGGAACACGAGCAGGTCGTGCTCGAGGAAGCGCAGCGAGCGACGCGAGGCAATCGTCCCGAACCGAGCCGGGCGCAGGCCGAGCACGGTCATCACTCGACCAGGCTGCGGCCGGTCAGGCTGAGGAAGACGTCCTCGAGCGAGCTGCGTCGGACGAGAACGCTGGCCGGACGCAGGCCGCGCTCGTACGCGGCCGCAGCCGCGGCTTCACCGTCGGCGGTATAGACCAGGACCCGATCCGGAAGCTGCTCGACTCGATCCGCCAGACCGTCGAGCTTGCCGTCGAGCTGCAAGGAGTCGTCTGTTTCGTTCTTGGCCCGGCGGAAGCGCAGCTCCAGGACTTCTTTGGTCACGTACCGATCGATCAGCTCGCGCGGCGAGCCCTCGGCCACTATGTGAGCCTGGTCCATGACGACGAGGCGGTCACACAGCTGCTCGGCTTCGTCCATGTAGTGCGTCGTGAGGCAGAGTGTCACACCGCGCTGCTTGAGCCGGTAGAGCCGGTCCCACAGCAAGTGGCGCGCCTGCGGGTCCAGGCCTGTGGTCGGTTCGTCGAGCAGCAACAGCGACGGCTCGTTGATCAGCGCTCGGGCGATCACCAGGCGGCGCTTCATCCCGCCCGACAGCGGCTCGACCTTGTCGTTCGATCTCTCGGTGAGCTGGACGAAGTCGAGCAGTTCCTTTGCCCGCCGCCGCGACTCGGCCCACGACAGGTCGAAGTAGCGGCCGTAGATCATCAGGTTCTCGAGGACGCTGATCTCGTTGTCGAGGGTATCCGCCTGCGGAACCACGCCCAGCCTCGCCCGTATCGCCGCTCCGTGGCGTGCCGGATCGAGCCCGAAGACGGTCAACTCGCCGGAAGTCACGGGCGAGACGGTTCCGATCATCCGCATCGTGGATGTCTTGCCCGCGCCGTTGGGACCGAGGAACCCGAACGCTTCGCCCGGCGCCACCTCGAAATCGACCCCGTCGACGGCGGTGAACGCTCCGAAGCACTTCCGCAGGCCTCGTGCGCGTATCAGGGGACCCGGTTGGGGTGACGTCTCTACCACTCGCCGATGTTACCGCCCGCGGTCGCAATCGGGCTGCCGGCCCGCCATCCGGTCCCGGGCGAAGCCTCAGTACCGTACCGTAATGGGACGATGGGGGCGTGGCCCGGGGACCCCCCCGCACGCCTATCATCTCCGTGTGGACGAATTCTGGGTTTGCGCTCATTGCCGCTCGCTTAATCGTGCGGGCACCGGCAAGTGCTATAGCTGCCGCGAGAAGTACGGCACAAAGCCCAAGGAAGACGCACGGAAGCCCGTGGCGGTCGCGCCGGCGCCCATTGCCCAGGACCGGATCCCCGATTTCGGTGCCGCCTCGACGCCGCCTCCGGCCCCCTACTACTCACGACCGGTGGCACTGCCTGCGGCTACCCCAAACGCGGCCGGAGTCATCGGGACGCCCCGACCCGCGCCGCAGTTCCACGGCCCCGTGGCGGCCCTGCGCGGCCGCGTCGGCAGATCGCTGGCCACGCACCCGTCTGTCCCCGTCGGTTCGCTCGGATACGTGACGGCGATACTGCTGTTCCTGGTTCTGGTCGTCGGGGCGATGGTCGTGATCTCGATGATGCCCGTGGCCGCGAGCCTGCTGCAGCACGGCCACATTCGAGAGGCCTGGGCTCAACTCAACCCCGGCCAGCAGACCCTGGCACGGTTCGAGCTGACCGTCGCGGCGGCAACGGTCTTGCTGACGTTGCTGTGCTTCTCGCTCTTCCTCGGGCTGTCGACTCACAACGCGACCGGCCTCGGCGCCGACCAGCCGATGCTGATTCCCTATGCCGCAGGCGCATGCTGGACCGGCGTCCTGTGGGCCCAGGTTCGAATCGCCGTCGGCCTGATCGTCCCGGCCATGCTCCTGTGGAAGGGTTACTTCATTCCCGGCCTCGTTGCGGCGCTGGTGGCACTGGAGATTGCCCACCGCCACATCGATGACGCCGGCGGATGGCTCTCGCGACCATACCGCCATCTGCCCGACTTGTACGCCAAGCTCGGGCTTGAAGGCTCGGCGTCGTCGCCGATTGCCTGGATCTGGTCCGGCTGCTTCAGGCTCGCCAACGGTATGGCCATCGCAGTCAGTGCGATTCCACTGCTGGCGTTCGTTCTGCTCGTGGCAGCGGCGATCACCGACCGAGGCAACATCCTGGGATGGCAGTCAAGCGGTCTCGGCGTCGGTCAGATCACCGCGGCACTGCTGGTCGTCAGCCTGCTGGGCTGGGCGGCCGTTTCGGTGGCGCTGCTGATCCCCATCACGCTCGGGCTCGTTCAGCGCCAGCGAACTCGCAAGACGCTGGTGCGCGTCGGACGAGCGCGCTCCTGGGTAGCCCGGCCCGGCGACAGCGGCCGCGGCGCTCCTGCCTCAGTCGGTCCGAGCAACCTCGGCGACTTCGACGAAGGCCGAATCGTTGAGAGAGTGGGCGGTCTTGGAGCATCGGCCCCGGCGGGCTTCGACGCAACCGGAGCCGGCATGGGTGGCTCGATCTTCGGCGGGCCCGGCGGCCATCTCGGCGGCCCGGGCGGACCGGCCGGCGCTCCCGTCGGCATGGGCGCTCCCGGCGGCATGGGTGCTCCCGTCGGCATGGGTGCT
>PLNK01000082.1 GCA_003142755.1 Chloroflexota bacterium | reverse complement strand
CGCGATAGTCATCCTCGCGATAGGATCCGGCCGGCCCGATCGTGTACCACCAGCGGCTCGACTCGGGCTCTGACGCTGCCGTCGCCACCTCGCGCTCCAACGCCGCGACGGCCCGCCCCCGCAACTGCAGGAGCGCCCAGACCATTGCCAATCCGGTCGTGATGCTGCACAAAGCCACCACCCAGAGGATCCCGTCGAACCATTGGGCGGTCATGACTCCGTGGCCCCAGTCGTTCAGCGTTCCGGCGAGCGTTCCGTCGCCGGCCGGGATGCCGTTGTACTCGACCAGTACCGCGAGCAGGTTCAGGATATTGACCGCGGCCAGGGTCACGTAGACCAGGCTCCACCGCCACGAGACCGCGAGCAGGACGGCGCCGAGGCCGAAGAATGGGAAGAGGTAGCGCTCGTGGGCCCGGGTCGGGACGACGAAGAAGGCGATGGCCAGGATGGTCAGGGCCACCAGCAGCGACTGGGCGTCGTCGCGCCAGGCGGCCCAGGCGCTGACTCCCAGGAGAATCGTCACCAGCAGGCCGTCGCCCAGGATTGCCGCGTATATGTGCTGGCCCGTTATGCCGAGCAGCGCAACCGCAGCGGCGACTGCGGCCCCAACCAGGAACGCGCCCCACAGACCCTTGAACTCGGCGAGCAGCCAGCCTGCGACGCCCGGACGCGACGCCAGGCTCGGGCCCTTCGGACCATCGCCGTCATCGACCGTGGCCTCGAGCGGACCTTCCTCGCTCTGGCTCGACGGCCGCGCGACGACGCCCGCCAGCAGGAGGAGCGCAGCCGCGATCACGGCCACGACGATGATCGTCGGGGGAATGGACCCGATCAGATAGCCCACGCCGCTCTGCCCGGAGCTGGCGTCGGTCCAGGGCGCGTCGTGGAGCACCCACCACTGGAGATCGCGGTCGAGCGCGTTACCCTGACCGGTCGTGAGCAGGGCCCAGGGGTTGTAGGCGTTCAGCGTCAGGAACGGGTACTCGCCGAAGGAGCCGAGCAGGTGGCTGGCGATCGAGTCGAAGACCATGCCCGCGAAGGCAACGACGGTGCCGAGACCCAGGAGGGCCGAAGCCAGCGTCCGAGCGCCCGACTCGGCGAGCGGCAGGTACCGCCGCCCGAGCGAGAAGACCCCGAGGCCAGCGACCAGCCCGCACGCGAGCGTGGCCAGCCCGGGCGCCGAGGCTATCCGGCCCGCGGCACCTATCAAGTCGAGACCGGTGAACGGCAAACAGATCAGGGCGGCGGTGACGAGACCGGCGCCGAGCGAGCTCAGAATCCGCTCCGGTTGGGCCGGCCCATCCTTGGGCACGAGTGATCGACGCAAGACGACGAACCCGAGGACGAACCCGAGGATGCCGAGCTGCAGCTTCGTGAGGGCGGCCAGGACCGCCAGCGCCGAGGCCGATTCGCGATGGTCCCTCTGCATCTCGCGCAGGCCCAGCAGCAGGAAGATCGAGCCGACGGCGTCGGCCTGGCCCCAGATGGCGCTGTTGAACCAGGTGATGGGGTTGACGAGGATGATCAGCGCGGCAATGAATGCCCGCTTGCTGTTGACACCAAGCTCGGCCGCGAGGAGCCAGACCGTTGCCGCGAGTCCCAGGTCGGCGAATATCGGGATGAGCTTCACGCCCTCGCCGATGTTGCCGCCGGTCAGGAAGCTGACCGCACCGAGGAGCAGCATGTAGACGGGCGGATAGTCGATGAATCCCGACCTGTCGTAGAAACCAATGGAACCGTGCTGGGCGATGTCATTGGCCCAGTACTGGAACGAAGACAGGTCGGTCGGGAAGCCAGACCCTGGCAACAGAACGTATGCGATGATGAGGCGAAGGATCAGACCCAGGGCCAGGAGTACGACGATGGCGGGAATCCCTGTGACGGCACCACTCGTGACGGCACTACTCGATTCAGCCGGCGCGGGCCCCTGTGGGCTGTCCTCTCGCGAGCTCGGTCCTGCCACCCGTTTCGGCCTCCTGGTCGAGCGCTGAGGTGGAGCGGAGTATAACCCAGGCCGCCGGCGGGGACGGCGCGCCTGGCCTGAAAGCGGCAGGGCCGGTCGGCGCAGAGGAATTCTCCGACCAGGCCACTGAGATGCTCGACCTGGCCAGCCTGCGGCATATGTGGTGTGGCATCGGGCTCGTCGTCCTGTGCCTGGTCGCGTATTACGTCAGCCAGCCCAACGGCAACAACCTGTATTTGCATTTCGTTCTTCAGGCTCAGGCCTGGCTCGACGGCCACACCGCCATTCCGATGCCCCAATACCAGGACGTGATGCCGATCCTGGACTCCAGCGGCCAGCCCACAGGCTTCGGGATCATTCCTTTCCCGCCGTTGCCGGCGTGGGTCCTATTGCCGTTCGTGTCGATGTGGCACCTCACCACCAACCAGCATCTGCTGGCCACGATCTTCGCCGCAGTCGACGTGGGCATCGCCTATTGGATGCTCGGCCACCTGGCGGTACGTCACAACATCCGCCTGCTGACCTCGCTCTTCCTGGGGCTCGGCACGGTCCTGTGGTACACGGCGGCCATCGGCTCGACCTGGTTCTGGGCCCACATCGTGGCCGTCGGCTGTCTGCTCCTGTCCATCGGCCTGGCTCTGGCCGCCGACGGCGATGCCGCCGAACCGAGGCCGCTGAGGAGCGCCGCTACGGCCGTGCGCGAGTTCAACTGGCCGGGCGGCTGGTCGGCGGTGGGCCTGCTGGTCGCTCTCGGCGCGATCGGCGAGATGCTGTTCGTTCTGGAGGGCGCGGGCACGCCGGCCGCCTCGATGGCCGCGGTGGGGATCCTGTTGTGCCTGCTGGCCGTCGCGCTGGCGGTCGTCGTGGCGGGCCGGCCCGGGGTTCTGGTGCCATTCGTCGTGGCGGTCGCGATCGTTGGCGGCCTGCCGGCCGTCCTGCTTGCGGGTGCCCAGTCTCAGGCGACGGTCGGGATCATCGACGCCGCACTGGTCGTGCTGATTGTCGGGCTGTGGTGGCTGAGTAGGCGGGAGGGCGACCGCGCCGACAGGGCGCTGACATCGCTCTCGGCCGCTGTGTCGAGCCCCGAGTCGCTGCAAGTGGCCGCCGGCATCATGTTCGGGCTGGCGGTCACGGCGCGACTCACGATCCTGCTGGGCTTCCCCTTCCTGATCCTCGTCGGTGGCGGTGGCACGTGGCTGCGGCGGGCGATACTCGCCGGGGCCGGCGCGGCCGTGCCCCTGGTGACACTCCTCGTCGTCACCTACGCCACGAGCGGGCATCTCTTCAACCCGGCCTACGACTACCTCTACCACGTAGAGCTCGGCGAGTACGGCGGCGTCCTCAACTACAACCCGGCCTGGTCGATCACGGATATTCGCTATATCCCGCAGAACCTGGGGATCATGCTGTTCGGGGTGCCGCGAATCCTGCCCGATTTCAGGAGCGTGTACCCGGGCAACTACGGCGACGCGCTGTGTGTGGCCGGCTCCGCCCGCGGCCTCTTCGACGTCAACTGCCCGCTGGCGATGCCCGAGGCGACGGGCACGAGCCTCCTCCTCTCGAGCCCGGCGTTCCTGCTTGCGCCAATCGCCTGGCGACCGATACGGCGGCTGAACATCGACCGGGCGACCGCCGGCGCTACGATCGCCGTGGTTGCTATCGCAATCGCCAATCTCATGCACTTCAGTCAGGGCTGGGTCCAGTTCGGCTACCGTTTCAGCAACGACTTCGTGCCGTTCGCGCTGATCCTGGTTGCGCTGGGCGCAAGCCGGCTGGGCCGACTGTGGCCCGTGGTCCTGCTCGTGGCAGCGTCTATCGCGATCAACTTCTGGGGAACCATGTGGGGTGTGATGCTTGGCTGGTGAGCGCTTGAGCAGTATCCGAGGGGCACTCGCGCGAACCCTGGCACGCCTCACCGACCCCGCCACTCTGGCGGCCCTCGGCGGGCCGGCGGCCGCGGCCGTGTTGACGCTCGTGTTCGTCATCCCGACACTCGCTCCGGGCGTGGCGAGCTGGGACACGGCCGAATTCCAGACCGTCGGTCCGGTCCTGGGCACGGCCCATCCAACCGGCTATCCGAGCTACGTGATCCTGGGCTGGCTGGCCTCGATCGTGCTCCAGCCATTCGGGGATCCGGCCTTCCGGATGAACCTGCTGCAGGCCCTGTTGGCGGCATTGGCCGTGGCGGGGACGGTTGGAGTTGTGCAGGTACTGACCGGCCGGCGGCTGATCGCCCTGGCCACCGGCATGATGCTCGCCTGCAGCCAGCTCTTCTGGCGGCTCTCTACCCACGCCGACCCTCATATGTTCCACGTCGCCCTGGTGGCGGTCCTTTTCGTCGTTCTGCTGACGTGGGATATCCGGCGCCACAGCGACGACCCCGACACGGTCGAGCACGCCGACCGCTGGCTGGTCGCCGCGACGTTCATATTCGCCGTGGCCGTGGCCAACCATTCCCTGGCGCTGTTGCTGCCGCCGGCGATCGGGCTCTTCGTCCTGGCGGCCGACTGGCGGGTCATCCTTCGCCCGCGGACGATCGTGGCTTGCGTCGCCGTCTTGATCGCAGCGACCGTCGCCCTGTTCGCCGAGTTGCCCATTCGGGCGGCCATGAACGCCCCGCTCGTCTATGGCCACCCGGACACCTGGAGCGGCTTCCAGTACGTGGTGCTGGCCGAGCAGTTCCGGGGCAGCCTGTCGGATCCGTTCGGCGACCTTCCGACCAAGATGGGGCAGGTCAGGGATCTCCTGGCCGGCTGGCTCGGGCCACTTGGCTTGCTGGCTGCGGTGGGCTTCGGCACGAGCCTCGTGCGACGCCCGCGCTACCTCATCCTGGGCGGGCTGTCGGCCCTGGCAACGTGCGTCTTCGCGGCGTCGTATGCCAACGCCGATATCGAGCGCTACTACCTGGTCCCGCTGCTCGTGGCCTTCACGCTGATCGGCCTCGGGGCCGCCGACATCGTGGAGCTGGTCGGTTGGATCGTGTCGGAGCTGGTCGGTTGGGCGAGCCGGCCCGTGACCGGGACGGCGACTCCAGACGCGCCACTCGGGACGACTAACCCGGACGTCACCTTGTCCGAGACGCCACCCGAGACGACCTCGACACGAGCGGCCGGTCTGGGCGAGGATGGTTGGGTCGGCTGGCTCGTCCTGGCTTGCGAGCTGGCCATTGCCGCGGCAATCCTGGTCTCGACGGTCGGCGTCGTGCCGGCTCGTCAGCAGCCGGCGGGCGGCGACAACCCGGGCGGCGTGAGCGAGGTCAACAACACCTGGGATGCGGTCTGGCTGCAGGCGGTGCTGGCTCCCGCCGATCACGGCGGCTTGCCCAGGGACGCCGTGATCGTGAGCTGGTGGAGCACCTCCACCACACTCTGGTATGGCCAGCGGGTGCTTGGTCTCCGGCCCGACATCTACATCATCGACGACCGGACGCGCCTGGACGACAACCTGGGTGAAGTTCAGGATGTATTCAACAGGTTCCTGGGTAATAGGCCGGTCTTCACGATACGGCTGGCCGGGGGGGTCGACGGGATGGAGGCGCTGAGTCAGCAGTTCGACATCCAGACGTTCGTGCTGGGAAGCGGCGTCACCATCAGCCAGGTAGTAGGTCGAAAGGGAAGCTAGTGAGCGCAGGCGCAAGTCCGATCAGCACAAGCGTGGCGTCGGGATCGACCGCAGGGCGCGTCAAGGAGCTGTCCTTGTTCTTCCCCGCCCACAACGAAGAGGCCAACCTCGAAGCCCTGGTCGACGAGGCTCTAGCCGCCCTGCCGGCCCTGGCCGAGAAGTTCGAGATCATCGCCGTCGACGACGGCTCGCGCGACCGAACGCCGGCCATCGCCGACGAGCTGGCGGCAAAGCACCCCGGTGAGTTCCGAGTCGTCCACCACCCGGTCAACCTGGGTTATGGGGCGGCCCTGCGGTCGGGGTTCCAGGCCGCCAGATTCGACCTGGTGGCCTTCATCGACGGCGACCGCCAGTTCAAGGTGGCGGACGTAGGCCGACTGACCGAGCGGCTCGCCGCCGGCGACGCCCCGGACGTCGTGCTCGGCTATCGACTCAAGCGGGCCGATCCGTTGATCCGGCGCTGGTACGCCCGCATCTATCGCTTCGCGAACCGCATCTTCTTTGGGGTTCGAGTCCGCGACATCGACTGCGCCTGCAAGCTGTTCAAACGCGAATCGCTGACGTCCATCCACGTCTCCTCGGGCGGCGCCTTCTTCACAGCCGAGCTGCTGGTCAAGCTACGCTTCGAAGGCCGCAAGCTCGCCGAAGTCGGCGTTCCGCACTACCCGAGAACCGCCGGGTCACCCACCGGGGCCAAACCGAAGGTGGTCTTCCGGGCCGTCCGTGACTTTTGGACCCTGCGCTTGCGGCTCTGGTTCAAGCGCCGCGGGGCGATGGCAGTCGGCGAACCGATCCTCGGCTAGCCGCTCGCCGGCCGGACGGCGCCGTACGTCGTTGGCACCTGCGCTCCTCGCTCACGGACGTTGAGTCCGCTCGCTCCGGTGCTCGCCGCCGCCTAGCACGGCACTCGTCGGGCCGGCGAGCGGGATTTCCCGCGGCTCGGTGGGTCAGCGTCAAACCGAGGGGGACTGGTCCGAGCCGGGTCCTTCGCGGAAGTCCTCTTCAAGGTCCACGTCGAGGGAGTTGACGAACTCCCGGAAGACCTCGAGCTTCTCGTCGACCTGGTTGTCGGGCTCGACGCCGGCTCGATCCAGGACTTCGATCGAGGCGAAGATCCGCACGCCGGTCCGGACGGCCAGGGCGAGAGCGTCGGATGGTCGGGCGTCGATGGCGTAGGTTCGGCCGTCCTGCTCGAGTTCGAGTGTGGCGTGAAACGTCTCCTCGGACAGGCTCGACACGACGACGCGCCGCAGCTTGATCCCGAGCTCCGCCAGGGTGGCCGCGAACAGGTCGTGCGTGAGCGGCCGCTCGGGCGTAACGCCCTGCAACCGCGTGGCGATGGCGTTCGCCTCCCAGGGTCCGATCCAGATGGGGAGGTACCGCTCGCGTTCGGTCTGCTTCAGCAGAACGACATGCTGGCTGGACAGCATGTGCACCCGAACGCTCTCGACGACGACTTCGGCGAGCGACTCAGCCATTGACCGATTATCCCACTCCGGACGCTGGGTCGGGGCAGCGACCTCTAGGGCTTCTTGCTGGGCGCCACGCTGGGTCGAATCGAGGCGCTCGCGCTGCTCGATGCCGAGGCGGCCGCACCGCTCTCCGAATTGAGCGCGGCCTTCATCAGGTTGCCGCCCTCGGTCCAGTACAGCGTGGTGTTGGTGCCGCTGGGGTCGGTCGTGACGAACATCCCCGTCAGGTTGGTGAACCA
>PLNK01000156.1:911-4136 GCA_003142755.1 Chloroflexota bacterium | reverse complement strand
GCCGACCAACTTCTCCGGAAGTCATAGTCGAGCTGACGCCGGAGTTGGGACGCAACCCCGGGCCGTTCGAGACGGTGATCCTCTACCCAACCGAGGAACGAAAAGAGATTCAACAAGAGCCGTTCCACACAGGCTATCGGCTTCTCCACAACTGCCTTAGGCAGACACAGTTCTTGGTCGTGATCGGAACCTCATTCCGAGACGCGGNNGACAACCCGTCGCTCCGTCTAGCAAGCATCGGGCCCAATCAGACGCACCAACAAGTCGCGGACCTGATCGGTGTCGAGCCCGCGAAGGTCGCGGCCCTGAAGGCCAAATTCGGCTTTCCGACGCAAGGCGAGTACGACAAGCCGGGGCATGCGACCGACAATGGTCTGATGGGTGGCCTCAGGGAGCTCGCGCGCGCTGCGTACGCCACGAAGACGCACCCTGGCATGCCCCGGTTCGGCGCGACCAATGTCACGAGCGGTGACGTTCGCTGGCAGAAGGAAGCGCCAGACCCCGCCGAACGCTCCTGACCAACTGGGGGTTGAGTGTCGAACCGAGTCGGAGACTTCAGCGCAGTAACGCGCCGACGCTTGGCCAACGACGTCGCCGGCAAGTGCAGTCTCCCCGACTGTCGGGCGGCCACCCAGGGTCCCGGCATGACAACCGGGGTGGCGGCGCACATCTACAGTTCGGCGCCCGGCGGACCGCGCGGGGATGGCGGCCTTCCGCCACATGAACTGGCCTCTGAGTCAAATGGGATTTGGTGCTGCTCCAGCCACGCTGGTCAGATCGACTCCGATCATGGATCCGGCTACACGGCGGGAACACTGCGCGGCTATAAGGAACTTGCCCAAGCTAGGGCGCTTGTTGAACTATGAGGTGGTCGGGTCCCGGCTGCCGGGTGGTTCCACGAGTTGGCCTTGAGCTCCCAGGCTTTTCGACGTGGTTCCAAACTGCGCTTCGGGAAAGCCACGCTCTTGATTGGCGGAAACGCGACCGGGAAGACCGTGATAGCCAGCTACCTTGGGGGCTTTGAGGATGATGCTCAGTGGGAACGCTGGCTCGGTAGCCGAGGCGAGGATCACCGATTCTCGATCCAGTACTTCGATCCAGAACCTAGAGCCTACGGCGTCACGCTCGGCCGGAGCGGAATCCATCGAACACGCGACGGTGCGTTGGACGTCCCCGTCGGTCTTCCGATCTGTGTGAGATACATTTCCTTCGGTCGTGTCCTGCGAGGCGCTGCATCTGATCTAGCCGCCTTAGCCGATGCGGTCGGCGAGTCGCGCCACGTAGTTGCCGCTGCACTTCCAGCCGTCGCATCATCGAGCGTGGTGCGCGCCATTGCCGCCAGTGGCGTTCACATTGAAGTGCAGCTGGTCAGCGAGGACTTGGCTGTAGCCGGACACTGGATGCCACTCCACATGCTGTCCGCCGGCGAGCAATCGCGAGTCATGCTCGATGTAGTCCTGACGGTTGTCCGACGGCGCGCCCAAGACCTCCCAACGCTTCTCGTCGTCGACGACCTCCCAGGTATGCTCAGTGCGGACGCTTACCACCAAGTTCTAGACCAACTGGTCGATCCCTACCTTCCGTTTCAGACGCTCGTACTCACACGTGAAGATCCGGCGCTGTCTCTGCGCGACGGCTGGGCACGAGTTCACTTGGTGCCCCAAGGGCACGCTGTCGCAATCGTTCAGGAGGGCTTTTAGCCCTCAGTTGGTGGGTTCGTCTTCACCGAGTGAAGCAGGTCCAGATAGGCGCAGCCCACCCGTCGCGGGCCCGCACCGGATCCGGACGATGACTACGCATTGTTCGCATCCAAGAACCCGGCCGCGTCCGCCAAAGCCGGCTTCCCGAATGCCACGTTCCCCGAGTGTGGGATAGCCATAGGGCGGCACGGCGATGGAGGCTTCGGGGAAACGCCAACGCGGTTGGCGAAACAGCCAGCGATCCGCGCAACGCTGGGGAGAGGGAGTCCATGAGTCCTATCGGGAACAAGGAGGCTCGCGAGGGCCTCGAATATCTGCTCGAGCGGCTTGACGATTCGGCTGCCGGCCTGGCTGACGAGATCACCCTGGCGATCAGCTCCGGTAACTCTGAGCTGACCGATCTGGATTCGGGGGAAGGCGTATACAGAAACGTTCGAGAGCTGTCAGATGCCGAAGCATTGCGGACGGCTCTTGATGTAATGCGTGGCCACCTACTGGACTTCCCGCAAGTCGTGAATGCGACGATTTCCAACCTCGGTCCGGTCCTCGCCAAGTCACCGCAAAAACTGGCGGGGATAGCGATCGAGCTGCCGGGCCTTCCTGGCGAATCTCAGAAACCCGAGGACCTTTTCGAATTCGTTTCGTGCGCACGCGAAGACATTGATGATCTCGCCAGACGATTCGAATTGGCCTATGCGCTCGTTGAGGGTTCCCAGGGGAGATCCGATGACGACCCTCGCTGAGCTGAAGCTCGCGATCGACGCGATTCTCAATCACCGACTCGGAATCAGCAATTGGAAGCTAAACCGCACAGTTGAGGAGAAGGCCNNGAAATGGGTGGGAAGCCAGTGGCCCGCACAAACCAAGGTACTCCGGGTTCGTTTGTGTTCCGCGGCGGCCCAGGTCAAATCCATTCGCAGCGTGCCAACTACGGATATCTCCGATTCACGATGGGCGGCGACGATTATGAACTCCACGCCGGCGTTGAGTTTCGGGGCACCAGCGAGATGATGCATGAACTCGACGTTTGCATAATGCGTGCGGTGGAGGCGGATCGTTGCCGTGGTCTGACGCCGGACGACCCAAACCCACGGAGCCTCCTCGGGGCGTGGGAGTGCAAGTTCTATGGAAAGACAGTGGGGAAGGACGCAGGCCGGGAATTCGTTGGACTCCTTTCCGATATGGGGAACAACTGCCGAACAGCGGGCTTGTGCTCCAACGTCGAAAGCACCGAATTGCGGAAGTTCCTCCGACCTCGGAGGCGTCCGAACCCTCATTTCCTCCTTATTCCGGCCCATGGACCTCTTGAGGACGAGTTCGTCGGACACCTTAAGAGTGAACTGCGGAAAGCGACCTGCACCTAATCTCACCGGCCGTTGAGCGTCGCTCCGCGGCCGCAAAGTTGGGCGCAATTTGAGGTAGTCGAGAACGGACCTTACCCTGCCTTCTTAAGCGCCAAAATGATCGAATCCGGCACAATGATCCGCGGAACGGGAAGTGCGGCCGCCAGACCTCTCGCCCCGAA
>PLNK01000156.1:0-895 GCA_003142755.1 Chloroflexota bacterium | reverse complement strand
CCGACCATTCGAGTAGGTAGGCCTCAGCGCCGCCTTCTCACGCTCGATTTCGACTCCCTGCGCCGTTTGCAAAGCCGTCTAGCAACCTGCCCGTTCGAGGGTGAGCCTAAGCCGACCGACCGGAACGTCCGCATTTCAAGCCTCGCGGGAGAGGATCACGATGCTGTAGGGCGCCAGCGAGACCAGACCGCTCTGGGCGCAGCCGTCCATCGGCTCGCCGTCGGCATCGAGGTCGAACACCTCATGGCTGCCGAACTCGTAGGCGTAGCTCGCCGCATCCGAGTTGAAGCGGACGCTCCACCGACCGGGCGCCGGAAACCCGATCCTCAGATCGTCGACGCTGCGGTCGGCGAAGTTGGCCACAACGACCGTGTCGTCGTGAGGACCACCGTCCTGCCAGAGGTGCATCGTCAGCATCTTGGCTTCGTTGTCGGCGTGCAGGATCGCGGTATTCGCTCCTCGGAGACCCTTCGTCACACCATCGCGGTGNNCGTCGCAGCGCCACGAGATCGCGGTGGCACCGCAGGATGCCGCGGTTCGAGCTTGCCTTGTCCCAGTCGAGCGCGACCGAATCGTCGAACCAGCGGTCCTCGAGAAGCTCCTGCCCCTGAAACAGCATAGGGATGCCCGGTGACGTCAGCACGAGGGCCGAACCGAGGATCGACCGTTTCTTGGCCCACCAGCTGGTCGCGTCGCCCGGCGTGACGGCCTTCGGCACACGAGTTTTGCCGTTGGCAACCTCGTCGTGCGATTCGGTATAGATGACGCGGCTGAACGGCGCGCCCCGGCCTTCCCCAAGGATCCCCGAGACGACGGCATTCATGTCCCGCGCCGCATCGTCGGGAGCAACGAGAGCGGGCATCACCGAGTAGATGAATCCCGCGTCCCACTGCGC
>PLNK01000093.1 GCA_003142755.1 Chloroflexota bacterium | reverse complement strand
ATGTGGTCGGAGGTTCAACTGGACTTGAGGCCGAGATAACAAGCTAGCCGTTGAGGTCGCGAGCAACCGCGCTCTGACACGGCCGCCAGCGGCTCGTCCTCGTGACTGTGGCGCCCGTTCCGAAACCCGGTGGTTTGCGACTGCCTGGCGCACGTCTGCGGGCAGTATCTCGGCAAGGGTCTAGTTAGCTACAGCCTCCACGAGGTGCCCGTCTGGGGTCCCAGAGGCTGCGACGCAGCCGCGCGAGCTGGCCGATGGAGTCCTATGTCGCCGAGCCCAGGTCGGCCTCCGGTGAGCCCATCGCGGTCGGTACTGCTCCCAGCGCTTCGGGCTGGTAGTCCGCGACGCTGTCCTGAATGGCGCGGCACTCACCGTCCAGGCCGAGGCCACACAGACGGCTTCCAGAGCCCAGGAGGATTGCGAAGAGCGGCACCGTCAGGGCCATCACGTCGCGGACCGACCACGCCCACGCCGGGACGATGTGCGTGCCATCGCTTCGGACCTCCGGGACGTACGCGGAGAGCACCTGCTCGCTCGCGTGGGCCCATGGGCTGGTGATCCGGTAGACGATCTCGTAGATCTGCCGCATCGCCTCTATTGTCGTCCCCGCCATGTGCTCCACGGTCGGCAGGCATGCGGCCCGGTCCAGACGCTCGCCACGTAGGCGAGCGGCCTCTCGCACCTGCCGGACACGCTCCGCCCTCTCTGCCGAACGTGCGTCGGACACCGGAGCGCGGAACCGATCCCATCCGCGTTTCCGGTCCATCGCGTCGAAGGCCTTCTCGGCGGCCAGGCGGTGGCGGTCAGCCTCCGCCTCCCACATCTCGACGTGATCCACCGGAGACAGTTCGATCCAGTGGACCAGGACCCCAGCCTCGGAGAGCGCGCGCAGCGAGAGCAGAGCGGTTGCGATGTCGCCAGCGGCGCAGTCTCGAAGGACCGCGTGGTAGACGTGGCTGGCGTGCAGGACCAGCGCAAGCACGGCCCGCTGCTCACGGCTGCGCCCCTCGATCGGAACATCGAACCGACCGGCAATCGAGTCGAGCTGGACCCAGCCAGAAGCCAGCACTTCGTCGAACGTCATGCTGCCAGTCTAGGTGTGCTGTCGTCGAAAGAAGCTGCCTCCGACGCGGCCCGCTCGAACTGGCCGGCACCGGGACCGGGATCGTCGGCGCCCAGCGGAGTGGGGGCGGGCGCCAAGGTAGCGAGCGCGGCTTATCTGCGGCTTATGCTGAGTCCGTCCATTCACTCGCAGGGGAGGTTCAGACGATGGAGCAGATGGCGCCGGCCACGGCCGAGATTGACTCTCGGCCGTTCGAGGTTGAGGTCCACCTGACAACCGGCCAGATCGTCAGGCAGCACGTCGATCCGCGGGAGATGGCTCCGAAGATCGCCCAGTTTCCGGACCTCGCCAACAGGACGGACCGCGAGGCCCTCCGGACCGCGGCCTACTCCATCTTCTCGGAGGCAGCCACCGACCATCCCTCGGGCGATGGTCTACAGGTCTACGACACCGATGGGCGCACGTGGGCGATTCCGCATCGCAGCATCGTCGCGGTGAACTTCATCGATCCGGTTATGCCACGCCAAGAGCGCCGGACCGGATTTCGGCCGGCGGCCGGCGGCTGACGATTCGCCGCACAGATAAGCGCCCGCCTCGCGCGGGGGAGCGAGACGGGCGCAGGTGTTGGCCGGGTCGACTCGAGGCCGAGATAGCAAGTGAACCGGCTCTAAGCCATTCCACGATGGTCGGAGCACACAGGCTGCGGCCCCAGGAACAGCGCACGGCTGTCCAACAGGTCGATCTGAGCCGGACAGACCCCGATCCGGTCTTGCCAAGTCGGTGCCATCCGACAGGCGTACAGTGGAGCGGGCGTCCTTGCAGTGTAGAGGTGGCACGATGGCTGACGCGGTACCGGGCGATGGGCTTCCCTTGGGGCTGGATTGGACCCACGCGCTGCTCCCAAATGATGGTCACGGACGCAGGTATGGCTACCGGCCGGCCAGCGCTATCGCGAGATACTGGTGGCCTCTGCTCTTCCTTCCGATGATCATCGTCGTCCGATCGGGAGCAGGCCCGGACGATCCCTTGATCACCAGGTACGTCGACTTCGCACTTGGCATGTTGGCCGCCTCCTGCTACTGGTTCATCCGTTGGTCAGCCGCGGAACAGAGCTTCCGATACCTCCTGGACCTCGCCCTCGCGTCGCGCCGACAAATCGATCCGTCCCAGGCTGGCGACCTGGAGCCGAACGAAGTCGCGGAGCTGCGCGACATCGCAGACGACCTTGGTGCTTTGGCGAAGAGGCTCCAGAAGATCGAGAAGCGACTCGATTACGACCACAGCGATTACTCCATGGGCGTTGTCCACAGGACGAGGGGCCTCACGGACCTTGAACGGTCCCTCAGCGACACGCGGAGGACGATCGAGCGAGCCGCACAGGCTGTGGACATGCCGGCCACAAGCCAGGCGGCTGCGAGCGGACTCTGATCATTCGGTAGCCTCAGCGGGTTTCGGACCGGGCTTCGACGGTGCTTTCACGAGCCCGCTACGCCCTGCCGACTTTCAGGCTTGATCCCACGCCGCCTTTGCCTTGTCGCTGGCTTCGATCTTGTCAGTTTCGACTAGTCGGTCACGGGCGCCATGCATTTCGCCGAAGCAAGTCGCGTATTGATGAAACGCCGCAGCCATGGCCTCAGAGGGGCTAGGCGTATTGAGCGTCGTGGACGGGTTGGGTGCCGTTCCCCGGTACCCAAATTCCGACAGCAGAGCCTCCGCGTCCCGCATCGACGCCGCAAGGGCCATCCCGAAGATCTGCTTGAGCACGAACAATCGGTTGGACGATGTGGTCCCGCTACTGCTGTAGGAGCGAACCAACCAGAGTGTCTCTTGCGTGGCCTGCGGCAAGCTCGTATCGACGAGACTTGGCGGTTCGTCCGCCCTGTACGTCCAGATGGGGAGCTTGTCGAGTTCTCGCCTCACAACCTCAGCCGATCGCTCCTGTAGCGCGTCGCGTCCCTGCTTGAGGAGTCTGAGCCGTTCCGGCCCAAGCTCGTTCGTGACACCCACCCTCTCCAGAACGGTCCGATCTACCTCGGTGTGGTACGCCTCTCGAATGAGGTCGGTCGTAGCGGCGTAGAAACCTTCTGCAGCCGTTGCCATCGCAGCCCGGGCCGCCGCCACCTGTGATCGCGCCTGTTGGCGCTCTGCCTCGTAGTCCATCCTGGCCTCC
Source organism: Chloroflexota bacterium (assembly GCA_003142755.1). Lineage (GTDB taxonomy): Bacteria > Chloroflexota > Limnocylindria > Limnocylindrales > CSP1-4 > Fen-1039. The sequence goes on along the minus strand of PLNK01000093.1, from coordinate 7,367 downwards.
AGTGTGCCTGTCCCCGCCTGAATAGCAGGCGCCAGTGACAGGTAGGTTGGCACAGGCCAGGTCGGACCGTCACGCCAGGGAGACGACTAGCCCATGACGAAAGGCGTAGTTGAAGTCCAGGAGCGAGGAGGACAGGATGACGGCGGTGGCAACAGACGGGCCGTGGCCGTGCTGCCGCCCACTAAGGCACAGCCCGCACACCGGACTAGACAGCCCTCTTGGCGGCTGGTTCGAGCCAATCCATTGCCCACCATGAGCCGCCCGTAATGTCAAGGCGGACAGTGCGATCGTCGTCAACCTCCGTAACGATCCCAGTGCGGCCCTTGAAGGTGTCCATCTTCTCCACCCATTCGACGACCCCCTTGGGTCCGTTGAAGTCCGGCTGACGCTGCTCTGGGATGCCGACGACATCGCCAACCTTGAAGGTGCGCCTTGACCGTCCCGCACGCACTGCGCGCTCTAGTTCCTTCAGCAGCTCGCTTTGGTGGTCGGTTGCGGCAGGCAAGCTCCCGCGAACGGGCTGGCCGGTGCTGGGTCGCGTGGTTGGCCGAGCGGGATTCCCAGCTGCGATGGCTCCAGCAGACGGAGTGGCTGGGGCCGCAGTGGCTACCCGTGAACTCCCGTGAGCGGTGCGGGCCGCGTCCGCGATTCGCGCCTTGACCTCAGCGTAGTACTTCTCAATGTCGTTCAGGTCTCGTGCGAGGCCCTTGCTGATCGGAGCGGGCAGGTCGTTTGGCCCGATGTGCAACATGATCGGCACGAGCCGCTTCTTCAATGCGCGAGCCCCGCCGATCTCGACCAAGACCCAGTGGCTCTTGATGGCTGCCGGAGACAGCAGCATCAGCAACTCATCGCATTCGGCCAGATGCTTCTGGATCTCCTCGTCGATCGAGTCGCCGGTCTCGATGTCCTTCTCGTCGAGGAACGTCGCCACCCCAATTGCAGCCAAGTCTTGCGAGATGCGGCGAGCAATCCACTGGTCCGTCGTACTGTGCGAGATAAAGACCTTCACGTGCACCATCCCTCCTGCGATCAACGGCAGTGTATCCGCGCCACTGCCGGGCATTGGGGTCTGCGAGCAATCGAGGGCGCGGCATGTCCGTTTGCCCGATCTCCTTTTGGACGCCGTCTCTCCCGCGCTCCCCGGCCGGCTATTGGCTCCTCCGTAAACGGTTGCTGGCTCAGTGGCCGCAGCTCTCTCGATGGTCAGGAAGCGAGTGGCCTCATCGTGGTCGCGCTGAGGTTGAATGAGCTGCAACCTCCGCGCCCTCACTCCTCCATCCCGATCGCGCCAGAACGCTAGCCCTTATCTAGGGCTAGCGTCCCTCACACTGGCGACCTCCACAAGCTCAGCCAAAAGGAGGTCTTTCCCGCGAGAATACCCATGGTCCGATCCCGGCAGGGGACATCGGCCGAGACGGAGGCACGATCCGCGTCCGAGATCGCGTGGACTAGCGAACTTCGCGGACGGAGCGGGATCTCACGCCCGACCTCGACGAAGCCGTCCAACAGGGCCGGCGTTGGATCGACTCCGTGGACGACGCCATGAAGCGACAGCAGGCCGCGCGGAGCCCCGTCCGTAAGGGAGGCGGGGCCGGCGCTCGCAAGGCTAGGTAGCCCCGTCGGTCAACCGAGCAGCGCGCCACTGGCAGCTAGAGAGCCCGATCCACCGGCTTTCGCTGCCCGCCGCCTCTCTGCGGAGTGGGCCCAGCGGCAACGCTGCCCGCACCAGTGTTGGTCGCGCCGCGCCGGTCGGAACGTCAAACCGCAATGGCCACATCGGCGCGGCGCCCGCCAGCTGATGTGCGCGATAGATCCGCTATAGGTGATGGCCGGCCAGCTCGCCTCATCGAGAGTCTGCTGGTAGGCGGTCGCAAGCGGCCCGATGGCCAGGATTGAGCCCTGCAGGCGCATGCCGTCCCGGGTCGGGGCTACGTGGGCAGAGACCTTGAGGAGTCGCTCCATCGGGCCCGCAAGCACGGCACCGAGGCAATGGAGAGCCTGGACATACGCGCCGGCGCCCGACCAGCTCGCGTTGGCCGGAACCTCCAATCCATAGCGGCGGGCCAGATTCCGCCCGGCCATTGGCTGATGGTCGGGGTCGCTCTGGACCTCGGTCAGAAAGCCGGGCTCATAGGTCATCTGGCGCTCGACCTCGGCACGAAGCTCGGCACCCGCAAGGTCCTGGATCGCCCGCAGGATTGCCCGAGCAGATGCGAGATAGCGCAGAGCGAGCCCGATCTCCTCGACGCTCTCGCTCCGCTCGCGGCTGTCGGCTCTGACGCCCACGAAGCCGTTGGCTCGTACCCAGGCAACGATGGCGGGCTCACCGGCTTGCTCAAGCGCGACCAGCTCATCGGCCAGGCCGGCACGATCGGCCGGTCTCCAGATGTGAGCAGGCCGGGTGCGAAAGTCTGTGGTGTCCACGATGAGGCGGACCCATAGCTCACCCGACGCCAGCTCGTACTCGCCGCGGTGCGGCATGGTCCGATGACCTCGGGGCCCGGGCCGGCCATATCTCGCGTCTCCGGCGAGCCGCAGGACGAACCCAGGGTCCATGACGAGTGTGTCGACGGCGTCGTGGACGTCGTAGCGCTCTCCTGCCGCCCAGCTTGCGGCGTCTAGCGCTGCGTCTGTCTCGGGTCTTGTCCCGGTCATTGCGTCCTCGCTTAGTCCACGTTTTGGACTCCCTCCATGGTAGCGGCCATGGTGGCCGGAAATTCCCCGCCAGAGGACTACACGATGACCGGCCTAGATCTCAAATTCGCCCGACTGACCAGCGGCATTACCGTACGCAAGATCGCTGCCGTGCTCGGGGTCTCCTCGCAGCGCGTCTCAACCATCGAGGCTTCATTGCATCCCAGCCCCGGTATGGTTGCCCGCTACCGAGCGGCACTCGACGATGCCGACTCATCGCAGGGCGCCGGTTGGGGGGCTGCGTTCGCGCCTGGGGCCGTGCTGCCCGGCGGCGACGGTGAGGGGCCCCGGTCATGAACACCGGCCATTGCCTTGCCTGTGGCGACCCGCTCGGGATCGAGAGTCGCGCCGACCGCCGGACGTGCTCAGACCTGTGCCGCAAGCGCGTGAGTCTGGCGCGACGCGCGGGTAGGCCTCTGGGGGTCGCCCGGAGGGCCCACGGCGCCGTGTTCAGGTCCGCGGCCGGCCATCGCGCCACTTCGGGTCGTAGGTGTGAAACATGGGCCTTGTAGCCGTGAACGATCGCGGGCTCGTCGCGACCGCTAACGCCACCACTCCGATCGCGCATGCCACTTCTATCTATACAAGGCAACAAGTCCACAGTGGGAGCACGAAATCGGCCCGTCGGAGGCCGGAGAGAAGGCCCGAAGACCCACTCGCCAAGCTGTTCCGCGACCCGGCCGAGCGCGAGGCCTCCAAGCTCGACTTCGCGGACGTCCTCGCCGAGTGCGGTCGCCTTGCCCACGAGGCAGGCGACGTAGAGCAGGCCTTCTGGTTCGATCAGCGAGCCGGTGCGATCCGTGACTGCGCCCTCGTCCGGGTGCTGGTCCATCGCGGCTGTGGGTCAGGAGTCGCCACACCCTTTTCCTGCCACGTCCGCGGTGAACCCGACTGCGAGCGAGCCCGAGTGGCCCGCCTGCTCGACCGATACGACACCCTCGCCGAGCGGATGGCCCGGGCGATCTTCTGGACGTACACGGTTCGCAACGTCCCCCTCGGTGAACTCGACGCCGCCATCCGCCGACTGCGTAGCGACTTCGGGCGGCTCCGTCGACGGGCCATCTTCGTGGGTGGCCCGTGCCGCTGGCGCTGGGGAGCCGTCGGTCCTGACGGGGAGCCAGACGGTGCGCCTGGCCATCCCTGCCACACGCCGGTCCCTGCGCCGAACTGCCGGTCGCCCCGCTGTGTCGAGGGTTGTCACGCTCGCCGCGATGAGAAGCACCTAGCGGGCTGCGAGCTTGGCTGTCCCACCCGGACCGGGCGCCACCGAAGTGCCTGCCTGGTTCATCCACCGACCCGGGAACACGCCGAGGGCTGTCCCTCTGAGTGCTTACATGCCGGCCATCGCCGCGACCGCAACTGCGAGAGCTTCCGCCATCAGCGGATGGTAGGTGGCGCGGTCGCCTGCGACCTGACCTTCAACGAGGAGGACATGACCTGGCACCCCCACCTCCATGCCCTGCTCGATGCGCCGTGGATCAGCTGGTCCGAGATGCGCGATATCTGGCAGGCCCTCACCTGTCATCGGGAGCGCTGCCGCCACGGCCGCAGCTCGCGCTGCGAAGGTGCCTGGTCGGTCTGGGTCGAAGCTGTCAGCCGCGACGATCCAGCGGCGCGTGCCGGCGCCATCCGAGAAGTCCTCAAGTACGTGGGCAAGCCGCACGGCATCGTGGACTCGCTCGATCCCGGGCGGATCGGTGAGTACGTCTGGGCCACCCGCCGCCAGAAGCTCATGGCGGGCTTCGGCTCGTTCTACCGCGTCCAACTCGAAGAGGACGAGCCGCCCCGCGCCGACGAGCTGGTCATAGGCGGGCCTGGCTTCGAGCGATACCACGTGCCCCGCGTCTGCCCTTGTTGCGGTGCCGTCACGACCGAGGACGACTGGGCCTATCCCGCCGTCCATCGCCGTCTCGAAGCCCACAGGCTTCCGGCCGGTGGCTACATCTGGAGTCCAGAGCCAGGGAGGGCCGCGTAATGAGCGCCAAGACCAACCCGCGTGTCCGCATCGAGCTGGCCTCGGCCGAACGCTTGCTCGGTTCCCTGGCAGATCGCTCGATCGATCTCCTCATCACGGACCCGCCCTATACGTCGCTCAACCGCAGCTCGACCTCCGGCCATCTGCGCGACTGGTTCGCCGATGGCCTGACCTGGCCCCAGATCGGCCGGGTCTTCACCCTTGCCCGAGCCAAGCTCAAGGCCGATGGGGTCCTGATGGCGATGACCAACAACGACGGCCTGCGCGAGGCTATCGGCGCTCTTGAGCGTGCCGGCTTCACCGGCATCAGGACGATCACCTGGGACCGACAGTATCCGGGGCTCGGTGGTGGCCTGCGCCACCAGACCGAGTTCGTCCTCGTTGGGAGGCTTCCAGGCTCGCGGACTCTCGCTGGCGTCGATCTGGTCTCCGTGGCCGCCGTTGGACCAGGCACCGCGGATCGCTACCCCACGGCCAAGCCCGATGGCCTGGGCCGTGAGCTGGCCGCCATGGCCAAGGTCGGTCCAGGCAGCCTGGTGGTCGACCCGTTCGTTGGCTCGGGGGCGCTCCTCGTTGGAGCCGCCGAGCGAGGCGCGACAGTCGTTGGTGGGGATGTGGCCCAGCGGGCGGTCCGCCTGGCCAGCACCCGGCTGGCCCGTGTTGGCTCCGGCGCTGGGCGGCCCAGCTCGCTCCGGACCAGCGGTAAGCCAGCGACCAAGACCGCGCCAGGCAGGTCCAGCGGGCGGCCCGCCACGGCCGCCACACGGGCCAGGCCCGGCAAGCCCAGCGGCTCCAGCCGGACCAGCACGGCCGCCACACGGGCCGGGCCCGGCAAGCCCAGCGGCTCCAGCCGGACCAGCACGGCCGCCACACGGGCCAGGCCCGGCAAGCCCAGCGGCTCCAGCCGGACCAGCACGGCCGCCACGCGAACCAAGCCCGGCAAGCCCAGCGGCTCCAGCCGGCCCAGCGCCGGCCAGGGACGGGCCAGGCCCGGCAAGCGGCCAGGCAAGTCCCGATGAGCGGCCAGGTTATCCGGTCCAACGGGGCCCAACGGCGTCCACGCAGCGTGGTTCCGGGTGGGGAGCCGGCTGGACTCGGCGCTGGCGACCCGCTGGTTCGGGCCCTCGCCGTCTGCATCCGCCAGGCCCACGCCCGCCGGGTCGGCCGTGGGCCGCTGGACTCAATGCCGTGATTGAGTTATGACTCGCCCTGCTATGCACGCCCTACCACGCTCCATCGACCAGGTATCCGGCCTGCGGGTGGCTCGCTGGGTCCGCGAGTCCACGACCGGGCAGTACGACAACTGGGGCCCCGATGCCCAGCGCGAGCTGCAGGACCGGACCATCGAGCGCTTCGGCCTGGTCGATACCGGCCTTGCCTGGCAGAGCGCCGCGTCCGGGCGGACCGTGTACCAGCACCCGGAATTCACGGCAATGACCGAGGCCGCGGGATCGGGCCGGTTTGACTTGCTGCTGGTCGGCTACGTCTCCCGGTTCCAGCGCAACCTCAAGCAGACCCTGATCGCCCTCGACGATCTCCACGCCGCAGGGGTGGCGGTTCTCTTCTGCGACGAACGGATCATCTCGACCGATCCGAACCGCTGGGACGACTTCGTGCGCGAGGCCGCGGAAGCCGAGTCTTACAGCCGCAAGCTGAGCCGCCGCATCGCCGAGGGTCTTGCCGCCAAGCGCCGCCGTCTAGGCGAGCCAGGTGGCCAGCCGCCATACGGCTACACCCGGTCCGGCAAGCCGCCGGTTCTCGAACCCATAGCCGAGCAGCTAGAGCAGGTTCGAGCCGCCTTCGCTGCGGCCGCCGAAGGCATGACCGACAGCGAAGTTGCCGAACAGGTCGGCATGCCGTTCTACACCACACGCGGCGTCCTGACCAACCCGGTCTATGTCGGCCGGCTGCGAGACGGAACAGCGACCCGCGTCCCGGCCGTTATCGATCAGAACACCTGGGACCGCGTCCAGCTCGCCCGCAGCCGGTACACCCGCCGGCATCCGGGCCGGCCCGCCACCCGCCGACCCTACCCGCTCTCGATGCTCCACTGCGGCGCCTGCGGTCGGCACTTGATCGGCCAGTCCGCCCGCTACCGCCACAACTTCCCCTGCGCCGACTGGCTAGCCGCGGGGCGGCCGGCAACTCGGGCATTCCGAAACGCCAAAGACAAGCGCCATAAAGGCGTGAGCTATCCGGCCGACGCGTTCGAGGGGATCGTCCGCCAGGCTCTCGGGCACGTGAGCGCGAACGCCGACCTCGCCGGCGCCGTCGTGGGCAGGCTCGGAGCGGACGAGACGGGGCCCGATCCGGTCACCCTCGCGCGCATCGAGCGCGACCGCGACGGCGCCATGGCCCGCTATCGCCGGGATCGCGACCCCGACGCGCTGGAGGCGTCGATGCGGGCGCTCGACCAACAGGAGCAGGGTGCAAGGGGAGCGACACCCGACGGGCCGTCGGCAGAAGAGGCGACCGAGTTCCTTCGGAACCTGCCTGGATTGTGGGACCAGGCCGAGCCATCGGGTCGAAAGCTATTGGCTGAGGCGCTGTTCGAGAGGATCGATGTCCTCGGGGCCGGCAAGGCGAAGCTGCACCCGAGCGCGTCAGCGCAAGCTCAAGGGTGGGCCGAGGCCTGGAATGGGGCTCGATTGGTTGTTATGGTCGGGGCGAGAGGAGTCGGGGCTACGCTTTCCAA
>PLNK01000011.1 GCA_003142755.1 Chloroflexota bacterium | reverse complement strand
CCCAGCAAATCCTGGAAGGAGCCGAAATAGACGAGTGGCTGCTTGGCGGAGACGCGCGTCGGATCGCAGTCGGAATTGCGGGAGAGGTATTGCCAGCCGTCGAAATCCACGTGGGATTCGAGGTCCGTCTGCCACGCATCCTCCACGGCGGGTTTGAAAGTGACCACGAGCACGCGCTTGGCCCCGAGTTTCCGGGCGAGCTGATAACTGCTGAAGGTCTTGCCGAAGCGCTTCTTCGCGTTCCAGAGGAAGCGCGGCGCGTCCTGCGGTTTCTCGGCCCAGATGGACTGGAAGTAGCTGCGGGTCTTCTCGACCGCGGCGCGCTGCTCGGCTCGCATCGTGAACCTCGCTGAACGCGTGCCGCTGAACGTCAACCCGGTACGCAGCTCGATCAGGACCGCCCTGAGATCCTCAAGGGAACAGTGCATCCACTCGAGGTCGGCGCTGGCAAACCGCTTCCGAACGAGGGCCGCGCGCACGTCGTGATCAGTGAAGGTCGTCCCGTCATCGCGCTCGGCGGGCTCATCGAGTTCGATTCTGTAGTTCCTGATCTTGGGAGTCCTGACCTGCTCGTCCACGCGCTGCTGCACGTCACGGGTCGTCTGGCCGATCTTGAGCTGACCCCGGTGCGGCTCGTCCGCGATGGAGTAGGCGTAGATGCGCGGTCGGGCCTGCGGCCTGGGCGCAAGGATCGTCTCGATGGTGGGGCTACTCGTCATCGGTCGCTGCCGTCTGCCCCAGATCGTTACCCTGCTCGGCGACCTGAGACTCGATGAAGGCTATCTCCTCCTCGGTCAGCCCGTACCGCGTGTAGAGCCTGGCGTCAGTCCACTCTCGGTCCAGAAGCAGGTCCGGGACGAACGAGTAGACATCACGTGTCGCGTGCTGTGTGACCTTCCGGAGAGAGACGAGGAAACGGACGAAGCGTGTGCGGAGGTATTGCGCGTAGTTGAGTGCCTCTGCCTCAGTCCCGAAGCGCCCCGCCACCAAGTAGGTCTCGGTGCAGGCGGTGTTCGGCCCGGCGATGATCGGTTTGCTCAGGAACCTGGTCTCGACCGCGGCACTGGTGCCCTGCACTGCCGTCATCAGTACCTTCCATTCGTCCACCCACGCGCGGTTGAGCGCAATGGCCCCTCGCTCAATCCAGCCCGTTCGTTGGTTCTCGAACAGCTTGACCGGCTCCGTAAGTCCCTTCGATGAAGCCTGCCCCTTGAAGTTCGTAGCGAGTCCGAACGGCTTCCGGCTGGAGACGCGCGAGTCGAGAGTCGGCTCGTTCTTAACCCTGACCTTCTCGAGGATCGGTACGGCCTCATTTCGCCGCACGACGATGTCGTATGCATCGAGGTGACGAGCAACGGTTGGTCCCGTGGGATTGCCGTCCCAGATGGTCTGCACTTCGCAGGGCCCGTTGTAGCCGCGATCCCAGAGGAAGTAGGAGATCCCGCCTCGGATCTTCACTCCCGGGAAGCCCTCATACAGCTTCGGGTAGTCCACGATATTCCGCATCCGCTTGTCAGAGAGCATGCGCTCGCGGTACCTGTCGAGCCCCTTGCCGCCGGTCATCCAGCGCGACGGCGTCACGAACACCGCGTAGCGCGGATCCAGCTCGAGTGCCCTCTCCACGAACAACTGGTAGATGGGCGCCGCGCTCGTGCCATAGCCACCGTCGTCCAGCTGGTACGGCGGATTGCCGATGATCACATCGAACTGCATCGCGCCTCCAAAGAACTCGGCGACCCGAGTTCGAACGTCCGTCGTGTGGATGAACCCATACGCATGGGTCTCAAAGCCCTCGCCACGGTCGAGCGTTGTCCGACTCGCCCCACAGTACTGGCATCTGTCGTTTGCCCAAGTGTGTTCGGTTCGCTCGAACCAGATGTTGCCGGCATCGCTGACAAACCCCTTGCCGATGGAGTGCTCGCTACGCGCGTTCTTTGAGCAGTACAGGCTCCGACGTGCGAGCAGGCTTGTCAGTTGAGTGATGCCGATGCCGAACACCTGCTTGGTCAGGATGTAGTCGACTCGCGCTTGGAGATCGGGGATCTTGCTCTCCAGCCCCCGAGTGAGGCGGCTGGTGATCTCGCGCAGGAACACACCCGACTTCGTGCACGGGTCGAGGAACTTCACGGTCCGGTCGGTCCAGATGTCCGCGCCGCCGTTGTCAGCCGCCCAGGCGTCGGCCAGCGAGTCGAGCATTCGATTAGCGAACTCAGGGGGCGTGAACACCTCGTCGTTGGAGAGGTTGGCGATGCAACTCAGCACGTCCGGGTTGCGCCCGCGAAGCGAGAAGCTGGCTTGAGTGCTCATGCGATCAGATCCTGGGAGGGGCCGCTGGCGGCTTCGGCAAGCTGCTCCACGGTCATCGGCGGGTAGGTCTCCACGGGCGTGAAAAGCTCTTGCTTACCCGCGCTGGCGAAGATCGAGTCGGGCGCGCTGAAGGTCGACGAGAGTGTGAGGGCATCAAGGCGGAAGTCGCGCCGCTGGAACTTGCCCATGCCCAAGTAGCCCCACTCCGCAAAGGTGATCGGTTGTCCGTCGTGGGTGCGCATAGCCAGCGCGTCGCCGTGCACGAGGTTCTGCGAGAGCACGTAGGAAGCGGCTCGATGGAGGTCGTCTCCCCCGGACAGGTCGAGGTACTCGGAGATGATCTCGAGCAGGTTCGCCCGGCACTCCGCGATGTTGTCGGCCAGGAGCTCGATGCCGTATGTGCACATCAGCGCGAGCAGGGCATAGTGGCGACGCTCGAACTGGGACTTCCCGTACCTGAGCTCGACGGCGGCAAGCTTGCGACGCAGAACCTGCACGAGGAAGTTGCCGCTACCGCACGCTGGCTCGAGGACGCGGGAATCGATGCGCTCGGTCTCGTCCCTGACCAAGTCGAGCATCGCCTCGACCATCCACGACGGGGTGAAGACCTCGCCGTGATCCGCGACGCGCTGGCGGGACCTGATCTGCCGGCCGCCAGCTGCCCGGCGTGCAGTGATCGTCTCGGTTTCGACCTCGATGTCCTCGTTCACTTCTGAGCTGCTAAGACGGTAGGGCGCGGCGTAATCATTGGTTCCAGCCTAACGCGTGCGGTGGCGGATGTGGGTGCGTATTTGTGCGCAACCACCAACCTGGCGGGACAGAGGGCCGTGGGGTGAATGCAGGGTTTCAGGGGTTGGATGGGTGTCGCTCGTCATGGCCGCGCCACAGAAGGAGCCTCCATCTCGGTCACGGTTCGATCAAGTTCGGCGATAAGAGCGGGGGAGTGCGCAGGATTCGTTCTGTAGGCTGTCACGAGACTGCGGTAATACCAGAGGGTTTCGCTCTTCTGTACCTTGAAGCGGTCCCAGACCACTTCGCCCACCCCGCGCCGGTCGCGGACGATCGAGCGGGCGTTGTGAAGCTTGTCCGACGCCGAGACGAGCAGGACCGAGTGGTCCTTGTTCGCGAGGCTTGCCAGGTAGGCCTCCTTACGCGGGCGCCACGCCTGCTTTGGAGCTGTGCCGTCGGTGCAGGCCTCAACGATCCGGGCGACTTCGTCACCGAAGCCATAGACGGTCGCCCGGGCCGCCTCTGTCGGCAGGCCATCCTCGATGGCGTCGTGGAACAGAGCGGCGATCGCCTCGGTTTCGGTTGCGCCGTATTCGAACGCGATCGAGCACGTGCCGAGCAGGTGGCTCAAATACGGAATTTCGGTGCCCTTGCGTTTCTGCCTGGCGTGAATCTGTGCCGCAGCGGCCATCGCGTCGATGATCCGCTCGCTGTATAGCCAAGGCTTGGGTGGCAGCGGCCACCCGCGCTCATCGATTCCGTCGTCCACTTGATATGCCCTCGAGTTATGGGGGGGGTTGACCTGAGTTAGTTCACGAGCTTCGGGTCTTCATCGAACATCGTCTGGCGGCCGAGCCGGTCGCGCAGTTGATCGTGTACCCCCTCGGCAAGGGCCCCAATTTGGAGACACAAGAAAGTGAGCTGCTCGGCGTTGATCCCGACCGCAGAAACCTCGGCCGAGACGATGACTTCGCCCGAGACCCACAAGGCCCTGCCGAACATGCTCTGCCCGTTGATCTCGTTGAGTGCTTCGAGGAGCGACCGGCTCGAGTCAACGCCGTGCAGGACGGGTGAGAAGACCCGCACAACCGGCGGCGTGCCATCCACGATTTTGACGAACTGACGGGCGTCGCCCAGCTGTATCGGAATGCAGCCATCTCCGTCCCTGAGGATCTTGTCCACGCCCAGGATGCTTTTGACCGCCCGCTCAACGAGCAGCGTCAGTTCCGCGAACGTTGGTACCGGCCGCGGAGCACGGCCGGTGGCGGTCACCGGCTTCTCCGGCTTGAGACCTAACGACGGTTCGGCAAAGTCGGACCCAAACTTGGCGAACCGCCGGTATACAAGCTCCGTCGGCCGCTCAATGCCGTAGACCTCACGGAGGCTCCGCACCGCAAGGCGGGCGATCTCGGCGTATGGCGCGGGAGTGGGCCACTGGCGCATGAAGTTGAGATCGCTGTCGCCCGGCATCGGGCATTGCCAGCCGAGCCCGGCCAACTGCTCCTCTTGCACAGGTGACAACGCCCAGCGGCCGGCGAGGAAGTTGTTGCTCTCCGCCTCGGCTCGGAAGCCGCCGCGGCCACCTTGCGCAAATTGAACGTAGTAGACGATTTCCTGATCCTCTCGGCTGGAGAGGATCAGGTAACTCCCGGCCGCCATTCGACCCAGAACGGCTGCGAGCCGACCCTCGAATTTCTCCCAGGACATGTCGTCTTCGTCGACGCGCTCCGCGGGCGTGTAGTTCACCAAGGTCCCGGTCATCCTCGTCTCCTATCGCACC
>PLNK01000132.1 GCA_003142755.1 Chloroflexota bacterium | reverse complement strand
AGTAGCATCGCCAGAGGTCGACAGGAGCGGGATCTGACCAAGCCGTGACCGGCCCTGCAACGCCTCTCCTGAAACTCGACAGGCTGCCGCGAACGGCGGATGGTCACAGTTGGGCAGACTTTGCGGAGCTGCTCTGCCTCGTTAGCGTCGATGGGCTGCTCGCTCCCGCGGATCTGATTGATAGATGGAGTGAGCTAAGCGATGTCGGCGAGGGGCCGGTCGACCTCGATGTCGACGACGCCGACGAGGCTGGCGACATGGCCGGAACGCCGCCTACGGGGGGCGTCAGAGCGGCAGACACAGACGGGATGGAGCGGCACGTCGGCGATGTCTTCAGGATCCTCGAGTATCGCGCCGGTCAGTTCCGCTCGTCTTATCCGTTCGTGGTAACCCAGAGTGGGTCGCTCCGGCGGAAGCGGTCTCTCGCTAGCGCGGGCCCCCGGCTCTATGTCTTCCTGTTGATGGCCGCCTGCTTGAAGTACGTACGTCGATCTTCACAGCCAATCCTCACCAAGGCGATGGAAGTCGTGGCCTATGAGGCGACCCGAACATGGTTGCCTGAGGATGCCGAAGTACATATCTTCGGAACCGCCAGGAGGGGCGGCAGAGGTGGGCACTTTAGTACAAACCTGTTCACCCGGTTGGGGACTTTGGCTGCAGACCTTGGCGAACGAGTGCTCGCCCGCGAGACGGACATTGCCCCCACCGATGCTGGAGATGCGGGCCTCGATGTGGTTGGGTGGCTCCCATTCAAGGATGACCCGAATTCGGGGTACCCAGTGTTTATGATCCAGGTGACCTGCGCAGAGGATTGGCGCGCGAAGCAAGGAGAGGTTTCGCGTGATCGCTGGGACGGATATATGACGCTCAAGGCGGACCCGGTTCGGATGCTTTTCACCCCCCAGTGCCCGCGGAAGGCCACGGGGGAGTGGGAGCGCACTCTCTGGGTGGAGAAGACCGTGCTCCTCGACCGGCTCAGGCTGGAGTGGATCGTCGCCCGGGGACGCCAAGCCGTCAGCGCCGTGGTCCCCGTCCAACTCGTCGATGAGGTCCTTGGGCTACGAGAGGGGATCGTATGAACATCATTCGACATCAGGTTGGAAGCGGATCTCTATGAAGACCGGGCCGACGATTCGGGCCTCTATTACAGACCTAGCCGCACAACTTTGTTCCGAGGTCGCTGCGATCACCTCAGCTACTCAGAATGAGGCTAGCCTTCGCGCATCAATCGAGGGGCGTCTTGGAGTCGCCGCTGCCGAACTCAAAGTCCCTTGGAGTGAGGCCACGCTCGATCGGACTCTGATCGGTTCCGCAGCCGGGACCCCGAGATTCGTTGACTCCGCCCACGGCGCGGTCGTCATCGAGTACGAACCCCCGCGTTCCTTCAAATTAGGCAAAGCCAAGGCGAAGGTTGCCCATGCCCAGGCGCAAGCAGCCGAATATGCCGCACTTCTAGCTGTTGAGGAGGGGCGACCTGCAACCGAGTATGTCCTCGTCGCCTGGGACGGCGATTCATCCTCGTTTGGCTGCCTCGACTCAGAACTGCAAGCCACGTGGGAGCCGACGAGGCCTTTTGACACCTCTGCCGCCGAGCGCCTTCTCGTGGCGATCCGCGACAACGGCGTCCCACTCGTATATCCGAGGCTACTCGCGGAGCTTGTAGGCCCACAGTCTGCAGACGGTCAAGCGCTCTTGCCGGCGTTGTTCGATGCCCTTCGGGCCGCGACCGCAAGCGGCCGCACGAGCAAGACACTTCTGCTCTACACCGAATGGCGGCGTTTGTTTGGGCAGGTCGTAGGTGTCGCTGATGAAGGGCTTCGCGAGTTACTTGAGCGTCAACAAGAGGCGCATGGAACTGACTACGCAGCTGATCCGACTGCATACCTCTTTGCCCTGAATACGCACATTGCCATCGTCGCCAAGCTTGTCGCCGGGTTTGCGCTACCGACTGCAGCTGATCTCGCCGATCGCGGCGTGCCCGTCCGGCAGAGAATCGCCTATCTCGAGTCGGGAGAGCTGTTCCGTGGGGCAGGGATCCTCAACATGTTTGCGGGCCAGGACTTCTTCGCTTGGTACGCAGACGACTCTGAACGAGGCATATTTGAGCCGATACTAGAACGCATGCTCGGCAGACTCGGTGCCGTAGATTTTGACGTCCGTCGTAAGAGTCCCGAGTCCCTGCGAGACCTATTCAAAGGCCTCTACATGGAATTCACCCCGCGCGAACTGCGGCATGCCTTGGGTGAGTTCTACACGCCCGATTGGCTCGCCGAGCACACACTTGACACGATCGGCTGGTCTCCAGAGAACGATCTCCTTGATCCAACATGCGGATCAGGGACGTTCATTCTCGAGGCACTACGACGCCGGCTAGTTCACCCGGAATACGCGGATGCAAGAGCGTCAAAGCTGCTGCACGGCATCTACGGCCTCGACCTGAACCCGCTCGCGGTGCTCGCTGCGCGAGCATCGGTGGTCGTCTTCCTCGCCAACCGGCTCGACTCAGACAACCCAATCCGACTACCAATCTTCCTGGCTGACGCAGTCAATGTCAGTTTGGAGATTGATGGGGTCTTCGAGCATCGTCTACAGACCGAGCATGGCGAAAAGAAGTTCAAGGTGCCGGGGCACCTTGTCCGGAGCGCGGACTTCTTCACGGTATTTCGCCGACTACGCGACCTCGTCAACGGTAGCCTTGCCGCGGCAGAAATCTACTCTGAGTTGTCAACAGCGTTCGACTTCAACCAATGGCCCAGGGACGATGATCGGGCGGCGGTACGACAGACCGTCGAGGTCCTTGTCGATCTTCACAAGGCTGGCTGGGACGGGATATGGGTGTCGATCCTTGCCGATCGTTTCCCTGGCTGTCAGCCTGACGTG
>PLNK01000003.1 GCA_003142755.1 Chloroflexota bacterium | reverse complement strand
CCTGAATTCCAACGAGGCTATGTCTGGGGCCGTGACAAGGTCCGAAGCTACCTCCGAAGCCTCTACCGCGGATACCCAACCGGGTCGTTCTTGATCTGGAAGACGCCCACGCCGCCGAAGACCCGTGGAGACGCCGTCTCAGATGACGCCAAGTCGTATCGCCTAATCCTGGACGGCCAGCAGCGCCTCACGAGCATCTACGTGCTGATGGAGGGCGAGCCGCCGCCCTTCTATGAAGGCGAGAAGCTCTTCTTCGACCTCCACTTCAACCTGGTGAAGGAGGAGTTCGCCTACTACAAGAAGAGCGCGATGGCCAACAATCCCGAATGGATTCAGGTCACCGGCTTCTTCAAGAAAGGCTTGGCGACGTTCCTTCAAGAGGTCACAGCGCTCGATCCAGAAGTGCGCGACATGTACCTCGCAAACATGGGAAAGCTGACGCGGCTGGAGAAGATCCGCGACTACTTGTACTACTTGAAGGAACTCCCCGATCTCGATATGGATCGAGTCGTCGAAGTCTTCAATCTGGTCAACTCCACAGGAACCGAGCTAAGTAAGTCTGACCTCGCGCTCGCTCACATCTGCTCCAAGTGGCCAGAAGCTCGCGACCGCTTCCAGGAAGCAAAGCGGCGATACGCACACGAGGGTTTCGATTTCGACCTGAGCTTCTACACCCGCCTCACGTCGATCGTTGCGACCGGATCAGCTCTTTATGACCCCCTGTACCGCTCACCGATCGATGACGTGAAGGCCGCTTGGCCCAAGGTCACCAAAGCCCTCGACTACATCTTCAACGTCCTCAAGGGCGACGCCTTGATAGACAACGCCGCGACGTTCCCGTCGATGTATGTCGTCGTCCCGCTTGTCGCCTATCTGGCAACTACTGACCGGAGCCATTTCGACTCTGATGCGCAGAAGCGCAGCTTCCTCCATTGGATGTACGCCGCTCTCATGTGGGGTCGCTACAGCGGCAGGANNCGCCGAGCGGGGGCGTATCAAGGTCGAGGCCAAGGATCTCGCCGGCTCGGGCGTCCGCAGCCCCTTCTTCCCGATGTGCTACATCGTGGCCCGGAGCCGCGGGGCGGTTGACTGGTTCAACGGCGTCTCCCTCTATCAGAAGCAGATCGGCAAATCGTTTGGCATCGAGATCCATCATTTCTTCCCGCAGGCTGTCCTGCGCAAGGCTGGGTTCGAGCCAGCGAACCCGGCCCACAAGTCGCTTATCAACGAGATTGCGAACCTTGCCTTCCTTACGAAGCAGGCCAACCTCGGCATCTCCGCGAGCAAGCCCACGGTCTACGTGCCTAAGGTGCTCGCGAAGTACCCCGATGCCCTCCGGCAGCAAGCTGTCCCTCAGAATCCGGCGCTTTGGGATGTCGATAACTTCGAAGCCTTCTTGGCCGAACGAAGGCGCCTGCTGGCCGAAGCAATCAACACGTTCATGGACTCGCTGTTAGCCAAGGCGAGTCGCGACGGTTGGACCATCAACGACTTCATCGCCCGCGGTGAAGGCGCCCGTCTTGAGTTCAAGTCTTCATTCCGATGGGACTACAGGACGCAATCGATCAACAAAGACCTGGAGCGGGTCATCGCAAAAACCGTTGCCGGCTTCATGAATCACGACGGAGGCACGCTAGTGGTCGGTGTAACCGACGAAGGCTCCGTTGTCGGTGTCGAGCCGGATATCGTGACCCTCACGAAGAAGCCGACCCAGGATGGCCTCGCGTTACACATTACGGAGATTCTGACGAAGTTCCTGGGAGCCCCGATTGCAGCCGTGATCGGGATGTCTTTTGCCTCGATCGACGACAAGACGGTTGTAGTTCTCAATGCCGACCCATCGGCCGCTCCCGTATTTGTCGACAACGAGGGCTCTCCGGAGTTCTTCGTTCGTTCTGGAGCTTCAACGCGTCAGCTCAACGTCAAAGAAGCAACGGACTACATCGCCGCTCACTGGTCGGACGCTGCATAAATAGAGGGGCCAAAGACGTCACATCTGCCAGTCGCCGCCAAGATCGTCCTGCTGACCGGAGCTGGGGCTTCGGTTCCACTCGGGCTGCATGACACGTCGCAATTCATGGAAGAGTTCTTCCGAGTTGACGCACGCCAACTAGAGTCGAGCAAACCGGAGCTACGTCAGTACTTGGCTNNCGATCGGAGGCGGCTGGGACGTTGAGCAAGCGCTGGACGTGCTGCAGGGCGATCGAAAGGCGGCCGACCGGCTAGAGGCAGAACCGCTCTTCGTGAAGCGAGTGCTAGGAGGGAGCCCAACCAAGTTTGGGTCTTTCGTTTCCGACACAGAGACGATCTTGCAGGCGTTGCATGACAAAGTCGTAGGACACTACTCGGAGGTCAACGCCGAACAGGCGGCGGCGTTGTACCGGCCGCTATTGCAGGGCTTCCTCGACTGGTTCTCCGACATCCCGGAGCTAGGCCGCACTCTCCCTGTATTCACACTCAACTACGACATGGCAGTCGAGTCGGCGGCGAGCGTTCTCGAGGACCCTGGCGACGATTACGACGGTCCGCAGGTAAGGCTAGTTGACGGGTTTGGACGTGCCCGCAGAGTGGGGCGCCAGTGGAGCAGAGCCCCGTTCGACAACTACCGCGAGGACCCGGAGAAGGCGAACGTGGTT
>PLNK01000101.1 GCA_003142755.1 Chloroflexota bacterium | reverse complement strand
GTGGCGAAGTACTTCTTGAAGAGCTCCGGGTACTCCTTGAGCCCCTGGTCGGTGCCCATGAAGACGACACCGATGTTCGAGAGCTCCTCGCGCACCGAATGGTAGACGACCTCAGAGTCGTACTGCGCGCCGACGCCGGCCAGGAACTTGCGCTCGGCCTCCGGAATGCCCAGGCGCTCGAAGGTCTTCTTGATCTTGTCCGGGACGTCGTCCCAGGACTTCTCCTCACCCTGCGACGGCTTGCGGTAGTAGACGATCTTGCTGAGGTCGATCTGCATCAGATCGCCGCCCCACTGGGGCATCGGCCGCGACAGGAAGTGGTCGTAGGCGCGCAGGCGGAAGTCGAGCATCCACGCCGGTTCGTTCTTGAACCGGCTGATGGCCTCCACGGTCTCGCGAGTCAGACCGGCCTTGGTCTCCTCGAGGTAGTCGACTTCGTCGTGGAAACCGTACTTGTACTCGCCCGACACGATCTCGGGGCTGGTAGCCATCGCGCTCCTAGATGAGGTCGGCGGTCCGAGCGGAGGGGGACGCCGGACCGCCGCCGAGGGTTGTGCTAATTCCGACCCCTATTATCGGGATTAGCGCGAGGGACGTCAAACACCAAGTGGCGCGGGCGGCGCTGCCCTCGGAGCGTGCGTCGCAGGCGTGCGCCGGTGGAACTGGCCCGGGTTTTCGTCATCAGCGCCTGGTGTGCGTTGTACCGGTGGAGATTCCCCGGTTTCCGTCATCCACGCCTGGTAGGCGTGAGATCCGCAATACGAAGCCGTCCGAGGGCAGCAGATGCTCCGGCAGGTGGATTGGTGAGCGTGGAGCGTGGCGGAATCCCAACCGCGAACCCTCCGGCGACGCCGGAGTTGCGGATGTCACGCCCGGTGGGCGTATCTGGCAGAAACCGATGAGGCCTCGGCCGGCCTTACTGCTGCGTCGCCTTCCGGTTCCGCCACATCACGGCGGTCCCGAGGACTCCGTTGTGGCGCTCGTAGAACGGAACCGACTCCGGATCGCAGACAAGGTCGATCGAATAACGGTCGCCGAGGCGGGCCAGTGCCCGGCGCACCAATTCGGCGCCGATACCTCTGCCCCGATACGCCGGCAGCACCTCGAGAGGCGGGACGAAAGCCGTCAGGACTCCATCGCCGATCGCCGATCGCCGTGACGAAACCGACGGCCTGGCCGGCCGCCGCGTCGAAGGCCACGATCGCGACCTCGGCGCCGCGCAAAAAGGCCAGCTGAAGCTCCGCGTTCGGGGGCGACGGCCAGCCGTCGAAGTACCCGCCGCCCAGCTGTCCGGCGGCGATAGTCGTGGAGTCGTCGCGGTACTCAATCACGCGGTCGCCAGATCTCCCGCAGCCGATGAGCGGCAAGCTTGGGCCGGCGATCCCGGGTGAAGACGCCCTTGTGGTTCAGCGCGCCGGGCCGACCCACGCCCTGCGATGTCTTGAAGTCGCACATGTTCCAGACGTGTTCGCCGACGACGTACGGCTTCGCCCGCAGCACGTCGATGTAGCGCCCGATCAACTCGGCCTGGTACTCCTCGCTGAACATCTCGGGCGGCTGGGCATGCATGCCGGAGATGGCATCGGCGCCGAACTCGGTCAGGATCAGCGGCTTCGCGAACCGCCGGTGGATTGCGTCCAGTTCATCGGCGAGCAGCCGCGTGCCTTCGGTCAAGTCGCCGGGCTGCGTGTACCAGCCGCTGTAGCGATTGAGGCTCACTACGTCGCAGAACTCGAACCCTTCCTCGGCCTCGCCGATGAAACTCGCCAGCGTGACCGGGCGCGTAGGATCCAGCGCCCGGGCCTCATCGACCAGCCGATGGAAAAACGGCTTGGCATGCGGCGGCTTGGAGTGCGGCTCGTTGGCGACACTCCACATGATCACGCTGGGGTGGTTCCGGTCGCGCGCAACCAGCTCCTGCACGTACCGCAGGCACAGCTCGCTACGACGGTCCAGGCCGTCCTCGCGGAAGAAGAGGCCTACCGCCGGGGTCTCCGCGATGACAAGGAAGCCGAGCCGGTCGGCCATGTCCAGCATTTGCTCGGAGTACGGGTAGTGGCTGGTGCGGAAGGAATTGGCACCGATCCAATCCATGAGCGCGTAGTCCTTGACGATGACCGGTGGCAGCAGACCCCGTCCAACGACCGGGAAATCCTCGTGACGTCCGAAGCCGGTGAGGTAGATCGGGCGGCCGTTCAGCAGCAGCTTGTCGCCGTCGACGGCAACGGTCCGAATGCCGACCGGCAGCGTGTAGCCGTCGACAACCGCCCCACCCTGGACGACCTCCACCTCGAGTTCGTACAGGTTCGGCGCGCCGGGCGCCCAGAGCGATGCGTTCGGCACCCTCAGGTTCGCCTCGGCCGTCGGCCCCTCGAAGGTCGACTGGGCGGTCACGTCGGCGCCATTGCCGTGGAGATGGAAACGGGCAACCGCGGGCGCAGCCTCACCGAGACGGGCCCGAATTCGGACGAGCCCGTCTCCGGCGGCGATGTCCGTGACCACTTCGAGATCCGCTAGGGCCGAGCGCGGCACGGCGTAGATCAGGACCGGCCGCTGGATCCCGCAGAACGGGAAGAAGTCGAATTGCGCCTGAGGGAAGTTGCCGCCATGGCCGCCGAAGAAGTCGATCGCCTCGCCGGTCACGTTTCCAGGCGGCACGCGGTCGCCGGCGAGCTCTCCGTCGACGCGCACTACCAGGCAGTTGCCTGCATCTTTCGCCAGCGCGGTGATGTCGAATTCGAACGGCAGATGCCCGCCCTCGTGCCCGCCGAGATGAGCCCCGTTGAGCCAAACCGAGGCCAGGTAGTTCACGGAGCCGAACCGCACGAAGAGCCGCTTACCATCCCAGTTCCAGGGCAGATCGAAGCGAGTCTGATACCAGGCCGGTCCCAGATAGTCGCGCCCGTCTTCGAACTGGTCGTTCCAGCTGGCAGGAACGGCGATCGGCCGGCCGCGATCGAAGCCGCGCGCCCAACCCTCCACTTCGCCCGCCGCTTCCGGGTCGAAGCGGAAGTCCCAGAAGCCCGATACGTCGTGTGACTGGCGGAAGCGATTGAACTGTGGGTAGAGCACCCCGAACCTCCATCGCGCCGCGACTCCCGACCGAAGCCGGCATCAACCGTGCTATTCTGCCCCCCTCCGGCGGTTGGGTGGCCCCGCTTCACGAAGTCTGCGGCCCGCTCAGCCCCTCGAATCCCGGACACGTGCGGGTTCCGCCGTCATGGCCCAGGTGCCTCTGGGGAGGCCATCGGGGTCGGCAGCCCATCACGGTTGCCCCCACCCCCGACCAAGCCAACCCGCCTTCGCGGCATCTGGCCTGGGGGCCGGTGGGGGTCAGCAAGGACAGCTGAGGAAGCATTTGAAGCATCCGTCTCCGGCGGCAATCCTGGTCCTGGCAGCAGCCTTCGTTTTGGTGCTCGACGCCGCCATCTTCGTCGTACCTCAGGCGGTGGCCGAAGCCGATCGATCCGCCACTCCTTCGCAGGTTCCCGCCGCGAGCTCAATGCCGCCTGTCATTGCCGTGGCTTCGCCCAACGCAAGCCAGCAAACGGCGCCGCTGTGGGCCGGAAATTCCGTGCCCGTCACCCCGCCGATCCCAACCCCGACTCCGACGCCGGTACCCACCCCCACGCCCAAACCGACACCGGTGCCGACGATGAAGGACACGGTTTGGAACGCTCGCACATACGTCCAGAACCGCGTTGGCGCCAAGGGCTACGACTGCATCAACGCCGTCTGGACGGCCGAATCGAAGTGGAACCCGACCTCGGGCAACCCCAACGGCGCCTATGGCATTCCCCAGGCATACCCGGGTTCCAAGATGGCAGCCTTCGGATCGAACTGGCGATACAGCCCGCTGACCCAGGTGAAGTGGGGCCTGTGGTACGTCAACAGCCGCTACGGATCGGCCTGCGCGGCCTACAACTTCTGGAAGGCACACGGCTGGTATTGAGCCGGCCACCGGATAACATGTAGATCGGCCATGCGGCGAGGGAACCGGGCCGGGGTAGCGACTCAGCTGAGTCCCTCCAGTTGCCGTAGGACCTATAGGGTATTCGCGAGACGGACCGCGGGGGTGATCCTGAATTGGTGAGGTTCCGCGACCTGCCCCCAGGGGTACTCGACCGCCTGTGGGCCGGCTATCTGGTAGTTGCTGCCGCCGCGTTTGCACTCGCCGCCTCAGCGGGCGCGAGCGCGCAGGCGGGGGTCGGCGCACTGCTCGGTCTGGCTGGCGCTGTCGCCGTGGTCGCCGGCGTCTTCGTATTCGACCCGCGACCGAGACGGCCCTGGTGGCTGCTCGCCGCCGGACAGGGATGCTTCGCCATCGGCGACGTAGCAGCGGCGCTGAACCACCTGCCTCTCGCGGCCACGACGTTCCCCTCAGTCTCTGAGTTCTTCTATCTGGCCGCGTACCCGATCGTCACCCTCGGGTTCACGCTGCTGGTAGTTCGGCGGCCTCTCGGAGCAGGTTGGGCCGTTCTCCTCGACGGCGGCATCCTCACCGCCGGCCTGGCCCTCCTGGTGTGGGTCGCCTTCGCCGATCCGATCATGGTCGCGCCCAACCTCACCCCGCTCAATCGCTATGTGGAGATCGTCTTCCTGTTGTGCGACATCGCCCTGATCGGCGTCGTGTCGTGTCTGCTGCTTGGATCCGAAACGGGCACGACCTCGATCCGGTTATTCGTCCTGAGCGTTCTGGCGATGCTGATCGGCGACGGCGTGACGGCGGCGAACGCCGTGTCCGCGGGTTCGCCGGTCGCACTGTTGGCCTACTCGGCCCAATACGGCCTGTGGGGCGCGGCGGCCCTGCATCCGTCGATGGCCAAGCCCGCCAGGCTCAAGGTCGATCGGAGCCACCGGATGACGCCGGCCCGGCTCCTCACCCTGGTGGGGTCCGGCCTGGCGGCGCCGGCAGTCCTGGCGATCCAGGGCTTCACCCATACGAACGTGGACTTCGTCGCGATCGCCTTTGGTGGGACCCTCATCGTCGTTCTGGCTATCACGTCCATGGCGGACATGGTCCAGGAGCAGACCGAGGCGGCCGAGAAGCAGCTCGTTCTGGAGGAGCGATTCCGCCAGACGTCCGAAACGTTGAGAGCGATCCTCGACTCGTCGCCGTTGCCCATCGTCGTGGTCGACCGGCATCGCCGCGTCCTGTTCTGGAGCCGCGCCGCCGAGCAACTCTTCGGCTACACGGAGGCGGAGCTTATGGGCCAACGCTCGCCCATCGTCCCGCTCGACCAGTCAGCCGAAGGCAAGGCCCTCATGCCTCGGGTCCTCGCCGGAGCGTCGATCATCGAGCAGGAGCTACCCAGCCACACCAAGGACGGCCGGCCGATCAACGTCCGGGCGCACTTCGCTCCGATCGCCGACGAGGCCGGACGGATCCTCGGCGCCATCTCGCTCATGGAGGACACGAGCGAGCTGGACCGCCTGCAGGCCGAGTTGTTCGAAGCCCGCAAGCTAGAGTCCGTCGGTCGGCTCGCCGGCGGCATCGCCCACGACTTCAACAACATGCTGACGGCGATCATCGGCTTTGCCGATCTCTCGCTGGACGAGCCGCCGGAGACCGATCTCACCGAGTATGTGACCGGCATTCGAAACGCCGCCGAGCGCGCCGCCGGCCTGACCCAGCAGCTGCTTGCCTTCAGCCGTCGACAGATGCTCCAGCCGCAAGTTCTGGCGGTCAACGACGTGTGCGTTGGCATCGAGTCGATGCTTCGCCGCCTCATCGGCGAACAGATCGAGCTGAAGATGGAGCTCGATCCGAGTTCGGGCTATCTGCGCGCCGACCGAACCCAGCTCGAGCAAGTGATCCTGAACCTCACCCTTAACTCACGTGACGCAATGCCCACCGGAGGGCGGCTGGTAGTGCAGACCGGCCACCAGCACTACGCCAATGGCAGTCGTTCGAAGCCGCGCGATCTCGTGGCGGGCAACTACGTGACGATCTCGGTTTCGGACACCGGCCTGGGCATGGACTCCGATACGCGCGACCACATCTTCGAACCCTTCTTCACTACCAAGGGCCGGGGCCGCGGGACCGGCCTCGGACTGGCCACGACCTACGGCATCATCAAGCAGTCCGGCGGCTCGGTGCTCGTGGAGTCCGAACCGGGCCACGGCACCACCTTCCGGATCTACTTCCCGACGGTCATGCGCGAGGGGCCGCCGGCCGGAGAATCCACGCGGGGACCAGAAGAGCTCGCCCCGGCGGGACGCCGCTCCGGTCGGATCCTGCTCGTCGAGGACGAACCCGGCCTGCGCGACATCGCCCAGCGCGTCCTGGCCAGGGCCGGCTTCGACGTCACCGTTGCCGCCGATCCGGACGAGGCGATCCTGGCCGCGGATTCGATGACAGAGCCGATCGATCTGCTCCTGACCGACGTCGTAATGCCCGGCATGCGGGGCCCACAGCTGGCCATTCGACTGCGCAGCACCCGACCGGGCCTGCGAGTCCTCCTGGTTTCCGGCTACGCCGAGGAGATCGTCGAGGGCGGTCGCGACGACTCCGTGCCGTTCCTGGCCAAACCGTTCTCCGCCGAATCGCTCATCGCGGCCGTAGACGCCGCCATGAGCCCGGGGGGTTCCGGACCGGGCGGTGGCGAGCGATCGCCGTCGGGCGAGGCGGACGAGTCGAATCCGAGCCCCGGAGTCCTAGTCGAATCTGGACCGCACCGCGAAGGTATGGCACCCTGACACCCGAGCACCCGCTCGGCCGATCGCAGGGGGAGCGGAAGATGGAACCCTGGCCAGGCCGGCCGTTCCCGCTCGGGGCAACCCCCGGGCACGATGGCACCAACTTCGCCGTCGCCTCGGGCGTCGCCGAAGCCGTCGTGTTGTGCCTCTTCGACGACGCGCCTGGCGAGCCCGGCGGAGGGGTCGAACGTCAGGTTCCCCTGCAGGAGCAGGAAGGTGACGTCTGGCACGGCTTCATCCCCGGCGTGGGAGTCGGCCAGCGCTACGGCTACCGCGTGGTCGGTCCGTACCGGCCCGGGCAGGGCCTTCGGTGCAATCCCAACAAGTTGCTCCTCGATCCATACGCCAGAGCGATCGACGGCGAGATCACCTGGGGCAGCGAGGTCCTGGGCTACAACCCGAACTCGCCTGACAACCCGAGCGACCTCGATTCGGCGAGCAAGGTGCCGCGCAGCCTTGTGGTGGGCGAGGACTTCGACTGGGGTGACGACGCTCCGCCGGCAATCCCCTACTCCGACACCGTCGTCTACGAGACCCACGTCAAGGGCTTGACCCAGCTGCATCCCGGCGTGCCGGCAGAGCTTCGGGGTACCTTTGCCGGCCTCGGCTCGAGCGCGGCGCTTGATCACCTGACCGGACTCGGCATCACGGCGGTGGAGTTGCTGCCGGTCCACCAGCACGTCGACGACGCGTTCCTGCGTTCCAAGGGGCTCGACAACTACTGGGGCTACAACACCCTCGGCTTCTTCGCCCCTCATGCCGCCTACTCGGCCGAGGTTCGGGCGGGACGACCCGGGGGCCAGGTGGACGAGTTCAAGCGAATGGTCAAGACCCTTCACGCGGCCCATCTCGAGGTGATACTCGACGTCGTCTTCAACCACACGGCCGAGGGCAACCACCTCGGCCCGACGCTCTCGTTCCGCGGCTTCGACAACCCGGCCTACTACCGGCTGGTGGCCAACGACCCGCACTTCTACTACGACACCACCGGCACGGGCAATTCGCTCAACCCCGACGACCCGATCTGCCTGCGGCTCATCATGGATTCGCTGCGCTACTGGGTCACCGAGATGCATGTCGACGGCTTCCGTTTCGACCTGGCCGTGGCCCTGGCACGAGAGCATGGCGGCTTCGACCGGGTCTCGGCGTTCTTCGACCTGATCTCGCAGGATCCGATCGTATCGAGGGTCAAGCTCATCGCCGAGCCCTGGGACATCGGCCAGCCCGACAGCTACGACCTGGGCCGCTTCCCCGCCCTCTGGAGCGAGTGGAATGGCAAGTACCGCGACACAGTCCGGGACTTCTGGCGCGGCATGGGCGAAACGCTGCCCGACCTGGCCACCCGCCTGACGGGTTCGGCCGATCTCTACGGCCCGTCGCGCCGCCGACCGAACGCCTCGATCAACTTCCTGACCTGTCACGACGGCTTCACCCTGCGCGATCTCGTCTCCTACGACCGCAAGCACAACGACGCGAACGGCGAGTCGAACAACGACGGCACCGACGACAACCGCTCCTGGAATTGCGGCGCCGAAGGTCCGACCGACGACACGGCGATCGCGGCGCTGCGAACTCAACAGTCTCGGGCGCTCCTGGCAACGCTCGTCCTGAGTCTCGGCGTGCCGATGCTGCTGGGCGGAGACGAACTGGGCCGCAGCCAAAAGGGCAACAACAACGCCTACTGCCAGGACAACGAGATCTCCTGGTTCGATTGGGAAGCGATCGACAAGGACCTCCTCGCCTTCACGAGCGGGCTGGTGGCGGTCCGGCGCCGACACCCGGTCCTGCGACGCCGTAGCTTCGCCAGCGGGGCGCTAAGCGACGACATCGCCTGGTTCACGCCGACCGGGTCCGCGATGACGGACTCGGACTGGGGCGCGGGCTGGACCCGCAGTGTCGTGGCCTACTTCGACGGCACGCGAGACGCCGACCG
>PLNK01000048.1:31562-44191 GCA_003142755.1 Chloroflexota bacterium | reverse complement strand
GCTCGGGCTCGGCTGCGGGCTCGACCGCCAGACCCGCGTCGGGCGTCGACCATCGCGGATCCAGCGCCAGGTGCAGCAGGGCAGGACGCCCCGCCTCCAGTGCCTGGCGCAGGGCCGGCTCGAACTCGTCGTCGGTCCTGACCGAAATACCCAGCGCGCCGCAGCCCTCGGCGACGGCAGCGAAGTCCACCGGACCAAGCTCGGTCGCGATGCCGGCTCCATTGCCGCGCTGCCGCTGGTGCCGCCAGATCGTGCCGTAGCGGCCGTTGTCGAAGACGATGGTCACGACGTGGGCTCGCTCGCGAACCGCGGTCTCGAGCTCGGCCATCGTCATGCCGAAACCGCCGTCGCCGGCCAGGGCGACGCCCAGGCGACCCGGCCGCGCCAGCACCGCCCCGATTGCCGCCGGCAGGCCATACCCCATCGGCCCGGCCGTGGAACCGAGGAACGTGCCCGGCCGATGGAACCGATAGCCTCGGGCCGCCCACGTGCCGAAGTCGCCGGCGTCGGTGGTCAGGATGGCTTCCGAAGGCAGTACCCGAGCCAGGGTCGCGACGACCCGCCCCGGATGCACGCCGGGCCCATCCCATGGCTCGGCGTCGACGATCGAGCCCGTCTCGTAGGCCTGACGGTCGACCGCGTTCGCTGCGGTTCGCTCGTCCAGGGACGCGGCTTCGAATGCGGCCTTGGCCAGCACCCGCTGCGCCACGCGCAGGAATGCCGCGACGTCGGCGGCCATGACGATCTCGGGCCGGTTGGTGGAAGCTCCGCCACGCGGCTCGAGGTCGACCTGCGCCCAGCGCGTCGACGGCCCGGGGATTCGGTAGCCGAAGGTCGTCATCTCACCCAGCCGGCAGCCGAGCACCAGCAACGCATCCGCTTCTTCCAGCCTGGCCCGCACGCTCGTCGGCGCGCCGAGACCGGTCATGCCGAGATAGAGCGGGTTGTCGTTCGGGAACACGTCCCCACGCCGCCACGACGACACCACGGGCACGCGCATAGTCTCCGCGAACCGCACCAGGGCATCGGTGCTGCGGGCCCGAAGGACGCCGGCACCGGCGATGATCAGCGGCCGGTGGGCGTCGGCGAGCAGATGCAGGACCTTGCGCACGAGCGTTGGGTCGGGCTCCGGGTGATGCTCCGGATGGCTATTCGCGGGGTGTGCTTCGCCGCTACCACCAGGCACGTATGCATCCAGGAGGTCGGCCGGAACCGAAAGCACGACCGGTCCCGGGCGACCGCGTGTCGCCGTCGCCACGGCCCGCTCGATGAGCTGGCCCGCGCCGGCGGCGTCCTTGAGTTCCACGGCCCACTTGACGATCGGCTCGAAGGCGCGAACGACGTCCATCTCCTGGAACGCCTCGCGACCCAATACCGCGCGGCTGACCTGCCCGACGATGGCGATGACGGGCGCGGAGTCGGCCCGTGCGGCATGGAGGCCGACGGCCAGATTCGAGGCTCCAGGTCCGCCCGCGGCGATGCACAAGGCCGGCCGGCCGGTCAGCTGCGCCACGGCCTCGGCCATGAACGCGGCCGATCCCTCGTGCCGCGTCGCGACCACCCTGATGCGGTTAGCGGCCAGCCCATCGATCAAACCCAGGACGCTCTCGCCCGGCACGGTGAAGGCGATCTTCACGCCGGCACGAGCCAGACCCTCCGCCAGAGCCGCTCCGACCGTAGTGGTGGCGCCCTGGTTCTCAGTCATCGACATTGCCGCACTCCTTCGGATCCCCACGCCGGCTCAGCGGGTGAGTCTCACCGATAGTTCGTGAACTGCAACGGGACCGGTTCATCCAGTTCCCTTAGTCGTGCAATGACAGCCTGCAGATCGTCCTTGTTCTTGGCGAAGACTCGCAGGGCGTCGCCCTGGATCTGGGACTTGACCTTCGGAAACTCGTCGCGGATGAGCTTGCTGAGCTTCTTGGCCAGCGTCTCATCCAGGCCGCGACGCAAAGCGATGTGTTGGCGGACCTTGTCTCCTCCGGCAGGCTCGAACTTGCCCCAGTCGAAGACCTTGAGCGAGAGGCCGCGCCTGACGGCCTTCGACTCGATCAGGTCGCGGATCGCCTTCGCTCGAAACTCGTCGTCGGTGAGGAGGATCAGCTCGGTCTTCGCCTGCGAGAGATCGAATGTCGCACCCTTGAAGTCGTAGCGCTGCTGCACTTCACGCCGAACCTGGTCGAGCGCGTTGCGCATCTCCATGTCGTCGAAGTCGCTCACCACATCGAATGACGACTCACCAGCCATTGACTCTCCTGATTCTCTGTCGCCCGATACGGGCATCTGCCGAGCGGAGGAATTGTGCAGTACGTGGGCCAACTTGCGGGACCGGATAAGAGGGCGGCTTCTGCCAGTCTCCCACTTCAACCCGCGAGAGCTTGGACGAGGAGCTCGGCAATTCGATAGCTCTTGCCGCCGCCCATGACCAGGACGGCGTCGCCGGGGCGAACCTGGCGGGCCAGCCAGGCCGCGGTTTGCTCCACGCTGCCCGGCGCTTTGGCGATCAAACCCGGCCTCCTGCGGGCCGTTGCGTCAGCCAGGGCGGCGGCGGAGGTGATCGTCGTGTCCTGGTCGCGACTCGACCAGATGTCGGCGATGGCTACGGCATCGGCCGTGGCCAGGACCTCCGCGAATGCATCGAGCATCGCCGCCGTGCGGTGATAGGTTAGCGGCTCGTACACCGCCCAGATGCGCCGACCGGGCTCCAGTTGGCGCATGGCAGCGAGCGTTTCGCGGATCGCGGTGGGGTGATGGCCGTAGTCATCGTACACGACCACTCCCCTACCCTCGCCCTTTCGCTCCAGGCGGCGGCCCACGCCGTTGAAGCTACCCAGCCCCACCTCGAGCGCGCTCGGCGCCACACCCAGCGCCAGCGTCGCTCCGGCGACTCCCAGGGCATTGGCGGCGTTGTGGCGGCCGGCGAGCTTCAAGCGGATGGTGAGCGGCCCGGGCAGCGCCAGGCCCTCCAGGCGGAGCGCCGTGCCCGCCGCGTCGGCTGCCACGATCGTGCCGGCGAGGAAGGCGTCGGAGCCGAGAGTCCTGGCCGCCCGGCCGCGCCCCGGCGCGTCGGAGAGCCCGACCTTCAGCACCCGCCCCGGCCAGTCGGTCAGGCGATCGGCGATCTCGGCCACGCCCGCGTCGCCTGTGTTCGCAACGAGGATCGGCTGCGATACGGACGCGGCGGCCCGCTCGAGCCAGCCGACGAAACTGTCGACCACGGCCGCGCGATCGGCGAAGACGTCGGGGTGATCCCACTCCGCCGACGTGAGAACCGCGATGTCCGGTCGATACGCGTCGAAGTTGCCCGCGTATTCGTCGGCCTCGACCACGAACGGCGCTCCCCCACCCCAGCGCGCGGTGGACGCGAGTCCGCCGGTCAACGGCGCCGGCAGAAGAGCGCCAACGAAGGCGCTCGGATCGAGGCCCGCCTCGACGAGGACGTGGACGAGCCAGCCGGACGTGGTGCTCTTGCCGTGCGTGCCGGCCACTCCAACCAGCGTCCTGCCCACCGCCGCATCCGCGATGACCTGCTGCCACGGTTCCACCGGCACGGCCGCTGCCCTGGCCGCAGCAAGCTCCGGGTTGTCCGGGTCGACCGCGGTCAGGGCCTTCGTCACGGCCAGGCGATCCGGCAGTGCCCCGCCGGTCACGTGGCTCGGGTCGTGGACCCAATCGAGATGTATGCCCGCAGCCTCGAGAGGCGGCGTATATGGCGACGACCCGCCCGGGTCGCAGCCGCTCACCACGGCCCCACGGTGATGTGCGAGAAGCGCGGCGGCGCTCGCGCCCGCTCCGCCGGCCCCGACCACGTGTATCCGTTCCCCCTCGCGGATCGGCCGCGCCTCTCTGGCGGGCGCCAGACCGCTTCCCACCGACGCCGCCCCTCTGACGGGGCTCATTCCGGCTCCGCGGTCCGCGGTCGCGCGGAAACGCACTCCAGTAGCAATTCCAGCGCGGCTCTGGCGCTGGCTTCTCGGTTCGCGGCACGGTCCCCGGCCCAGACGAACCGGCGAACCTGGACGCCGCCGCCTGCCGCCACCGCGACGTACGTCAGCCCCACCGGCTTGGCCGGACTGCCGCCCTCGGGCCCCGAGACGCCGGTGACTGCCACAGCGAGATCGGCGCCAGTACGCGTCAGAGCCCCAGCAGCCATCGATCGTGCCACCTGCGCGCTCACAGCCCCGTGTGCGACCAGCTGATCCTCGGCCACGCCGAGCAGCCCCGTCTTCGCCTCATCCGCGTACGAAACGACGCCGCCGCGGAAGTAACCGCTCGACCCGGCGACATCGGTGATCAGCTTGGCGACCAATCCGCCGGTGCAGGATTCGGCCGTGGCGACAGACAGTCCCCGTTCGAGGCAGCTCGCCTGCAACCGCTCGACCAGCTGGCTGAGTGGCTCGACGTCCATATGCTCAGCCGCAGGAGGCGGTGTACCTGGGCCCGTTGATGTCGAAGGCGACGCGCTGGCCGCCCCACGTCTTGACCGGCCCGTACGACGTCCCGTTGAAGGTGATGAACACGATGTCGGGACGCGCGGTGTAGACGCAGGCGGTCTTGGTTCCCACGACTGACACCTTGTAGCCGTCCACAAAGGTGCTGGAATCGATTGCCACGCCATCTCGCCAGTACTTGAACCAGGCATCGCCGCCCTTGACCTCAATGGTCAGGTTGACGCCCTTGTACGGGACGTTGATCGTGCGCGTGACCGCCTTCGTGGCGACACCCCTGGCGGTCGTGCCGACGATAGTCAGCTGCCACCGACCCGGATCGAGTTGCGTGGCGAGGGCAAACGTTCCATCCGCGGCGGTACCCGCCGACTTGGGCTGTGGGCCGGGGCTGCCCGACGGCCCGATCGACGCCGAAGCCGAAGCCGAAGCCGAGCTATGAGCGATCGGACTCGCCGAGGCGGTCGTGGCGGGAGGGAAGGTCGCTCCGGCGGCGAGCGGCTGACCCAAATAGGTCGTCGTCAGTGTCACCGTTGAGACACCGATGCCGTACCCGGTGACGTTGACGGCTCCGCTGGCGACCGACCCCAGGTCGGCGGGGGTGGTGAATGCCACTTCCGGGACGAGCGGCGTCGGGGTGGCCACCGGAACGAAGACGATCAGCCTGACAGTCGAGCTGGCGTGGCTGGTGTCGAGGTTCTTGGCGGTCACGTCGAACTGATTGCTACCCGATCGCAGGATCGCGTGATAGGTCCAATGGCCGCCGTCGTCGACGATGACGGTCTGAGGCTCCTGGCCATTCCAGGCGATCAGCACGGTCGTCCCCGGTGTGGCGTTGCCGGTCAGGGTGTAGTCGGGGGTGCCGATCGCCAGGTAGACCGGCGATGGGCCCGCCGAGTCGACCGCGACCGTCGGGTAGGAGAGGTATCTCGTGAGCTGGTAGCCGAAGTACGTGCCGACGAGGGCGACGATGATGACCACCGCCGCGATGACCAAGTGGCTGCGCTGGAAGACGATGCCGCGCCGGATCGTCATCGGCTGGGGCCCAACGATGGCCGTCATCGACGGCGCCGCGTGGCCGGCCTCCTCTCGCCACTCCTCCTCGATTTCGTCGGCGTCCAGCCCCAGATACGTCGCGTAGTTCCTCAGGAAACCACGCGCGTACACATCGCCGGGCAGGTCCACGAAATCGCCGTCTTCGAGGGCAGCCAGGAACTTGGAACGGATCTTCGTGTCGCGCTCGACCCGGAAGAGGTCCACGCCCCTGATTTCCCTGGCGTCGCGCAGCTTCTCCCCAACCGGCGAGCGCCCGTCCTGGCCGGACAGGCCGGAGACTCGACGGCCATTGGCTCGGCGCGGCGGACGGCGCGTTGGGTTGGTAGTCGTCATATGTCTTCCTCGCCGTATCCACTCGCCGGCTTCGAGGGCGCGGCATCTCGCAGAAGAACCTGCCGCGCATTCGAGCCGTCGAACGGCCCAATGTACCCGCGAGCCTCCAGCTGATCGATGATCCGAGCGGCTCGGGCGTATCCGATCTTGAGGCGTCGCTGGAGCAGCGACGCAGATGCACGATCGTACTCCCGGATGACACCAACGGCATCGAGCAGCAGGCGATCGGCCTCGTCATCAACCGAATCGTCGGCATGGGCTTCGGGTTCTTCGCCCGTCTCGAGTATGCCCATGTCGTAGTGCGGCTCCGCCTCGGCCCGCCAGTGCTCGCAGATGTTGGCGATCTCCTTGTCCGAGACAAAGACACCCTGGAGACGGATCGGGCGCGGCAGGTCGGCCGGCTGGAAGAGCATGTCGCCGCGGCCGATGAGGTCTTCCGCGCCGGGCATGTCGATGATGGTCCGAGAGTCTATCTGGGAGGCCATCGCGAATGCGATTCGACTCGGGAAGTTGGCCTTGATGAGACCCGTGACCACGTTCACCGACGGCCGCTGCGTCGCCAGAACCATGTGGACGCCAGTGGCCCTGGCCTTCTGAGCGAGCCTGACCACCGGCTCTTCCACGTTCTTGCCCTCGCGCATCATCAGGTCAGCCAGCTCGTCGATGATCAACACGATGTAGGGCAGACGATCGGCCGGATCGGCTCTCGTTTCGTTGAACCCGGCCAGGTTGCGGGCGTTGGCACCGGCAAATCGCCGGTACCGGTTCTCCATCTCGGTGACGGCCCACTTGAGCGCCGCCTTGGCTCGGTCGGGCTCGGTGATGACGGGCACCATCAAATGCGGCAAGCCGTTGTAGGCCGACAGCTCCACGCGCTTGAGATCGACGAGCACCAGCCGAACCTCGTCCGGCGTGGCGTTGCACAACAGGCTCGAGATCAGCGCGTTGACCATGACGCTCTTGCCCGAGCCGGTAGCCCCGGCGATCAGCAGGTGCGGCATCTTGGCCAGGTCCGTGGCCCGGGCATGGCCGGCCACATCCCGGCCGAGGGCGAAGGTCAGCTTGGATGCCGCCCGGAAGTCCACTTCCTCGAGGATTCGCCGCAGGGCGACGATGTTGAAGTCCTTGTTCGGGATCTCGAGGCCGACCACGCTCTTGCCCGGGATTGGTGCCTCGATCCGGATCGTGCGGGCGGCCAGGGCCATGGCCAGATCGTCCGAGAGCGCCTCGATGCGGCTGACCTTGATCTCAGGCGACGGCTCGACCTCGTACTGGGTCACGACCGGGCCCGCGTTCCATGTGACTACACGGGCCGGAATGCTGAAGCTGGAGAGCTTGGCCACGATGATTGCCGCGTTGCGCTCGTGGTCCATGCCGCTGTCGCCAATGCGTGGAGCGATGTTTTCGAGCAGCGCCAGCGGCGGCAGGTGGTACACGGGCCGCGCCTTCTCGGCCGTGGCCACGACCCCGCCGAGCTTCGACTGTGCGGGGGCGTCGAGCCCGGGGCGCGGACCGCGTATCGCGGCTCCGTCGCGGACCGATCCGCCCTCGCGCCCGCCCTGGGGCAGTGGCCCGCCATCGTGCGAGGTTGAACCGGCCACGACCTGTGGCGCGAAGGTCGCCGAAGTGGGTCCGAGGTTGGGAATGGCGACCGGAATCGAGGGCGTCCGCTCGTCACCGAAACGTCGCGGTTCGGCCGGGACCGCTTCCTTGGCGACCTTCTCCGGCCGGTCCGCCCTGGTCGGCGCGGAGGTGAGGCCGGCCGTGGGCGACTCCGGGACGGGCCTGAACAGCACGTCCATGGCCCGCGACACGAGGCGCCCCAAGGGAGCCATTACCGCAGGCAGAGACATGTCCAGAGCCAACAGAATGCCCGTTACCATCAGAACGGTGAGGATGACGAAGGCACCGGGCGCGGTCACCAGCGGCGAAAGGAAGTGCGCCAGCGCACTACCGAGGTACCCGCCACTCGGCCACCTGGCCTCGAGGAGACCGAACAGACCCAGCAGCGACCCGTAGGCCAGCGCGCTGCCAAGAAGCGTGAGCTCCCAGTCCCAGTGAGCGCCCTCCGCCCGCTCCAGGTAGTAGCCGAGCAGGATCAGCAAGATGGGCAGCAGCCACCGAGCGGTCCCGAACCACGGCGCAACCGCATTGCGCTCCAAATCGGTGAGGTGACCGCCC
Source organism: Chloroflexota bacterium (assembly GCA_003142755.1). GTDB lineage: Bacteria > Chloroflexota > Limnocylindria > Limnocylindrales > CSP1-4 > Fen-1039. The sequence goes on along the minus strand of PLNK01000048.1, from coordinate 36,176 downwards.
ACAATGGTCAGACCTATCAGCAGCGACACACCCACCAGAAGCATGACCAGGCCGATCAGCTGGCGCACGATCTCGACCGGCACGGTCCAGCCATGACCCGACCGGCGCCGCCTTGCGGGTGGCGTGGCGCGGCTGGTCCGGGTGGAACTCGAGCGGCTCCTGGCTGGGGAGGTTCGTGCGGGCATCTACACCTCCACCACGACCGGGAAGACGAGAGGTCGGCGACGCGTCTGCTCGTAGAGGTAGCGCGAGACCTCGTCCTTGATCTTCGTCTTGAGCAGCCCAACCTCGCTGGTCCGGTCGCCTCGGCTCTCGATGGCGGCCAGAATGTGGTCGACGGCGCCTTCCATGAGCGGGTCGCGCTCGTTGTCGTGCACGAAGCCGCGAGTCACGATCTCCGGCTTGGCCACGATACTGCCGGTCTGCTTATCGACGGTCACGACCACGATGAACATGCCATCGCTGGCGAGGGCGCGGCGGTCGCGCAACACGACCTCGCCCACGTCCCCGACCGATAGCCCATCGACGAGAACGTAGCCTGCCGTGACCGGGGCCGCGCGCCGGGCACTGCCGTCGGCGAAGAACTCGATGGCCTGGCCGTTCTCGATGATGAAGACGTTCTCCGGGGCCACGCCCGTCTCGACCGCGAGGCGCCCGTGCTGCACCAGCATCCGGAACTCGCCGTGGATCGGGATGAAGTACTTGGGTCGCGTCAGGCCGAGCATGAGCTTCAGCTCTTCCTGACTCGCATGACCCGAGACGTGGGCGTGCTTGACAGTGTGGTAGTAGACGTTGGCGCCGGCCTTGAAAAGGTTGTCGATCGTGCGCGCCACGTACTCCTCGTTGCCGGGGATCGGGCTGGCGCTGACGATGACCGTGTCGCCGGGCTGGATCTCAACGTATCGATGGTCGCGGTTGGCCATTCGGGCCAGGCCGGCCATCGGCTCGCCCTGGGCGCCCGTCGTGGCGATCACGATCTTGGCGGCCGCCATCGACCCGATCTGGTCCTTGGGCACGACCTGGCCTGGGGCGTGGGTGAGGTAGCCGAGGTCCGTGGCAATTCGGAAGTTCTGCTCCATCGACCGGCCGACGACCGCCACCTTTCGCTCGAACGTCGCGGCGGCATCGATGACCTGCTGGATGCGCGCGATGTTGCTGGCGAACGTGGCCACGATAACCCGGCCGTCGAGCGGCTCCATGATCTCGCGGAACGTCTCACCCACGGTCCGCTCGGAGAGCGTGTAGCCGGGACTCTCGGCGCGAGTGGAGTCGGACAGCAGGCAGATGACGCCGTCCTCGCCCAACCGCGACAGCATCGCGAAGTCGGAGCGGCGACCGTCCACGGGCGTATGGTCGAACTTGAAGTCACCCGTAGTGACGACCGTCCCAACCGGCGTGTGGAGAGCGAGACCCATCGCGTCGGGGATCGAATGACTGATCCGGAAGGGCTCGATGCGGAATGGCCCGATCTGCAGCATGTCGCCCGGATCGAGCGGCAGGAGCGGGTTCGAGTGGAGCTTGTGCTCCTTGATCTTGATGCCCAGCAGGCCCCGGGCGAGCACGGAGGCATAGACGGGAACGCCGGGCAGCTGCGGCAGGACATAGGGCAGCGCGCCGACGTGATCCTCGTGGGCATGGGTGATCAGGAACGCGCGAACCTTCTCGCGGTTCTCTTTGAGATAGGTGACATCAGGTATGACGAGGTCGATGCCGAACATCTCCTCGTCGGGGAACATGAGTCCACAATCGACAACGACGATATCGTCGCCGTACTCGAAGACGTACATGTTCTTGCCGATCTCCCCCACGCCTCCGAGGGGGATGATCCGGAGGGGAGTCTCGCTATCTGACATTGATTCTCGCGTGACGGGAACGTGACGTTGTGTTCATCCTAGAAGAGGGGAAGCTGGTCCGTTGGGTCGGATTCGGCATTCGCCGGGTCGAATTCGCCGTCCACGTGGACCGGATCTGCGATAGGCCGCGGCGCCGCCGGTTCGGCGGCCACTTGCGGCGCCGGCGAGACGTTGGCCGACTGCGCGCGCAGCTTTCGGGCCTCCAGCAGCGCCGCGGGAACGCCCAGCATGTCGCGGAAGAGAACCTCGTTCAGCGACCCTTGATGCAGGGCCGCCGCCGGGTGGTACATAGAAAAGGTCAGCGCGTTGGGCGCGCCGGACTCCGGTGCCGCCGGCCTGAACGTGCCGTGGACCTGCCCGATCTTCGCCCCGGGATTGAAGCGCGCCATCGAGAAGCGGCCCAGGGTGACCACCAGCGCGGGATCGAGCGCCTCGAGTTGTCGCGTCAGGAATGGCGCGCAGGCGGCTATCTCGGCCGGTTCGGGGTCGCGGTTCTCGGGCGGACGGCATTTGACCACGTTGGTGATGAAGACCTCCCCGCGTGACCATAGGACGGAGGCGAGCAAGGCGTCCAGCTTGGCCCCGGCCTGGCCGACGAAGGGTTTGCCCTGACGATCTTCGTTGAAGCCCGGCCCCTCGCCGACGAAGATGACCTCAGTGGCCGCCGTGCCTTCGCCCGGCACCGCTTTGGTCCTCGTCTCGTGGAGCCGGCAGCGGGTACAGGCCGCCACCTCCGCCCCGATGGCGTCGAGCGCCGCCCGGCGCTCGGCTTCGATCACGATGCTTCCCCGACCCCGCTCGACCCGTTGCGGCGAGATCGGGCCTTGACCCAGCCGCGATCGACGAGCGCCTCGGCGATCTCCACGGCATTCGAGGCGGCACCCTTGCGCAGGTTGTCGCTGACAACCCAGAAAGCCAGGCCTCGCTCGACTGAGGGGTCCTGGCGAACTCGGCCGACGAAGATCTCGTCCTTGCCGGCAGCTTGAGTCGCGATCGGATATACGTGCGCGGCAGGGTCGTCCATCACCACCACGCCGGGGACCGCGGCGAAGGCGCGTCGCGCCTCGTCGGGAGTCATGGGCCTGGTGGTCTCGACATGGACGGCCTCGGAATGGCTCACGAAGACCGGCACCCTGACAGCCGTGCAAGAGATACGCAGGTCCGGTAGGTGCAGGATCTTGCGGCTCTCGGTCACGACCTTCCACTCCTCGCGGGTGTAGCCGTTCTCCAGGAAGACGTCGATCTCGGGCAGGACGTTGAAGGCGATCGGATGGGGATAGACGCTGGCCACCTTGGGCTCGCCCGCGACGTGGGCTCGAATCTGCGTCTCCAGCTCGGCCAGCGCCTCGGCGCCGGTGCCGGAGACCGATTGGTAGGTGTCGACGACAACGCGATCGATCCCGACGGTGTCGCGAATTGCCATGAGCACGGGCAGGAGCTGCATCGTCGAGCAGTTCGGGTTGGCGATGATGCCCTCGTGCCACTCGGCGTCGTCGGGGTTGACCTGGCTGACGATGAGCGGAACGTTGGCTTCCATTCGCCAGGCGTTGGAGTTGTCGATGACCGTCGCGCCGCGCGCGGCCGCCTCAGGGGCGAGCTGGCGCGAGACGTCGGTGCCGGCCGAGAAGAGCGCGATGTCGACGCCCTCGAACGCTTCGGGAGTCGCCTCCTCCACCGTCAGAGTCCGGCCGTCGGCGCTCACGGTCGACCCGGCCGATCGGCCGGAGGCGAGCAGACGCATCTCACCGACGGGGAAATGCCGTTCGGCGAGCACCTGGATCATCGTTCGACCGACGACGCCGGTGGCGCCGACGACCGCGACGGTCAGCGGGCGGGTATCTCGGGACATAGCTCCACTCGGGTGAATTGGTTTGACAGACAGGGGGCTGAGTATACCAGCGACCCGCCCGGAGCCCCCCTCCAGATGCATAGCCCGGCGGCTATGCACATATTCTATGCAGGATAGACGAAGGGCCGACCGTCGCCGGCCGGCCCTTCAGTTGAGCGCGAACTAGGACTCGGAGCGGGCCAGGTGGCGCTGCATAGCCGCCTTGCGGGAGAGGTTGATCCGACCCTGGCGATCGATCTCGATCACCACGACCATGACCTCGTCGCCCACCGAGACTACGTCCTCGACTGTCGGGACGTGGTAGTCGGCCAGTTCGCCGATGCGGACCAGGCCTTCCTTGCCGGGCAGGATCTCGACGAAGCAGCCGAAGCCCATGATCCGGGTGACCTTGCCGAGATAGAGCCCGCCGACCTCGACTTCGCGAGTCAGCGACTCGATCCACTGGACCGCCTTGCGCGAGCTGTCGCCCGACACTGCGGCAATCTGGACCGTGCCGTCGTCCTCGACGTNNTGGATCTTGCGGATCACGGAGCCACCCTTGCCGATGATGTCGCGGATCTTCTCGGGGTTGATCTTGATGGTGATGATGCGCGGCGCGAAGCTGCTCATCTCCGTGCGGCTCGTCGGCATGACCGCATCCATCTTGTCGAGGATCGCGATCCGCGCGGCGTGGGCCTTTTCGAGGCCCTGGCGGATGATCGCTTCGCTGATGCCCTTGACCTTGATGTCCATCTGCAGCGCCGTGACGCCCTCACGGGTGCCGGTCACCTTGAAGTCCATGTCGCCGAAGGCGTCTTCTTTGCCGAGGATGTCGGTCAGGACGACGAACCGGCCGTCCGGCTCGCTGATGAGGCCCATCGCGGCGCCACCGACGGCTGCCTTGATCGGCACGCCGGCGTCCATGAGGGCCAG
>PLNK01000048.1:0-31543 GCA_003142755.1 Chloroflexota bacterium | reverse complement strand
CCGCGCATCGGCTTGTTCTCGCCGGTGCTGTAGGGGGGCATGTTGTAGTGGTGGAGGTACCGCTTCTCGGTCTCAGGGCTGATCGTGTCGATGCGCTGGACGTCCGAGGACGGGCCAAGCGTTGCGACGGTCAGAGCCTGAGTCTGGCCGCGGGTGAAGAGACCGGAGCCGTGGGCACGCGGCAGAACACCGACCTCGACCGAGATCGGGCGCAGCTCGTCGACGCCACGACCGTCCATGCGGATGCCCTCGTCGAGGACGACCTTGCGGGTGGTCTTCTTCTGAACCAGCTGGAAGAGGCTCTTGCTGACCCGGCCCTGGCGGCGGGCGGCGTCCAGGAGGCCNNGCGGCAACGATGCCGGCGGTCGTTTCGGCGTCGGCAAGGCCGCGGTGAACGGTCTCGACGGTGATGCCGAAGAAGCGCGCGACATCGCCCAGCTTGTACGACTCGAGATCCGGATAGGCCTCACGAGCGATCACGAGCGTGTCNNGAAGGCGAGCAGCTTCTGGGCCGCTTCCTTGGCAACCGGTGCGCCCGCGACCTCGGCATTGGTGATGCCGTGCATCTGGGCGCCGAAGATGTCGCGGCCGGGGTTCACGAAGGTGGAGAAGCGATCGACGATGTTGCCGTCGCGAACGCGCACGGCGCCGATCTCGATCAGGTCGGCAACCTTGGCGTCGCGGCCGGTCGTCTCGGTGTCGATTACGACGAGCTCCGAGCCGGGCTGGCCAACCTTCTTGACGAACTCGAGAACGGAGCCGGTGCCGGGATCGAGATAGCCGACGGACTTCGGCTTGCCGACGGCGGCACGCATCTCATCCTGAATGTCGATGAGAGGCTGGAGGGCGCGATGGCCGAAGAGGATGGCGTCGGCCATGACGTCTTCGGGAACGATCGAGGCGCCGGCCTCGACCATCATGATGGCGTCGCGAGTGCCGGAGACGATCAGGTCGATGTCCGAGCGCTCGAGGTCGCTGATCGTGGGATTGACCACGAACTCGCCGTCGATGCGACCAATGCGCACCGCGCCGATGGGGCCCAGGAACGGGATGGCACTGATCGTCAGGGCGCAAGAGGCCGCGAACGTGCCGAGGACGTCGGTCTGGTTCTCCTGGTCCGTGGACAGGACCGTGATCACGATCTGGATGTCGTCCTTGTAGCCCTCGGGGAAGAGCGGCCGGATCGGCCGGTCGGTCAGCCGGCAAGCCAGGATCGCCTGCTCTGACGGGCGCGACTCGCGCTTGATGAAACCGCCCGGGATCTTGCCTGCGGCGTACATGCGCTCTTCGAACTCGACCGTCAGCGGGAAGAAGTCAAGGCCGGGTCGGGGATCCGACCGGTTGGCTGTCCCGAGAACCATGGTGTCGCCGAAGCGGACTGTGACGGCGCCGCCCGCGAGCAGCGCCATCTTGCCGGTCTCGATGGTTAGAGTGCGGCCGGCGAATTGCGTCTCGAATGTCTGAGACACGGGCTTCTATTCCTCCTGAGCGATCGGAGGAAGAACGTGTCCTGTTCTCGCCTGGATGAGTCGCGCGCGGGGAATGCCTTCGCGAGGTCAGTACCTCGCGACGAGGTTGCAGCGCTAGCGGCGCAGTCCGAGCCGTGCGATGACGGCGCGATAGCGAGCGTTGTCCTTCTTGATCAGGTACTTAAGAAGGCGGCGTCGCTCTCCGACGAGCTTGAGGAGGCCGCGGCGGGACTGATTATCCTTCGGGAAGCTACGGAGATGCTCCGTGAGCTCCTTGATCCTCTCGGTAAGGAGCGCAATCTGCACTTCCGCTGAGCCCGTGTCGCCATCCTTGACGGCGTACTCCGAGATCACCTGTTCCTTCGTCTCCCGCGCCAGCGGCACACGATCCTCCGAATAGCTCTGTGTGACTGTGGTCTTCCTAACTCTCTAAATGCCTGGCGGATGGTAGCAGGCTTCGCCTGGGTATGCCAGTCGACGGGCATCCGAAGCGATCCGGCGTGCGGAGCGCGCGATCGACTACAACCGATCGAGGATGATCACGCGCAGGCGATCCGGCAGCGGCCACTCCTGTTTGCCCACAGCGATCGAGTCATCGAGGACGGCGATCGACGCGGCGTGAGCCGCAGGCTCAGGCCGACGACCGAGCTGCCAGGCCGGACCGAGCAGAACCCGATAGTCGCCATCGGGCGGCAGACAGACCGGCAGGTCGGAGGCCAAACCCGACGCTCCCGATCCAGCCTCCTGGGCCCGACCGGTGAAGCCGTGGTTGCGTCCGAGCAGCTGCCTGGCCCCGGCCAGGTCGCCGGTCGATATTCGGCGGCGGATCTCAGAGCTTCGGACCTGCTCGCCGTTGGACAGGAAGGACGACACCACGGTGACCGAGAAGCCCTCACGTGCCCCGAGCGCGGCGAGTGCCTCCGGCGTTCCGCCCCGCTCGAAGCCAAAGGCGGCATCCGGAGTCATCACGAATCCGGCGACGTCGACGTGCTGGCGGACGGCCGCCACGAAGGCGTCGTATGTGGTCACGCGCAGGGCGTGGTCGAAATGCTGGACGACAGCGACCTCTACGCCGGCCGCCTGCAGACGCACGAGGCGTTCGTCAGGGTCGCACAGGAGCGGCGGCGCCAGGCCCTCGATCAGCTCCTCGGGATGGGCGTCGAAAGTGATGACCGCCGGCCGCGCCCCCGCGCGCTGAGCCGCTCGCCGAAGCTCACGCAGCAGGTACAAGTGGCCACGGTGCAGCCCGTCGAAGACCCCGACCGCGAGGTAAAGCCGGCCAAGCTCGGGCTGGAGAGCGTCGACGCCGGGCACCACGAGCATGCGATTGCTCGGATCCACGACCTTGAGCCGCGGCTCCGTGGCTTCGTGGGTGCGCACCGAGGAGTGGCTGGCCTCGCTGCCGCCCTCGTCCGCGGCCTCGCCCTTTGCCCCGGCGGCGCCAGGTGCCGCCACGAAGATCTTCTCGGGCGCGAGCCGGCCGGCCTTCCACGACGCGATGCCCACCAGCGATCCATCTTCGGCGAGCAACCTGACACGCGCACCCGGCTCGACCTGCGGCCGCTGCGCCGGCTTGACCTGCTGGCCGCGCGAGGCGGCGGCAACTTCGTCGGCCGTGAGCCGAGCCTCGGGAATCGTGTCCAGGCCGGCGTCGATCGGCAGGAGCAGCCCGGCCAGCGCCGCGGGCCCCGCAGCGGCCGCACTACGTATCTCGTCGAGCGAGTGCGCGGCCGCCAACCCGAACGGGCCGCTGGCCGTGCGGGTGAGCGCCCCGAGGTACGCCCCGCAGCCCAGCCGCTGGCCCAGGTCACGGGCGAGGGCGCGGATGTACGTGCCGGCGCCACACTCCACTTCGAGCACGGCCGTGGGCCGCTCGGGGTCGGAGTCGTCCCACTCCACCAGATCCAGGCGCCGAATGACAACCGCACGCGGCGCCAACGCCGCAGGCTTTCCCTCACGAGCGAGGTCGTAGGCCCGCCTGCCCCCCACCTTGAGGGCGCTGTAGTCGGGCGGTCGCTGAGATATCGGGCCCCGGAAGCCCGCCAGGGCCGCCTCCAGGGCGGCGCGGGACGGAGCCGGGCCGGAGCCGGGCACGAGCTCGCCGTCGCGATCGTCGGTCTCGGAGGTGGCGCCGAAGCAGACCGTGGCCCGATACGCCTTGCCGTCGGCCATGTGGTACTCGACCACGCGCGTGCCCAGGCCCAGGAAGATCGGCAGAACGCCCGACGCGAACGGGTCGAGCGTCCCTCCGTGGCCGGCGCGACGCGTCCCGGTCAGCCGGCGAACCAGAGCCACGACGTCATGCGACGTGAAGCCCGGGTCCTTGGCAACGACCAGAATGCCGTCCATGCCCCCGCCTGAATGCGCCACGGGTCAGCGTTCGACTGCGGCGACGAGCGTGGCCGCCCGTGCCAGAACTACCTTGCGGGCCTCTGCCAGCGGCAACGCCAGCGTGGCACCGGCCGCTCGGGCGTGGCCCCCGCCGCCGAACGTGCCCGTCAGCACGGTGGCATCCACTCCACCATCGCGTGTCCGGACGCTGATGCGGGTGGTCTCGTCGCCCTCGACTTCCTTGAACAGGATCGAGGCTTCGGATGTTTCGGACTGGGCCAGCATGTCCACCAGGCCCTCGGATTCCGCGGAGCCAGCGCCGCTCGCCGTCAGGTCGGTCAGCTCGAGGGTCGACCAGACGAGGCGGCCGTCGAGGTCTGACTCGAGACGTGCCAGAACGCGCCCGAACAGCACCAGCTGGGTGTTCGGCTTGGAGCGGTACAACCGCCGCGAGAGCTCGCTGAATGGCGCCCCGGCCTCGCGCAACGCCGCCGCCACGACCAGGGTCCGCGGCGTCACGTTCGGATGCTGGAAGTTGCCCGTGTCCATCACGACGCCTGCCGCCAGCGCCCCGGCTAGCATGCCGTCACCGGCAGTCAGCGGAACACCGAGCCGCCAGGCCAGCAGGGTGACCATCTCGCACGTGGCCGAGCTGTGGGCGTCGACCCAATCCACCGCGCCGAAGTGTGGGTTGGAGAGGTGGTGATCGATGTCTAGTATCGGCACGCGCCCGAATAGCTCGCGGTGGGAGTCGAGCACGGGTCCGATCCGCTCCAGCTCGCCGCAGTCGCCAACCACGAGCAGGTCATAGTCGATGGCAGAGTCCGGCTGCGTACGAAAGCGGTCCATGCCGGGCAGGAATTCGTACATGGCCGGCATCGGGTCCGCGCATACGGGCGTGGCCACTCCCCCACCCGCCTCGACGAGCAGGCTCACAGCCAGCGCCGAGCCGAGCGCATCCGCCTCGGGGTTCTCGTGGCAGATCGTCAGCACCCGCCGCGCCGCTCGCAGCCGCTCGATCACCTCGTCCGGCACCGCCGCAGCGTAGGCGGAAAGGTCGACGCGGGGCTCGGAGTCGATCACTTCGGCCTCCGACGCGTGGCCGTCTTCTCCTGGTGGGCCTGCCCACCGTGGGCCTGCCCACCGTGGCCTCCGGGCCCGCGGCCGCGATCGTCGCGCCGAGCCCCGCTCCGCGGCTTCCGCGCCGGCTCGAATGCAGGGATCGGGGGCAGCGAGTCTTCGACGGTGTCGCCCTCGTGGGGCAGCCGGGGCACCGGTGTGGGCAGGGACTCACCCCGGGCGTCGATGGCCTCCGGAGTTCGGCCGGCCTCGAGCTCGTTGATGATCTGGAGAACCCGCGTCCCCCGTTCGATCGAGTCGTCCAGGCGGACATCCAGCTCCGGGATGCGCCGCAGCCGGATCTTCGAGCCGAGCCCGCGCCGAATGAACGGCATTGCACCTCGAAGCGCCTGTAGCGTCTGCTTCCGTTCAGCCTCGGAGCCGATGATGCTCACCCAGACTCGGGCGCGCGATAGGTCCGGAGCCGTTTCGACGTTGGTGACCGTGACGAAGCCGATGCGCGGGTCTGTTACCTCGCGCTCCAGCGCCTGCCCGATCTCCTGTCGAAGCAGCTCGTCGATCTTCTGTGTTCGCTGTGTCATCGAGAAGCGCTACTCCGGCTCAACCGGCCGCCCGGCTCACCATTTGCTGGGTGAAGCACTCGATGATGTCGCCTTCGACCAGGTCGTTCGAGCCCGCCAGCCCGATGCCGCATTCGAAGTTGGTGGCAACCTCGCGGACGTCGTCCCGGAAGCGGCGCAGCGACTCGATCTTGTCGGTGGTGATCACCTTGCCGCCGCGCCAGACGCGAACGCCGCCGGTGCGGACGATGCGTCCGTCCGTCACGAAGCAGCCGGCGATGACTGCGACCTTGCCGACCTTGAAGATCTGGCGGACTTCCGCTCGACCCTCGATGGTTTCCACCTGCTCCGGCTCAAGCAAGCCGCGGAGGGCGGCCTGGATGTCGTCGGTGAGCTTGTAGATGATGTCGTAGCTGCGGACGTCGACCTTCTCGGCCTCGGCCGACCGACGAGCGGTGTCGGTCACCTTGGTATTGAACGCCACGACGATGGCATCCGAGGCGGCTGCCAGCATGATGTCGTTGTCCGTAACGTCTCCGGCGCCCTCGTGGAGGACGTTGATCCGCATCTCGTCGGTCGAGAGCTGCTGGAGGGCGTGCGTGATCGCGCCGAGCGAGCCGGACACGTCGGTCTTGAGGATGATCCGCAATTCCTTGGTCTGACCGGCCTGGATCTGGGCGTAGAGGTCCTCGAGAGTTGCGCGGCCACTGCCTTCGGAGCGGGCCGCGGAGGCGTTCTTGCGCTCCTCGACCATGGCCCGGGCGGTCTTCTCGTCGGCCACGACGCGCAAGATGTCGCCGGCCTGAGGCACNNGTTCCGGTCGAGACCAGCGCCGTCGCCACCGGACCGCGGCCCTTGTCGAGCTCGGCCTCCACGATGGTGCCCACGGCCGGTCGCTTTGGATTCGCCTTGAGCTCCAGCAGGTCCGCCGAGAGCATGATCATCTCGAGAAGCTCGTCGAGACCCAATCGGGCCTTGGCCGAGACGGGAACCATCGGCACGTCGCCGCCGTACTCCTCGACCACGACACCGGCCTCGGCCAGGCCGTTCTTGACACGGTCGGGGTTGGCGTCGGGCTTGTCGATCTTGTTCAGGGCGATGACGATCGGCACCTTCGCCGCACGGGCGTGGTCGATCGCCTCGAGGGTCTGGGGCATGACGCCGTCGTCCGCCGCAACCACGACCACCGCGATGTCGGTGACCTTGGCGCCGCGGGCTCGCATGGCCGTGAACGCCTCGTGACCCGGTGTATCCAGGAAGACGATGCGTCGGCCGTCCTTCATCACGACTTCGCTGGCGCCGATGTGCTGCGTGATTCCACCGCGCTCGCCCGCAGCGACCTTTGTGGTGCGGATGGCGTCCAGGAGCGAAGTCTTGCCGTGGTCGACGTGGCCCATGACCGTCACGATGGGGGCGCGCGGCAGCATCAGCGACGCGTCGTCCTCTTCGAACAGCTGCTCCTTGGTCGCAGCGCCCACCGGTGCGGCATCCGCGTCCGTGCCGTCGCCACCCGCGATGGCCCCGCTCGCGACCGTCTCGGCGACTTCGTAGCCGAGCTCTTCGGCGACGAGGGAGGCGGTCTCGCGATCGATGCCCTGGTTGATGTTGGCGAAGATGCCGCTCTTGATCAGCTCGCGGATCACGTCGGCGGGGTTGACGCCGAGGAGGTCGGCGAGGTCCTTGACGGTGATGCTCGACGGGAGCTCGATTGCGCCACGCTCATGCGCTTCGGCAACAGCTGCCGCGCCGCCCGGAAGTCCAAGGTCGCGGCGCACCGGCTTGCGAGGTCCACGACGGCCGCGCGTGCCGCTCCTACTCTTGGCCACGACTACCTCCTGATTCGATCCTGCTCGCCTCCCCTGTCAGCTCGGCCAGGAGTTCGGCCGGGATCGGCACTTCCAGCGCTCGCTGGAGCGATCCTTTGTCGAGCGCCGCGGACCGGCACTCCTGTTTGTCGCAAATGTACGCTCCCCGGCCGGGCATCTTGCCGGTCGGGTCGATCGCGATTCGGCCGTCGGGCGTCCTCACGATCCGCAGCAGCTCGCGCTTCTGTTGCGCCGTCCGGCAGACGACGCATGATCGGGTCGGATACCGCCGCGCCGGCGCGCCCCGGACTACGGGGTCACCTCGCCATTCTCTTCGACCGCAGTCGCCGCCGCCTTGGCGGTCTTGCGTCGCTTGGGCTTGACCGGCACATCCGCAGATGCGTCCGCGCCAACGGCCGCGACCTCGACTGCCTCCGACTCGGGCGAACCCGACTCGGCTCCGGCAGCCACGGCTGCAAGCGGTTCGTCGGCCGGCGTCTCGGACTCGGCCACCGTCGAGACGGCCGGCGTCTCTTCGACCCGTCCTTCGGCCTCGGCCTTCGCGGCCTCGGCCACCGACACGTCGCTGCGGATGTCGATTCGCCAGCCGGTCAGCTTGGCGGCCAGCCGAGCATTCTGTCCCTCGCGGCCGATCGCAAGCGATAGCATCCGCTCGGGCACGACGACGTTGGCGATGCGATGCTCCTCGTCGATCCGAACCTCGATCACCTGAGCCGGGCTCAGGGCCTTGGCCACGAAGCTCGAGGCCTCCTCGGACCACTCGATGACATCGATCTTCTCGCCGCCGAGCTCGGCCACGACCGCCTGGACGCGGGCACCGCGTTGTCCGACGGTGGCGCCGACGGGATCGAGACCCTGCTGGCGCGAAGCCACCGCCACTTTGGATCGGCTGCCGGCCTCGCGGGCGATCGCCTTTATCTCTACGGATCCGGCATGGACCTCCGGAACCTCGAGCTCGAATAGTCTGCGCAGGAAGCCCTTGTGGGTCCGGCTGACATAGATCTGGGGGCCCTTGGCGCTGCGCCGGACCTCCAGAACGTATGCCTTCACGTTCTGGCCGATGCGGTAGTGCTCCAGGGGGGACTGCTCGGTAGTGGCCAAGATCGCCTCGGCCTTGCCGACATCGAGCACGATCGCTCGAGGCTCGACGCGGGAAACGGTGCCGGTGATCAGCTCGCCCTCGCGACTGGCGTACTGGTCGAACACCACGTTGCGCTCGGCTTCGTGNNCTGGATCGTCGGGTCCTCGACCTCTTCCACAACCTCGCGGGCGCGGAAGACACGGACCTTGCCGGATTCGGCATCGATTCGGACCTGGATGTCCTCGTCGCCGGGAGTGCGGCGATAGGCGGACTGGATCGCGTCCTCGACAGTGCGAATGAGCTGCTCTCGGGAGACGCCCTTCTCGGCATTCAGTTGCAGGAGGGCGCCGACGAAGTCCCGACTCATTCGCGCCTCCTGTTCACTGTATCGATCGCCGTCCACTGCGACCGTTTGGACCACGCATCCTGTCTTCCCGGACGGTTGGTCGCCGCCGGCCACTCAACAAAAGACGTGGGGGTCACCCACGTCACGAGCGGCCGGTAGATTGCCCGAAGTATACACGGCGACCCTTGGCCATCCAAGGGGCGCCGTGGTCGTTCCCGCTCAGTGGAGGCCGGACGGCCTCAGGAACAGGGCGTCGTTTCGTCCGCCAGGTAGTCGCCGTACGAGCCGTAGATGACGAAATGGGTGTTCTCGAATTGCGTGCCCTTGAGCGCCGGCTTTACCACGCGACAGGCGAGGTCGCGGGCCTCCGCCTGGGTGACCCCATTGGTGGCGGTGAAGGTGAAGACGCCGACGCCGTTGTTCCAGTTGTAGTTGCCGGAGGCAATCTCACCGCCGGAATTCGACTGAATCGAGAGCTCCGTACTTATCGCCGGGCCGATCTTGGTCGCCACCAGATACACGCACCCGCCGCCGCCGACCAGCACCACCAACAGGACGATGATGAGCCCGATCCAGCAGCCCTTGCGGTTCGACTTCGCAGGCTGGGCGTTCCAGCCCGGCTGGCCCCACTGCTGGGGCGGTGGCGACGCTCCCCAGCCGGGCTGCCCAGGCTGTTGCGGCGCACCCCAGCCGGGCTGTGCAGGCTGTTGCGGCGCACCCCAGCCGGGCTGGGTTGGAGGCGGAGCGCCCCAGGCGGGAGCAGCCGGCGGCGGGGCTCCCCACGGTGGCGTCGAGGCCGGTTGAGCCCAGCCCGGTGCGGACGGATCGCCGGGCGTGGACGCACCCGGCTGCCCCGGCTGCGCGGGCTGGTTCGGATCCTGAGGCGTGGTCATGGACCCCTCCGGAATCGGTGGTAGACGACCGGCGTATGCCGGTCGAGCGGCAAGCGCCACGAGTCTCACCGGCTCGGGCCGCGGAGTCAAGCCGGACAATTGAGTTTCCGCCGTCGGCTTTCCGACCGGCAGTCTCACGCCGGGCGACCGGCCCGGTCAGCCCGCAGCGACGAGCTCGTAGATGTCGTGATCGCCGAAGGTCGCGGCCAGCCTGTAGTGGCTCCTGACGAAATCCCGGAGCGGCCCCAGGGTGTCGTAGTTCGGCGGTCGGTCCGGCTCGTACGGCGCCCTGAACATGGGCACCGCCGAGCGAGTCTCGACGATCACAGGCGGCGGCGACGCTTCCCACTCCGATAGCAAGGCTGCGGTCTTGGCCGGCGTCCAGTAGCCCTTCGTCACCATCGGGTCTTGGTAGACGTGGCGGTCGTACGGGCGGCGATCGGACTGCAGGAAGATGTAGGCGTCGTCGCCCCACAAGTAGACCGTCGCATCGGCAGGTGTGTTCGCCTTGATCCAGTCCGCCGTCCGATTGGTGACGGCCACGTCGTCGGCCGCAATGCCCGTGGTCAGCAGCGTGAGGTCGACCATCGTCACGATCGAGATCGTCAGCAGGACGGCATTGGCTCCAATGAGACCGATCGCCCGGCCTCTGTTACCGCGCCCTGGAGATCGGAACGCCGCAAGAAGCCATTCGAACCCGCGCGCGGACAGCAGCGTCAGCGGCGGCAGGACGACGATCAGGTAGTGCAGGTAGACCCTGTTGCCGTACGCCAGGCTCGCCAGCGAGCCCAACACCCAGGCCAGGCACAGCCAGTCCAGGCGATCGAATGCTCCGGGATCGCGGATCATCCGGACCACCCCAATCCCTGCGGGAAACAGCAGGCCTCCCAGCAACAGGCCGACGACGGGCAACATGTGCCCGAGGCCGCCGCTGGCAGCCAGGTACGCCACGTTGTAGGTCATCACCTGGTCGATGGCGTCGCCGAGAGCGCCACGGGCAACCAGCCAGGCGGCGATCGCCAGGGGCACAACCGCCCCGCAGGCCAGCGCCGCCGCCGCCCGCCGGACCATCTCACGCGGTGTCGCCTTGATGAACACCGCGGCCGCGCCGAGCACGACCGCGGCCGGTAGAGACTGCAAGGAGAAGACCAACGCGACGCTCGCCAGAAATCCGACCAAGGCCGCGCTGCGCGGGCTGGACGGCAGCGATGCAACCGCCCACAACCCCAGGACGAGAGGCAGGATCGCGAACGATTCGGTGTGACCGCCGCCGAGAGACAGCGGGTGCGCCGCTATCCCAACGAGGCAGACCACGCTCATCAGGAACGATGCCACCGGCAACAGGCGCCGCCGCATGAGGGTGTCAAGAACGAGGATCGTGGCGGCCGTGAAGGCCAGCGTCGCCAGCCAGCTGACCAGCCACGGACTCAGCCAGGGCAGGATTGTCTGGCCGAAGGCGTTGAGCAGGTACAACCCCGGCGGCTTGTTGTCCTGCAGATCCGTATACGGCATGAAGCCATCGCGAATTCGCACGCCGGCAAGCGCGTACACCGCCGCATCGAAGTTCGCCCCCAGCCACAGCCCGGGCGAAAGCAGGGCGGCCGCGAGGGCGACCAACGAGATCGGACGTGCCAGCCGCAAGACCCGCATCAAGCGCCGACGCTCCTCGTGCGAATGCCGACTTCGAGACCGCCATAGCTGTGCCGCTCGGCCCACGACGCGGAGGACGGTCTAGGTGGTGACACGCTTCGGTATCGACTGTCGATGGAGCCCAAGGTTAGCACCCGGCCAGGGCGACTTGCCGCCCCCGACGTCCAGGGCGTACCTTGCCCGGGAGATGACCGTCACCACCCCAGCCCGCGACATATCCGTCTTCGGGCATCGACTCGCCAGGGCGGACGTCGCGTTCGCGTTGACCGTCCTCGCGGCATACGCGCTGGCCACGGACATGGCGATGACTGTGGCCAAGGTCAAGCCAGATTTCCTGATGCTCGTCGCCGAGCGGGTGTTCGGCGGCCACCTGGATTCCGATGCCCTCAAGGGCGGCGTAGACACCGTGAACGTGGGTGGTCACTACTTCATCGCCCTTGGTCCCCTGCAGTTGCTCTCGTATCTGCCGTTCGCCGCGGTGCCGCCACTCCAAGGGGTCGGCCGGTGGATCGTCGGTCTTCTCTTCGGCGTGCCGGCGGCCTGGCTCTCGTTGCCCCTGGCCCGCTCGTTCGGGGCCAGAGGCTCAGACGCCTTCTGGATTGCGGCGTTCACAGCCTTCGGAACGATGCTGATGTACATCTCGGTCCTGGGCGACGCCTACTACCTCGCCCACGCCCAGTCCTTCCTGGCGCTCACTCTCTTCTTGCTCGAGTGGAACGGCCGGCGCCGACCCGCTGCCCTCGGCGCGACGCTGGCCATCTCCCTCCTGGCCAGGCCCACCACCGTCCTTGCGGCCATACCGTTCGGACTGGCGTTGCTCTGGAAGCATCGAGGCCAGATCCCGACGGCCGCGCGCCAGGCTCTGCTGTTCGGTGCGCCGATCGCGGCGGCCATCGCCGTCTACGGCTGGTTCAATTGGGTTCGCTTTGGATCGCCTTTCGAGGCCGGCTACTCCATCTCGTACATGAGCGAGCCGGATCTCGTGGCTCGCCGGGCGATGGGCATCTTCTCGATCTCCCAGGTGCCCGAGAATCTGCGGCTGGCCCTGCTGGCGCTTCCGGCCGTGGTCGATTCCCCGCCCTACATCCTGCCGAGCAGGTGGGGAATGTCGATGCTGCTCGTCTCGCCGGCGCTGCTGACCGCGGCCTGGGCCGGCTTCCGCGACCGTACCGCGCAGCTGCTGTGGATAACGGCGGCTCTGGTCGCGGTACCCGTGTTCCTCTACTACGGCGGCGGCTTCGTCCAGTACGGCTTCCGCTACTCGCTGGACTTCACGCCGTTTCTGGTTGCGCTTATGGCGATAGCGTCGCGGCGATGGGCCGCCCGACCTGCCCACATTCTGATCGTGGCCAGTATCGTCTCCGGGGTCTACGGTCTCCTCGCGGAGGTCGTCTGGCACGCGTATTGAGCCGGCGCGCGCCGTCTAGCGATACCTAGTAGGCGCGGGCGAAGAGCACGCGCCGCTCCGACGAACCGCCACACACCACGCACTTGCCTGTCTCGGCCGGAGAGTCGAACGGGATGCAGCGGATCGTGGCGCCGGTCTCCTCGTTGACCTGGCGCTCGCACTTCGCGTCGCCGCACCACGGCGCCATGAAGAACCCGCCCTCGCCGTCGAGGCCGTCCTTCAGCTGCTGGTAGGTGTCGACGGCATGCGTATTTGCGGCCCGGAAGTCGACCGCCCGCTTGAACAGCTCGGCCTGGTAGGCCCGCAATCGCTCCGGCAGCTCCGCCGCCAATCGCTCGAGCGGCACGGCTTCCTTCGAGCGATCGACACGCTTGACGAGCATGCCCTGCCCGGCCGCCACGTCGCGCGGTCCGATCTCGAGCCGGAACGGCACGCCGCGCAATTCCCAGTGGTTGTACTTGAAGCCNNCGATCGATCGCCTCGGCGACGGCGGCGCGCTCTTCGTCCTTGCGGAAGATCGGCACGATCA
The DNA here is from genome assembly GCA_003142755.1 of Chloroflexota bacterium. Classification (GTDB taxonomy): domain Bacteria; phylum Chloroflexota; class Limnocylindria; order Limnocylindrales; family CSP1-4; genus Fen-1039. The sequence goes on along the minus strand of PLNK01000048.1, from coordinate 18,370 downwards.
CGACCTGGATCGGCGCGACGTTGGGCGGCAGAACCAGCCCGGAGTCGTCGCCGTGAACCATGGCCGTCGCGCCGACCATTCGGGTCGTGAAGCCCCAGGACGTCCCGTACGGGTTCTTGCGAATGTTGTCGCGGTCGAGGAACTCGATGCCGGCGGCCCGCGCGAAGTTCTGGCCCAGCATGTGGCTCGTCCCGCCCTGGAGCGCCTTTCGATCGCGCATCATCGTTTCGATCGTCCAGGTGTACTCGGCACCGGGGAACTTCTCACCGTCGGTCTTGCGACCCTTGATGACGGGGATGCCAAGCCAATCCTCGGCCACGATCCGGTAGCACTCGAGACCGGTAGCGACCTCGTCGGCCGCCTCCTTCTCGGTGGCGTGGAACGTATGCGCCTCCTGCCACAGGAATTCCGTCGTCCGCAGGAAGAGCCGCGTGCGCAGCTCCCAGCGGACGACGTTGTTCCAGAGGTTCATCAGCAGCGGCAAGTCACGATAGGACTGGATCCAGTCCTTCACGCTGTCGGCGATGATCGCTTCGCTCGTGGGACGGATCGCGAGCCACTCGTCCAACGCCTTGCCCCCGGCATGGGTGACCCAGGCGACCTGCGGGTTGAAGCCCTCGACGTGCTCGGCTTCCTTCTCGAGAAGCGATTTCGGAACGAACAGCGGGAAGTAAACGTTGCTGTGACCGGTCGCCTTGATGAGCCGGTCCAGCTCGGCCTGCATCGATTCCCAGATCGCGTACCCGTACGGCCGGATGATCATGCAGCCGCGGACCGGGGAGTAGTCAGCCAGCTCAGCCTTCAGGACCACGTCGTTGTACCACTCCGGGAAGTTCTCGGACTGGTGCGTGATGCTGGTGACGAAACCCTCTTTGGGCACGCTCTTCCTCCTCGGGCGATGCGATCGTGGTGAGTCGACGTCAATCGTAGCGCCTGAGCGAACTCGACTCCGGGTCCAGGCCGTCCCCGGCGGCCGGCCCCTCAAGAGGCGACTGACTGGACGATCGCATCGGGCCTGCGCGGACGTTTCTCTCAGCTGCTCCTGGTGGACTTGAGATGCGCAGTTCGATCGGTCTTCCGTCAGTCACGCCTGGTCGACGTGATATACGCGCTCGGACAGCCGCCGGACCCTGGTGGGCGCCGCTAAAGCGCGAGTCGGCCGAGTCGTGAGCGTGGCCCGGCGCAGGCGGCTCCCGAGCTGCAGCGACCGAGCGCGAAGCACCGTCGCGTCTGGCGCGCCTTGTCAGCCACGCCGGCCTCTCGCCCGATCTGGCTGGCGCTCCTCGACCTGCCCCTCACCATCGCCGCCTGCAACACCGGGAGCGGCTACTGAGCTACCGAGCTTCCCCCGCCGCCCCGATCAGCGGGAAGCGCCGCGCCACATAGTCGTCCAGGATCGCCTTGAACTCGTCGGCGATGTGGTCGCCGCGGAGGGTGCGGTCCAGGGCGCCATCGATGAAGACCGGCGCCACCGGGCCCTCGAACGTGCCCGGCAGGCTTATGCCGATGTCGGCGTGCTTGGACTCGCCCGGGCCGTTGACGATGCAACCCATGACGGCAACGCGCAGTTCCTCCACGCCGGGATGCAGCTCGCGCCACGCCGGCATCTGGTCACGCAGGTATGTCTGGATGTCGCGGGCCAGCTCCTGGAAGTAGATGCTGGTCGTGCGGCCGCAGCCCGGGCAGGATGAGACCTGGGGCACGAACGACCTCAGGCCGAGCGACTGCAGCACCTGCTGGGCCACCGCCACCTCCTCGGTCCGGTCGCCGTTTGGCTCGGGAGTGATGGAGACGCGGATCGTGTCGCCGATGCCCTCGGCCAGCAGCAGCGACAGGCCGGCGGCCGAAGCCACGGTGCCCTTCATGCCCATGCCGGCCTCGGTCAGGCCGAGGTGGAGGGCGTAGTCGCCCCGCGCCGCAAGGCGCCGATACACGGCCACCAGGTCGCGCACGCCCGAGACCTTGGCCGAAAGGATGATCCGGTCGTGAGCCAGGCCGGTCGCCTCCGCCAGCTCGGCCGATCGGATGGCGCTTTCGACCATCGCCTCGATCATCACCTCACGTGCGTCCCGCGGCTGGGTGAGCCGAGCGTTGGCGTCCATCAGCTCGGCCAGGACAGCTTGATCGAGCGAGCCCCAGTTGACCCCGATTCGCACGGGTTTGCCGTTGTCGATCGCAACCCGAACGATGGCCGTGAAGTGATCGTCGTGGTGCCGCCCGGCGCCCACGTTGCCGGGATTGATGCGGTACTTGTCGAGGGCGCGGGCCGCGTCCGGACAGTCGGTCAGAAGCTTGTGGCCGTTGTAGTGGAAGTCGCCGACGATCGGCGCCGCGACACCAAGGCCCCGGACCTTACGGACGATCTCCGGCACGGCAGCCGCGGCGGCCTCGGTGTTGACCGTGATGCGGACGAGTTCCGACCCGGCTTGGGCCAGCCGGGCGATCTGGATTGCCGTGGCGTCGGCGTCGGCCGTGTCCGTGTTCGTCATCGACTGGACGACGATCGGATGAGCGCCGCCCACCACTACCCCGCTGACGTCGACCGCTGTCGAGCGCCGCCGGGTCGCGAAACCGGACTCGTCCATCGCTACGGAGCGCCGCCCCGCACGATGTCGAAGTAGCTGATCCAGGCCATGAAGGCCAGCAACAGGGCGAAGCTCGCCACGTAGGCGAAGGCCTCGAAGGCACTGACACCCCTGGCGCCGACGAGCCGCTTCAGGATCATGATGACGATCTTGCCGCCATCGAGAACCGGCAACGGCAGGACGTTGATGAGAGCCAGGTTGGCCGAGATCACGCCCGCCAGCAGCAGCATGATCATGAAGGCGTTCGGCTGCCCGACCACCGAGGCGACATCTGAGGCCATACCGATCGGTCCCTGTACGCCTGCGGGTGCCTGCGTCGGGTTGGTGAACAACTGCCTGCCCAGGTCGCCCACGGCGCCCAGGATCAGGTCCATTGCCCGAGCGGTCCCAGTTACGGCTAGCCCGGCAGCACTGACCGGATCGCCCGCCGACGTGGCGACAGCGCCCAGGGCGACGCCGAGGGAGCCGGCGTGGGTCTGGTCGGGCACTCGCAGCGTGACCTCGACCGTGCGCTCCGTGCCCGTCACGCCGGCCACCACGAGCTGGACCTTCTGGCCCTCGTGCGAGAGAAGCTGCTGGCGCCAGGGTGCCGCCAGGTCACCGCTCGCAAACTCCAGGACAGAAGACGACCGGAAGGGCTCGCCGTCGATCGAGATCAGCGTCTCGCCATCCTGCAGCCCCGCCATCCTGGCCGGGGTGTTCATGTCGTTCGGGTCCGCGCTGAGCGTCATCGTCGGCCGGATGACCGGATTGAAGGCCCAGGCCACAATGAAGAACAGCAACACCGCAACCAACAGGTTCATGGCCACGCCGGCCGCGAGGACGATCAATTGCTTGGGCAGCGAGGAGTTGACGAAGGCCCGCGGGTCGTCCGAGTTCGTCTCCTCGCCCTCGAGTCGGACGAAGCCGCCAATCGGAAGGTAGTTGAGGGTGTACTCGGTCTCGTGGTCGCGACCCAGGACCTTGGCTCGAGGCGGGAAACCGAGCCCGAATTCCAGGACCCTGATCCGCGTCAGGCGGGCCATGATGAAATGGCCCGTTTCATGGATGAGAACGAGCGGTATCAGGATCAGGAATAGCCCGATGATGCCGGTAATGCCGAATCCGATTCCAGACAGAGTCACCGATACGTCTCCGCGAATTGCCGCACTTCGGCGTCCAGGCCGATCAATTGATCGAGCGGCGGCTCGATCGGACTGCCCGACCCAAACCGCTCGACTGCCGCGCCGAGCAGGCGCGGAATTCCATTGAAGTCCAGGCTACCCCTCAGGAACCGGGCCACGGCGACCTCATCCGCCGAGATGACCGCAGTGCTGGCCCGCGGGCCCGCCTGACCGGCCTCGCGAGCAATGCGCAACGCCGGGAACCGTCCCTCGTCGGGAGCGCGGAACTCGAGCCGGCCGGCCGCGATCAGGTCTACCGGGGCCGCGGCGGATGCCATCCGCTCCGGGTAGGTAAGCGCGTACTGGATTGGAAGCCTCATGTCGGGGGTTCCCAGCTGTGCCTTCACGGAGCCGTCCACGAATTGCACGGCCGAGTGCACGACGCTTTGAGGATGAATGACCACTGTGATCGCCGAGAGCGGCACATCGTACAGCCACCGAGCTTCGATGATCTCCAGGCCCTTGTTGGCGAGGGTCGCGGAGTCCACCGTGATCTTGGCCCCCATCGTCCAGGTGGGATGGCGAAGAGCCTGTTCCGGCGTGACCGTCGCGAGGTCCGCGACACCGGTGTCGAGGAAGGGCCCACCAGAAGCCGTCAGCAGTAGCCGCTCGATTGCGCGGTGGTCCTCGCCCACGAGGCACTGCCAGATCGCGGAGTGCTCCGAATCGATCGGGCGGAGCCAACCCAGCGGATTGGCGAGTGGATGGTGCGCGTCGCCGGTCGCGCCGGCCGCGCCGGCCGCCAGCCGCCGGACGAGTGGCATGACCAGATGGCCGCCCGCGACCAGCGTCTCCTTGTTGGCCGTGGCCACGACCTTGCCCGCCTCGAGAGCGGCAAGGACGGACCGTAGGGCAACCAGCCCGCCAGTTGCCACGACCACGAGATCGACGTCCGGGCGAGTCGCAAGGGTTTCGAGTGCGTCGGGGCCGGCGATGAATTCCGTGCCGGCAGGGAGGTCCAGTCGCGTCGAGCGTCCCTCGGCCAGAGAAACGACCGCCGGCTTGAGCAGCCTGGCCTGCTCCTCGAGTATCTGGCCCTGGGATCCGGTAGCCAGCGCCACGACCCGAAACAGTTCCGGGTGGCGGGCCAGGACGTCAACGGTCTGCCGTCCGATCGAGCCGCCCGAACCGAGCAGCGCGACCCTGATCAGTTGATCAGGCCTGTTCGGCGGACCGGCCTGCCCGGCTTTGCCGGCGCTCACCTGCCCTGCCCTGGTCGACACTCAGCGCACCAGCGCGGCTATGAACAGCGCGGCAACCGGCGCCGCGAAAATGAAGGAGTCCACGCGGTCCAGTATGCCTCCGTGGCCCGGGATCAGCCCGCCCGAGTCCTTCGCGCCGGCGGCCCGCTTGAGCATCGACTCGGCCAGGTCGCCGGCCTGCGCCACGGCGCCAACGAGCGGCCCCAGCGCCAGCCCCATGACCGCCGGCTGACCCACGGCCCATAGCCCGCCGACGGCCACGGCCGTCGAGGCCGCCAGGCCACCGACGAGTCCCCAATAGCTCTTGGACGGAGAGATATGGGCCAGGAACTTGCGCTTGCCCAGGGCGATGCCGACGCAATAGGCGCCGGTGTCGAACGACCAGACGAGCAGTATCACGAGCAGTATCCAGGCTCGATCGGCCCCGAACTGGGCGACCGGCGCGGTACCTGACAGCGGCGGCGCAATCTGGCCGACGCGAACCAGCCCTCCCAGGAGCCCGGCGTACACGGCGACGAATGCGGTCCCCATCCACCCCGAAAACCCGACCTTGGTGTCCTTCTCGCCGAAGGCAACGACGCCACTCACGATGACCACGGCCGCGATCAGCAAGCCCCCATAGTGCGTCTGCCCACCCGAAGCCACTTCCGCGGCGACGGCCAGGGCCCCGACCATCGCCAGCCCCGTCCCAGCCGGATAGCCTGCCCCGCGAAGAAGGCGGGTGGCCTCCCACGCCGCCACGGCCACCAAGACTGCGATCAAGCCGCCGAACCACGGCTCTCCAAGCGCGAGCACGATGAGCAGTGGCGGCACGAACATGGCGGCGCTGAGGGTCCGCTGACGCACGCCGATACCTACCGACCGAACCGGCGCTGCCGGCTCGCGTACTCGACGAGGGCCGCGTCGAAGGCGTCGCGCCCAAAGTCGGGCCACAGGATAGGGCTGAAACAGAACTCCGCGTACGCCGCCTGCCAGATGAGGAAGTTGGACAACCTCTCATCGCCGCCCGTGCGAATGACCATGTCGGGATCCGGCAGGCCGGCCGTGTACAGGGCCCCGGCCAGCACGTCCTCGTCGATCTGATCGGGCCGCAGACCAGCCGCCACCAGCTTGCGGGCGGCATCGACCAGCTCGGTCCGGCCGGAGTAGTTGAAGGCGATATTGAGTTGCAGCCGCGTGCCGCCGGCCGTGGCTTCGAGGGCTTGCTCGATGGAGGCGCGCGTCTCGGGCAGCAGCTCGTCGATGCGACCGAGCAGCCGAACTCGAGCCCCCTGCTTCTTGAGCTCATCGGTCTCGTTGCGGATGACCTGTTCGAGCAGCAAGAAGAGGCCGCCGACCTCGTCGTCCGAGCGGGCCCAGTTCTCGCGACTGAACGCATAGAGCGACAGGACTTCGATGCCGCGCCGAACGGAATGGCGGATGATCCCTCGAACGGCCTCGACGCCCGCAGCGTGGCCTTCCATCTCGGTCAGGCCGCGCGCCTTCGCCCAGCGCCGGTTGCCGTCCATGATGATCGCCACGTGACACGGCAACTCTTCGGGGGGTACCTCGAAGTCTTCGGTGGGCGCAGCGTCTGGAGAGGGTCGCCCCAGGCCCTTGCCCACCGCCTGGCCTGACTCGCGGTGAACGCGCGCCGGGGAGTCGGTTGGGCGGGAGATCCGGCGGGCCACTAGACCTCCAGGATCTCCTGCTCCTTGCCCGCACCGACGTGGTCGACATCGGCGACATGCTTGTCGGTGATCTTCTGAAGCTGCTCGAGCTCGCGGCGCGACTGATCGGCGCCCAGGGTGCCCTCGTGCTCTTCCTTCTTCAGGGCATCCGCGGCCTCGCGGCGGAGATTCCGGATCTCGACCCGGGCCTCTTCCATGCGCTTGTGGATCTGCTTGACGAGATCCTTTCGCCGCTCCTCGGTGAGGGGCGGAATGTTCAGCCGCACGACGGCGCCATCGACATTCGGCACGAGCCCGATATCGCTCTTGATGATGGCCTTCTCGATCGCCGTCAGCACTCCGCGGTCCCAGGGCTGGATGACGATCTGGTGGGCCTCCGGCACGTTGATGCCGGCCAACTGGTTGAGGGGCGTCGGCGTGCCGTAGTACTCGACGACGAGCCGTTCCACGAGCGAAGTCGAAGCGCGTCCCGTCCGAACGCTTTGCAGGTCGCGCTCGAGGATTTCCACCGCCCGGAGCATCTTGTGCTCGGTGGCCGACAACATCTCGCTGCTCATGCGGGGCTGCCTCCGGTGATCAGGGTGCCGACGGCCTCGCCGGCGGCGACCCGGGTGATGTTCTCGGGCTTGTTGAGATCGAAAACGACGATCGGGGTGTCATTCTCCATGCACAGCGAAACCGCCGTGGCATCGAGGACGCGTAGCCGCTGCGTCAGAACCTGCGAGTACGTGAGCCGCTCGTAGCGAATCGCATCTGGGTTCGTCATCGGATCCGAGTCGTAGACCCCGTCGACCTTGGTCGCCTTGAGGATGATCTCGGCCCCGATCTCCACGGCTCGCAGAGCTGCCGCCGTGTCGGTCGTGAAGTATGGGTTGCCGGTTCCGGCGGCCAGGATGATGACGCGGCCCTTCTCGAGATGGCGGACGGCACGGCGCCTGATGTAGGGTTCGGCGATCTCGTTCATCCCGATGGCGCTCATGACGCGCGTCGGGACGCCGGCCTTCTCGAGGGCGTCCTGCAGGGCAAGGGCGTTCATGACCGTGGCCAGCATGCCGATGTAGTCGCCAGTGGCCCGGTCCATCCCCTTAGCGGCCGCCGCCAGCCCGCGGAAGATGTTCCCGCCGCCAACGACGATGCCGATCTGCATGCCGGCGCGATGGACCTCCGCGACCTGGGCGGCGATGAATGCGCAGAAGTCCGGATCGACGCCGTACTGCCGGCTGCCGAGGAGCGCCTCCCCGGACAGCTTCAGCAGGATGCGCCGATAACGCGGACGTGTCGCAGTACCGGCGGCCGGCGCGGCATCAACCACACCTGCCACTCCGGAAGGAGCGTCGCCTTTGGCCGCGGTGGCCTCGCTCATTTACTCCCCCAGCTCGAACCGGACGAAGCGTCTGACCTTGATATTCTCGCCGGTCTTGGCAATTGCTTCAGTGACCAATTGACCAACGCTGCGGTCCTGGTCGCGGAAGGGCTGCTCGAGGAGAACGACCTCGGCAAACCATTTCTTGAGCTGGCCTTCGACGATCTGCCCGCGAATTGCCTCGGGCTTCGCCAGAGTGGCCTGGTCGGCCAGCAGAGCGGTCTTCTTGGCTTCGAGGTCGGCTGCCGGGATGGACTCCACGGTCGGATAGAGCGGTCGGAGACCGGCGACCTGGATGGCCAGATCGCGGACGAGCTTCTGAAACTCGTCGGTGCGGGCCACGAAGTCCGTCTCGCAGTTGACTTCGATCAGGACGCCGATCTTGGCGCCGGTGTGGATGTAGTGGCCGATCTGGCCCTCGTTGGCCTCGCGCCCGGCTCGCTTCTGAGCGGCGGCCTGACCGCGCTCCTTGAGGATGGCCGCGGCCTTCTCGATGTCGCCGTCGGTCTCCTCGAGGGCGCGCTTGCACTCCATGACACCCGCGCCACTCAGCTCGCGGAGGGCTTTGACGGTCTCCGCAGTGATCTTCGCCATAGTTGTCCTGTTTCTCCTGTTCTTCGGCGCCTGCCGCCCGCCTTTGATGCTCGGAACGGGCGGCCGGCGCTGGTCGCTGCTGGATCAGTGAGCTCGAGGAGTGCTGTCGCCCTCGGTGTCGCGCGGATGGGACGGCACGCGGACGCCGGGCAGGAGGACTTCCTCTTCGTCGACATCGGGCTCGAAGGTGAGAGCCGCCCCGCCGGCCAGGGCTGCGACGAGCTCAGAAGACGCCACTCCCTCGACTTCGGCTTCGGCTTCGACTCGAAGCTCTGGAACCTCGACTTCGCCGCCGGCGCGGGCGCCGCGCTCACGCTGGCCTTCGATGCAGGCGTCGGCCACGAGCTGGCAGAGCAGCCTGATGGCGCGGATCGCGTCGTCGTTGGCCGGGATGATGTAGTCGAGCTCGTCGGGGTCGACGTTGGTGTCGCCGGTGCCGATGATCGGCAGTTCGAGCTTGCGAGCCTCGGTCACAGCGATCCGCTCACGATGCGGGTCGACGATGAAGACCATGCCGGGCAGGCGCTTCATCTTGCGGATGCCGCCGAAGTGGTCGCGGAGATGCTCCATTTCCTCGACGAGCTTGGCCGTCTCCTTCTTCGTCAGCCGCTCGAAGTCGCCGCTCGCCTGACGGGCCTCGAGCTGGTCGAGGAGGGCGATGCGCTTCTTGATGGTGATGAAGTTGGTGAGCATGCCGCCAAGCCAGCGGCGGTTGACATAGGGCTGGCCGGCGCGCGTGGCCTCTTGCGAGATCGGCTCCTGGGCCTGCTTCTTGGTCCCGATGAAGAGCACGCTGTCGCCGCGGGCGATGGTGTCTCGGGCTGCCTCGAGCGCCAGATCCAGCCGCTTGACGGTCTGGGCGAGGTCGATGATGTGGATACCGTTGCGCTCCGCGAAGATGAAGGGCTTCATCTTGGGATTCCAACGACGGGTCTGGTGGCCGAAATGGATCCCGGCCTCCAGGAGCTGCCGCATCGAAACGGACGGCATGAACTAACCTCCTGCGGTTGCTTCCTCCGCAGTGCTCCTGTCGAGAACCGAAGGTCAAGGACTGAGGTCGGCATCGAGCCGCCACCCTTGACCCCGGCACCGCTCTCGACACGGCTGCTCTGCGTGTGATCTCCGCGCCGGATCGCCTTTCAGCGAGCAGACTGCGGGAGCCGTCGCCACTTGCGACAGCCGCCATCGCATCTGCGATGGCTTGGCGGGAGTCTAGCACAGGGGCTTCGGACTCCCGCGGCCAGCTCAGCCGTTCAGGGCGTTCCGGTACAGCCGAACGCTCGCACGCCCGCCGGCGCCAGGCTCCACCACCGCCAGATCCACCGCCACCGGGAGTCTAGGCAGGACCGCGCCATCCGGCAGACAGCCACTCTCGAGTAATCGGCCGATGGCGACGCGTAGATGCGCTCGCTTGCGGTGATCGAAGCTCTCCTCCGCTCCGCCGAAGTCGCGCGAGCGACGCCAACGGACCTCCACCACGACCAGCCGTGCCGGCGGCCCAGGGTCCGTGGCCACGATGTCCAGCTCGCCCCGACCGACATGGACGTTCCGGGCCAGGACGGTCCAGCCGCGGGCCTGGAGCAGGTCCGCGACCAGGCCCTCGGCGGCATCGCCGGCCTGCTGCCGTGGCGTCCGGGTTGGGGCGCCGTCAACCGCGGGTCTCTCGCCCAATTCGACTCGACCTCCCTCGCGGTCGCTAGTCGATCGCCTCGTCTGCGCCGGCTGTCGCGTCCGCGGCCACATCCTGCCACAGGCTCATTTGCTCCCGATCACGGCACGGAGCGAACGAGAGCCGGTGAATCGGGCACAGGCCAAGGGAGGCCAGCCCGGCCCGATGCTCGGGCGCGGCGTAGCCCTTGTTGCTCGCGAATTCGTAGCCGGGATAGAGCGCGTCGTATTCCTCCATCAGCCGATCGCGGGCGACCTTAGCGATGATCGACGCGGCCGCCACCGACGCGCACAGCCGATCGGCGGAGACCAGGACGCGCTGGTGAACCCGAACCTCCGGCAACGAGACGGCGTCGAGCAGCAGGGCGTCGGGCCTGATGCGGAGGCGCGCCGCGGCGAGGGTGCTGGCCAGCAGCGTGGCCTGGAGGATGTTGATGCGGTCGATCAGTTCCGGCCCGACGAAGGCGATCGACCAGGCCACGGCGTGGGACCTGATCTCGAGGTCGATTCGCCGTCTGTCCTCGGGCTTGACCAGCTTCGAATCCCGCAGTCCGGTCGGCTTCCAGTCCGGCGGCAGGATGACCGCGGCCGCGGCGACGGGCCCGGCCAGGCAGCCGCGACCGACTTCGTCAATGCCGGCGACGTGTCGATAGCCGCGCGACCACAGGATCCGCTCCTCGGCGAAGTCCGGGTCGAGACGGGCGTGGTGCCAGGCCGCGATCTGAACCCGTCCGCCGGCCGATCCGGGCGCGAAGACGGAAGAACCCCGACGTGCCTCTGAGGGCGACCGATCGGGGTCCTCGACCGAAACCTGGGAGCGACGGGCGCTGTGCATGCCGCTCCGGCTCGCTAGCTGTTGACGCGCCGCTCGCGCAGCGTGGCGGCCTTGCCGATTCGCTTGCGCAGGAAGTACAGCTGAGCGCGGCGGGCCTGGCCGTGGCGCACGACTTCGATCTTCTCGATGCGGGGGCTGTTCACCTTGAAGGTGCGCTCCACGCCGACGCCGCTGGCAATGCGGCGAACGGTGATCGACCGCTGGATGCCGCCAGACCGAAGGCGCATGACGGTGCCTTCGAAGACCTGGACGCGCTCGCGGGTGCCTTCGATGACTTTGGCGGATACGCGCACGGTGTCGCCCGCTGCGAGTTCCGGAAGGTCTGTCCGGATCTGGTCCTGGGTGATCTCGTCGAGCACGTTCACGATCGATCCCTACTCTTCTTGCGGCGGCGCGACCGCGCTGCGATGGCTATGTGGCCCGCAGCCCGGCTGCGATGAAGGCACATTTGAAGAGGCCACCAAAGTCAGCATTGCTGGCTCGCGGCCGACGGCGAAGCTTAGCACAAAGCTTCGGGCCAGCGGCCAGCCAACGATCGCCCTCGGGCGGAGCGTCACTCGTAGAAGTCGACAACGACGCGCACGTTGCCCGAGGAGACCCAGACCCCTATTCCAACCCTGTGGAAGTACGGGCTCATGATGTTGCCGTAGTGCCCGCCCTGGAACGGATACTCGTCCTGATAGAAGAGCTCGACTGCAGTCATGCCGTTCGCGCCATAGTTCCCGGGCGAGGCCAGGTTCTCGCCCAACGACGACCCACTGCAGTAGCCGCCCCAATCGCAGAGTCGTGAACGGGTCGTGGTGTCGTCCTGGTAGTGGCTCAGCATATCTGTGTCCGCCAGCAACTTGGCGTACGGCCGGGCCACCTTGTCCGAGATCCCCTCGTCGAGGACGAGCGGAGCCTGGGCCGGCAGGGTGTGGTGGGTATCGGAGCTGCAGTTGCCTTCGGCCGTGACCCAGCCGCCGGTTCGGGTGCAGTTGATCAGGCTCAACATGTAGGCCTCGGAGGAATACCAGGGCGCGACGGATGTCTGGCCGCCCGGAGCCGCCGTCGGGATCGGCCCCAAAACCGGCTGCCCCGTCCACGCTGCCGTCATGGGAGACGGACTCACAAGGGTCGATTGATCGGCCGGCGCCGAAGCACTCCGGCTGGCCGTATCGGCCAGGCTGGACGCGGTGGCAGACGCCTCTGCGCTCACATCACGGTCTGCCGGTGACACTGTCGATAGAGCGCTGGCTACCGACAGACCTGGCATCGATTCGCCGGGCGCGTTCAGCCGCCCAAACCCCCACGACCCCGCCAGAGCGACGACGACGAGGAACACGGCGGCCGACGTGGCGACGCCCAACTTGGCGGTAGGGCTCGCGGACCCACGGCGAGAGGGGGCCCAGCGGATCCTGGACCTTCGTTCGATCGACGAGAATGCAGGAGCGGCGGGAATGTACCGGTCGAGACCACCCAACCTCTCCTTGAACTCGGCGGCCAGAGCCCTTTCCTCCGCCCCCAGATCGGCGTTGACGTCCTTCATCGTTGCATCACCTCGGGTCGTGCCTTGAGCGTGGCCAGGCCACGCGATACGAGCGTTCGTACATTTCCTGGTGATGTGGCCAGGACCTTCGCCGCCTCTGCATCCGACAGGTCGAATTGGAAGCGCAGGAAGAGCGCCTCGCGCTGGTTGTCGGGCAGGACGCGGCAAAGCTGGTCGAACCAGACCCACAGTTCCGAGCGCTGAAAGGCGGCTTCCTGGTCGCAATCAGCAGGCTCAGGACCCTGTTCGAGCGGCAGCCAGCCAATCAGCCGGCGGCGTCGGTGCCGGTCGATGACGATCCGCCGCGTGATCAGGAATAGCCACGGCAGCGGCTCGCCGTCGGGACCGCGGCCGGAATCCCACGCTTCGAGGGCGCGACGGTATGCCTCGGAAGCCACGTCTTCGGCGTCCTGGCGATGTCGTAGCAAGACAAACGCGTACCTGAAGACATCACTCCACGTCTCGTGGTAGATGCCCAGGAACTCGCGCCTCCGCAGGGCCAGTTCGTCGTCGGCGGTCAGTACGTGCCCCCTCTCGAGCGGCAGTGTCGTCATTCGGTCCTCCATGAGAGAAACGAACGACCGCGCCGAAGTATGTCAACGTCGGCGGGCGCGCCAGGGAACGACTACTCGGCTGCGTCCGTCGGCGACGCCTCGCCCACGACCCTGACGTTCTCCTCGTGGCTCACTTCGCCCAGGAGCTTCGACTCTTCGCGGCTGAGTTGCCGCCCCTCCAGGAGTTCCGGGCGACGGCGCCAGGTGCGCCTCAGCGCTTCCTTCAGGCGCCACTTGCGAACCTCTTCGTGGTGGCCGCTGGTCAGGACCGCCGGCACGCCGGTGCCGCCGAACTCGGGCGGGCGGGTGTACTGCGGATACTCGAGGAGGCCGGCGGTGAACGACTCCTCGGCCGTGGATTCGGCGTCGATCGCGCCTGGAAGTAGACGCAGGATCGTGTCGACCATGACCATGGCCGGGATCTCGCCGCCGGAGAGGACGTAGTCGCCGATCGATAGCTCCAGGTCGATCATTGCGCGGATTCGCTCGTCGACGCCTTCGTAGCGCGGGCAGAGGATGACCAGGTGGGAACGCTTCGAGAGGTCGTGGGCTCGCGCCTGGCCGAATACCTCGCCGCCCGGGTCGGGCAGGATGACGGTGCTGTCGGGGCGGCGCAGCACCTCCAGCGCAGCNNCGGCCCAGGCCCCACTGGCGCAGGTCGTGGACTCGAACCGTGGCCAAACCGCGCGCCTGGACGCGACCCGGGATGCTCTCGGCGAGCGGCCCGGCGAACATGCCCGGGAACAGCGTCAGGATCTCGATCTCGATCGGCGCGCGCGACGGATCCGTGGCGGCACGTTCGTCGATCGGGGCCGCGCTTTCCCCGTCTTCGCTCATCGGTCCTCGGGCGCCCGCGCCGCCTCGGCTTCGGGCGCTTCGCCGCGCAACCCGAGCGCGTCGCCGTCGACGACGATCTCGCCTCGGGCGGGCGCGAAGATCCGGACCACCGACCTCACGAGTGGGATGTCCAGCTCCCCGGCCGGTCCGCGGACAACCATGACCTCGGCGCCGCCGGCTCGGTAGATGTCGACGACCTCGCCGAGCGCGGTGCCGTCCACGTCGGCCACGGCCGTGCCGATGATCTCGTGCCAGTAGAACTCGCCACGCGGCAGCTCCTCGCCAGGCGCCACCACGGCTTCGAGATAGACGTCGCGCAGCTGCTCGGCGGCGGTCCGGTCGGACACCTCGGCGAAGCGCACGCGCCAGCCGACCGTATCCGCGTCGGATTCCACGATCGTCAGCTGGGCATCTCCACCCTCGCGGTAGAGGATGCGGCCGACGGCGAATCGCTCCTTGGCCCGGTCCGTCAGAGGCTCGACGCGGACGGTTCCGCGCAACCCGTGGAAGCCGCGAACCTGGCCGACCACGAGCCGCTCTCCGGCGGTCACGGCCGGAGACTCAGCCGATTTCCAGAGAGACCGACTCGCCGTCGCGAGCGGACATCACCTTGAGCAGAGTTCGGAGCGCCTTGGCGACACTCCCATTCCGCCCGATGACTTTGCCCATGTCCTCTTCGGCGACATGGAGCTCTATGACCGTCCCTTCCGGGCCGGTATGAACCTGGACGCTGACGGAGTCGGGATCGTCGACCAGATTCTTGGCGACGTACTCGACGAGATCCTGGGCTGCCATTGGCCTCCTCATGTCTCTTGTTCGGGCCGCGCTCGACTCGCAGCGGCCCGCGGACTACTTGGCGGTGGGAGCGACCTTGCGCGCGACCTTCGGAATGACGCCGGCGTTTTGCAGAAGCCGCGAAACCGTGTCGGACGGCTGCGCGCCCTGGGCGAGCCACTTCTTGACCTTCTCGGCGTCGACGACGAACTCGACGGGGTCGATCCGGGGGTTGTAGTGGCCGAGGGTCTCGATGGCGCGGCTGTCGCGGGCGCCACGGCTATCCATGACGACAACACGGTACGCCGGCTGCTTGGTAGCACCGACCCGGCTGAGGCGAATTCGAACTGCCATGTGCGAGCTTGTTCCTCCAGAGGTGTGACGGCGATCGTAAGGCTAGCTACTTGGCCATGACGACGAGCCGCAGGATAACCGTATTCCCGTCAACCACCGAGTAGCCGATGCCGCCCAGGTGATCGAAATAGGGCTTGTAGTCGAGCGTCCACCGCGTCGGTGAGCTCGCCAGCACTGCCTGACCGATCTGGTCCTCGAGTGCCGGGATGTTGACATAGAAGGAATTCTCATTGCTCGAGCCGGTGGCGGCCATTACGGCCGAGTAGTCCGGCTGCGAGGCGAGCGACGTGGCGGGCGTCGTGTCGATCATCGCCTTGACGAATTGGTCTGTATATCCGGCGATGAGCAGGTTGCCGCTGGACGCCACGGCGACCTCGAGCGGCATTCCGGCCGTGCCGCCCGGGGCGGTTAAGATCGTGATGCCCACGCCCTTGTAGGTCTCGTGGCGGCTCGTCAGCTTGAGGCTGCCGCCGGCCAGCGCGGCCAGGTTCGTGATCAGCGTGACCTTGGTGCTGGCGGTCGCGGCATCCGCAGCCTCGACGACCAGGCCGCCGCCGTAGATCGAGCCATCCTTGGTCACGACGGCGACGCCGTCGCCCAGCCAATCGATGCCGCCGATCCGGGTCAATTCGTCCTGCGCACTCTGCAGCTGGCTGACGGCACCAGCCGGCAGTTGAGCCTGCAGCGCGGCCAGCTCGTCGGTAACCAGCTTGCCGACCGAATGGACCTCGAAGACGCCGACCGTGGTGCCGGGCAGGACGGGAGCCAATCGGCTGACGTGGTTGCCCGATTCGCTGGTGCCCGTGGGCCGCGGGTAAGTCACGTCCACGACCATATGGTCCGACTCGGCGCGCACGGAGCCGGCAATCCATGCCGGGAAGCTCGCCGACGACATCCCGATCATCGGCGGGGTCGATGCGCCGCTCTGGGCAAGCGCGCTCATGGCCGACTTCATGGCCGCCACATCGCCGCTGAAGATGACACTCGGATCGATGTAGAAACGGGCCAGGCTGTCGCCGGTGAGGGACTTCATGGCCGCCTGGTAGTTGGCGTTGTCCGCGAGCGAGCCGTTGGTCTTGGTATCGAGCGACGCCTCGACGCCCGCGACCGTGCCGAGCAGGAGGTCCTGGTCGGTGAAGGCGTAGGCGCCGGTGTCACCCGAGCCGATCGTGTAGAGCGTGGTCCCGGCATAAGTCTGTGACGTCGCCGTGACGCCCTGCCGGGTGAGCTCGCCGCTGACCCAGGTCTGGGCCGCGGCCCGGTCCTTCAGGGCGAAGATCGCCACCGCGCTGGGCAGCGTGTAGACCGCCGGCGAGCTCATCATCGTCGGCGACATCTTGCCGCTGCCCAGGTCCATGACCGCGACGGAGACCTCGCCCTCCATCCACGGCTTGAAGGCCGAGGAGTACCAGAGGTCGGGCGAGACCGCGCCGGTCAGCTTGTTGAGCATCTCATCAAGCGCGTTGTCGAACTGAGCCCGGTCCTTGAAGCCTGGGAAGTGGCTCATGAAGTCGGCGAGTTTGGCGTGCTGGTCGCCCGGCAGGTCGGTCCTGACTTCCAGGAACGCGATCGCGTTCTTCGGGACGGCGCCGGCGGTCAGCGACTTGGCACCGGCTCCGCCCGACAGCACGAACGCGCCGGCGACCGTAGCCGTGAGGACGCTCACCACCACAGCTACGGCGATGCCCCAGCGTAACCGCCGCGAGCGCGGCGACACGGGCACGCGGCTGACGCCCTCGGCCCACGCTTCGCCCATCGGCACCACGGTTCCGACCGACACGGGTTCCATTGGGGTCGCCGCGTTCGGGTTCTGGTTCATGTTCTGGTCCATCTAGACCTACCTCCCCTGCTTGATCATGCCGGGGATCCGCCGCCCGAGCCGGCCCCCGGTCATCTGCTTCATCACCTTCTGCAACTCGCCGAATTGCTTGATGAGCTGGTTCACGTCCTGCAATCGCGTGCCGGACCCCTGGGCGATCCGGCGCCGCCTGGCTCCGTTCAGGATGCTCGGCTCGCGCCGCTCGGCCAGCGTCATCGACTTGATGATGGCCTCGACCCGCCGCAGATCGCCTCGATCCACCGACTCCTGGGCCTGCTTGGCCATGCCGCCCATGCCCGGGATCATTTCGAGGATCTGGCCCATAGGGCCCATCTTGCGGACCTGCTCCATCTGGTCGAGCATGTCCTCCAGGGTGAAGGTGTTCTTCTTGAGCTTCTCGGCCATCTTGGCCGCGGACTTCTCGTCGTAATGTTCCTGGGCCCGTTCGATGAGCGTCATCACGTCGCCCATGCCCAGGATCCGGCCGGCCAGCCGGTCGGGGTGGAACGGTTCGAGGGCGTCGGTCTTCTCGCCGGTGCCCAGGAACTTGACGGGCAACCCGGTGACGGCGCTGATCGAGAGTGCCGCGCCGCCGCGGGCATCGCCGTCGATCTTCGTAAGGACCAGGCCGGTGATTGGGACGGCGGCGTGGAACGCCTCGGCCACGTGCACGGCCTCCTGGCCGGTCATGGCGTCGACTACGAGCAGCGTCTCCGAAGCCTTGACCGCGGCCGACAGATCGGCGATCTCCTTCATCAGCGGCGCGTCCACGGTCAGGCGGCCGGCGGTGTCGAGGATGATCGTGTCGCGGACCTGCTTGCGAGCGGCGTCGAAGCCGCCTTTCGCGATGCTCAGGACGTCCGTGCCGGCGGGCGCGCGGTAGACCGGGATGTCGAGCGACTTGCCGAGGGCCTCGAGCTGGTCGGCGGCGGCGGGTCGATACGGGTCGGCGGCGACGAGGATCGGCCGGCGGCCCTGCTTGTGGAGGTGGCGGGCAAGCTTGGCCGCGGTCGTCGTCTTGCCAGAGCCCTGGAGGCCGACGAGGACGATGACGGTCGGGTTGCCGGTCAGATGGAAGCTTCGATCCCCGGCCGAAAGCAGCGCGACCAGCTCTTCGTTGACGATCTTCACGACCTGCTGGCCGGCGCTCAGGCTCTCGAGGATCTCGGCGCCGGTGGCGCGCTCGCGAACCCGCGCCACGAAGTCCTTGACGACCTTGAAGTTGACGTCGGCCTCGAGCAGGGCGAGCCTGACCTCGCGCATGGCGGCGTCCACGTCGGCTTCGCTCACTCGACCGCGGCCGGTCAGGGCGCCGAGCGTCTTGCGCAGCCGGTCGCTCAGAGCGTCGAACATGGGTGGTCGGGACTCCTGATCCGTCTCGCCGCCCCGCAGCAGGGGTGACGTTGGGCCGCGGATTCTGGCGG
>PLNK01000118.1 GCA_003142755.1 Chloroflexota bacterium | reverse complement strand
ATCACGATCGGTTCGACGACGGCGGGATCTGTGATGGTCTGGCCGTCCGCGGCGAACGCAACGTCGCAGGCCGACGTTGCCGCTGAGTCGATGCTGCCTGCCGCTGAGATCGTCACCGTGAAGGATGCCGTGTCGCCGCTCGTGACCGTTTCAGTCGGAGGGTCGATTGTGACATCGACACCCGATCCGCAGTTTGCGCTCGGAACGACGGTCGTCGGCAGCGTCGAGAGGCCCTCGAGGATCGCCGATGCCACATCACCATCATCGGTGGTCGCCGCGGGGACTGCCCCGTTCTGATTCGCCTGGCCGGGAGCATTGTCGCCACCGACCAGCGCTCCGGCCGCGATGCCGGCTGAGGCCAGCGTCAGTACCGAGCCTCCGGTCGCGTTCGCGATCGCGGTAGCTTGCCCGCATGGCGCCCCCGAGTCGCCGCAACCGTCGAGATCCCAGACATTGACGGCCACCACACGGATATGCGCCGCTTGGAGCGCCGCTATGACGTCGGCGAGGCTATGGCCGTTCGAGGGATCGTGGCCGGGGCTGTCCCCAAACCAGGCGACGATCCGCGTCGACCCGCTTCGCCAGCCGATGCCGCCGTCCGTGGCAAGGGTGTACAACGCGTTGAGCTGGGCTTCTGGAGTGTCGCACCCTCCGTTCGCCACCCAGTTCGCGTCGATCGCGCTCTGGACGTCGGTTGTGCTGCTCGTCAGCCCCTGGTCGAGCCAGTATGGGTACGCATCACAGTTGAAGTCCTTGTACTCGGCGGCTCCAAACCAGGCGGAGGGCTGTTGACTCAGCACCTGGTTCATCACGCTCGTCGCGTTCGACCGCACGTTGTCGATGGCGTCGCCCATGCTGCCGGTGGTGTCCGCAAGGAAGACAACGTCGGGAGTGGCCGGGATCTTCGGTGTCAGAACGCTCTTGGTGATCGTTACGGAATTCCCGGCCCCAGGGGCGATGGGTGACGCGGAGTTGCAGAAGTCAGTCGCGAGATGCGGATATTCCGTGCCAGTGATGCCGTCCGCGTACACATCGTTGCTGGTCGAGACGTCCCGGTGGGCGACAGGGATCGCCAGACGTGCGTTGAAGAGGTCCGAGGGATCCTGACCGCCGTCTGTACGGGTGCCGCCTTCCCTTACGTCTAGGAAGTACGTCACTCCGTCCGCCCCCACGAGCTTGGACTGGTCGTTGTAGTGGCTTGTTGTGTGACGGATCGAGAAGTGGACGTGGTTCCCGTCCATCGTCCCAAGGACCTCGTCGGGAGTCACGTTGGCGGCCTTAGTCCAGTTGGTATTGAGCCACTTCGCCGCCAGGTTCAGATCCGTGATGTACGTCATCACGCCACCGAGCACCGGGTAGTAGATGCTCAGCGAATGCGCACCGACGGCCGTGACCGTGCCCGACGCGAACGGATAGACGTTGCTGCCTCCGGCTCCGGGCCAGAGATCGATGCCACTGTGAATGACCGAAGGATCTGTTCCGGAGGCCCGGGGATCGCCGAACATCCAACCGAGGCGTCCGCCGCGCAGCGGGAATTGGAAGACGGCGCCGGCGCAGACACTGGGCCCGGGATCCGCTGCCGCTGCGACGTTGGGCGCCGCTGCGATCGTGACTGCTGGTGGAAACGCCGGGAGCCCGGATAAGGCTAGTGCGATGCCCATGACGGAGGCAGCCAAACCCCGTCGAGCACGCGGCAGCATAAAGCCCGACGGTCGAACGCCTATCACAGCAGTACCTCGCTCGTTCCAGGGAACGTGGGCCCCCCACGGGTCAGGCTCGCCAGTAGCTCGGCACGGTCCCGGCGGCACGAAGTTAGGGCCGTGTGTCATGAGCTTCCCGTCTGGGTCATGATACCTGCGAGTTCGATAGATTGGGCGCCCTCCTTCTCGTTGAGCGAGAATCTATCGACCAACGGGCCTCAGTGCCGCTGCATCGCGCTAGGCGAGAGGCCGTCGGAGCGTGTACAGGCGAGCGTTCCACGGCCCGCCGTGCGCACAGACAGACACGAGATCCCACCCCTCGGCCCCCAGTTGGTTGAGGTAATCGACCATTCGTGGCCCCGTCTGCCAATCGGGCTGTTCGTGCCCGTCGACGTACCGAACCCGTGTCCATCCCTGCATGTCGGTGACCAGCTCCCGGTATTCGTAGCGCTGCACCCGTGACCCTCCCGTGCACGGCCCATCGTGGCCGGCGACCCGTCCAGGGAGAAGCTTAACGGAGCGACGCGCAATGGTCCGACTCGCGGCACGGAAGGGTCGCCAGGACCTGGCACTACGCGTGCGTCGTGTTCCTGGGTCGAGGCCGGTTCTTCGCCCGAGTCAAGCCCCCAGCGCGAACCGCTCCACGACCGTCCACGACCCCTCCTGCGCTCGACCGGCCATCAGCCAGGCTTCGTCAACCGAGGATCGAATCGGGAGACCCGGGGCGATCTCCGCCTCGGCAGCGGCGATCTCCTCGAGCGCAGCACCATCGGCGATCGTGAGATGCGGGATGACCTCGCGGAAGGCCCCTCCGTACGGTGGGTAGTCTGGGAACTCCCGCACGATGATGTCGGTCAGGCGGCGGAACGGTTGATCCGGCGCCGGGGCAAGATACAGGACCTGGTCGCCGAAGCGGCGTGGTTCCACGAGCGAGAACGCGAACGGCTCTGCCCCGCCAAACAGAGCTCGCAGGCGAGAGAACGCGCCGGGGTTGATGGTCTCAGGCGGCGCAAATGGATAGACCAGGGTGATGTGAGCGGGAATGCCCCAGCGCGCCGCCCGGTCCAGCTGCCACCGCCACGAGCCGACGAGCTGCTCCGCTGCAGGAACAGGGACGATCAACGCGCTCAAGGTAGGCATGTCGTGCGAATCTTCGGCGACCTCGAGCAGCGTGTCAAAGGCGGGTGGCAGCGGCCTGAAGAGGTCCCGGTGGCAGCGAGCACGATCCGCACATCGTGTGCAGCACGGTGAGATGGACAGTGCTCACTCCGCGCGACCGGCCGGTGCAGGCCTTGGGATGCCCAAGGGGCGATGAACGGCCGCGCCCTCTGGGACCAGGACGGGTATTCGATCTACTCCGCGAGCACCACTGCTGACGCGATGGCCTTCATGCAAACGTACGCAACCGCTGAGCTACCGGTGGCGAAGTTCACGGCTGGCGTCGACTTCTCCGGTTTCGAGCCGCTGACGTCTACGTCTTCGTCCGGCGTTTGGGGCGCAGCGGTCGGTAGCGACAAGTCGGTCCTCGGCTGGTTCCGGGACGCAACCAGCGAACCGCCGAATTGGGTCGTCTCACCCAAAGTATCCGAGCAGACCGTGACCATCACCGTTCCCGGCACAGTCGCCAACTGGCGGGTGGACTTCTATGACACCAAGACCGGAACGAAGATCCTTAGTTCGGCCTCAGTGACCCGCCAGGGCAACACCGTCACCATCTCCCTGCCGGATTTCCAGGACGACATCGCGTTCAAGTTGTATGCCCAATAGCGGCCGCCTGAGCCTGCTCCGCGCGGCGAGCGGCGACTGCCCGTGTCCCGGGAAGGAATAGAGCGGGAATGATGGCGAGCGCGGTGAGGCCGATCGACCACCAGAATGCGTTGTCAAACGCGGTGGCGCGACCCACAAGACCGCCGGCGGCTTGAGCGGCGAGCTGCGTCTGGAGGATCAGGGCGAAGACGGCCGCTCCAAAGGCACCGCCAAGTTGCGACGTGATCCGAGTGGCGATGCTGGCGTGAGCCACCTGGTCGGACCGCAAGCCCAGGTAGGCCCCGGCCATGACGGGGATGGTCACCGCTCCGAGGCCGGCTCCACGGAGGACCAGAGAAGCGCCGAGAAGAAGCTCATTGGTGTTCACGCCGGCCTGCGTATAGGCGAGCGTGCCAGCCATCGTGAGAACAAAGCCAACAAGCACGACGGGTCGGGCCCCGATGCGGTCGGTCAGCCGACCCGCATAGCCTCGGGTCAACAACATGCCCAGGCCCTGCGGTGCGAGGAGCAGCCCCGCGGCGAGGGCGCTCTGGCCGCGCACCTGCTGCTCGTAAAGGGGCAGCAGCAGCATGGCCCCGTACACCGACAGACCCGAGAGAAACAGCAGGACGTTTGACGCCGTGAAGGAGCGCACTGCGAACAGCCGCAGGTCCAGGAGCGGCAGCTTGGTGCTGAGCGCATGAAACGCGAAGCCACCGAGAAGCACGGCGCCGACGGCGACAGGTAGCAGGACGGCAGAGTTGTCGAACCCGCCTACTACCACTTCGCGTCCAAAGAGGCGCTCCTGGCCGGGATCATCGACAGCCTGGTCCAGCCTGCAGACGAGCTCGTGGCCTGGAGCCAGACGCAGCCGCGCACGACCGAATTCCGCCAGGAATACTTGCGTCGGCTGGCTCAGCTACTCCAGGGGCAGTGGAGCCGCTGGATCAGCTTCGTGCAGCAGAACCAGCCGGCCCTGCGTGATCACAGCGAGACCGGGCAGAAGATGCAGAGTCGGTTGCTCCTGCTCTGCGCTGCCGTCATCGAACCCGACGCCGCGCTCCAGGATCAGCTGCGCTCGCTCCTCGGCCTACTCGCTGTCTACCTCGGGAATCTCGCTCCTGCCTCGGCCATGCTTCGATCGCTGGGGTTCGAAGCCACGCCCGAGGAGCTAACGGCGGCAGCCATGGACGTCGCTCTCGAGCTCGTCGGGGAGCGAACTTCCCGACGGTCCTGACGGCAGCGCTGCGGGCCTCTTCGGGAATGACAATGTCGGCGGGCTCGAGGCCACGACAGCGTGCCGGACCGTCACCCATTTCGAATATGCTCGTTTGCGTGAGAATCGAGATGCCATCTGCGGGAGCGGCCATTGGTCTCGCGCGGGCGGGCCGCAGCCTGAGCGGAGCTCTGGCGGCGCGGATCACTGGCCCGATAGACGAAGATCGGTTGCGAGACGCCCTGGCGGGACTCGCCGAGCGGCATCCACTTGCGGCCACGCGTGTTGCGGTGGGAGAGGGCGATCGTCCTTGCTTCACGACGGAAGGCGTAGGCCCGATCTCACTCCA
>PLNK01000067.1 GCA_003142755.1 Chloroflexota bacterium | reverse complement strand
GGCGGCTTGTACAGAGCGCAGGTGCTCCTTCGCCGTGTCGGCGGCGACGACTGGCTCCGCAGCGACCCAGGCGTCGGCGATGCCACGAGCGGTCCCGGCGCGCGCCGTCGAATCGGTCGCACCCCCCTTCGCCGCATCGACGCGAAGCACTGCGGCGAGGCGGCGGTATTCGGCTGCAGTGAGACGAGCGGCGTCGTACGCGCTGTTGTTCTCGACGCGGGCGGCACTCGCTTCTGTGTACTCCTGCTCGGCCGTCTGGCGGTCTGCCTCGGCGACCGCCATCGCGGCCTGCAGCGCACACCGGAACCGACGAGCGGCTGCTTCGGACTCTGTGACAAGCTCGGCAGCGGCGACGTCGTCGCGGTGTGCCACCGCGAGCGCGCGCAGGTGGTCGATCGCGCCTGTAGCGAATGCAATGTCCGACTCCGCTGCCGGTCGTGTGGCCAACTGTTCGGCCACTTCGGCTAGCAACGCAGCGACCGGATCGAGGTCGGCGGGATCGACTGTGATGCCGAGCAGGTATCGGACGAAATCGTTCGGGTTACGGAAGACGAAGGCGGCGTCGATGCCGCCTTCGGTGCGGTTCATCTCGACGATCGCGCGCCACAGGTCGGAATCGATGCCGTACGCGTCGAGCCGGCGCAACCATTCGGCCTGCGTTCTCGTGATCTCGACAGTCGTCCGCGACGCCCAAGCCGAAAGCGTCGTGAGGAACGCGTCTGCGTCCGTTCGCTTGCCGGCGGTCGCAAACGGCAGACGATCGAGTTCGGCGACGCCCGCGAGCGGGACGAACATGTAGCGGATCTGGCGCAACCGATCCTGGTCGCGGGCGGGGTCAGGCGGCGCGGTCCTTTCCAGCCACTCGAAGACGCCGCCGGTCACCAGGCGTCGGCCGCTTTCGTCCCCCCACTCGATGACGACATGTGCGGTGTCCCCATCGAGAATGTAGTCGCCGAGTGCCCGACCGACGGTCCGGCCGCTCCCTGCCGCCGAAAGGAACTCGTGCTTCGCTGGCCGCAGGAGCGCCGCAACAAGCGCGATGAGGCTCGACTTGCCGCCGCCGTTGCGCAGCCACACGAGCGAGTGGAGTGGTTCGCCGGTTCGCTCAGAGGTGAGGTCGAGCTCGAGGTCCCGGAAGCGAGCCGCGCGGGTCCCGATACCGTCAAGCTTGATGCGCCGGATTCGCCACATCGCTACCCCTTCGCCGGCTGCTGCGCCGCGACCGCGCGGAGGACCGCGAGCGCCTCCGACCCGGCGATCTCGGCGACGTGAACGCGGAATCGGTCGGTGAGCTGGAGCGTGTCGTCGTCCATGCGCGCAGGGCGGCGGGCCATTCGCTGCTCGATGAGCAGGTCGAACACGTCTTCGATGACCCGCATGGTGCAGCCGCGCTTGCGCTGGCCTCGCTTCTCGGTGCGCAGGAGCCCGGGCATCCGCTCGTACGCCTCGGCCGCCGATCGCGCGTACGCCTCGATCGACTTGGCGTCGGCGGTGGGTGCGATGGCAAGAGGTCTGATCGCCTCGCGCATAAACTTCTCGACCGAGCCGACGGTGACGTAGCGGACGATGCCCTCGGCGTCGAGGTCTTCCTCGCGTGGGAAGCGCAGCGCGGCGATCCCGAGCAGCACGAGCCCGGCGACGAGTCGCTCGTCCGGCGTCCACGGCCGCAAGTCGGCGAAGCGGAGCCGGAACGGCGAGTCGGGGTTCGGCGAAAGGACGAGTCCGGTCGTCGGAGGCGCCTGGAGGACGGCGAGATCAAGCCCGTCGGCGACTGAGGCGACGAGGTCTCTGAACGCCTGGTGATGGAGGTAGCGGTCGAACAGCTCGCCGTATTCGGAGCCGGTGGCGAGCGGCCGCCCGGCTAGTGCATGTCGGATGAGAGCCGATGCAGCGGTGATATCGGGAAGGTCGTATCCGCTCATCGGCGACTCCGGAAGACGGCGAGCGAAATTGGCTCCAAAGCCTTCCGCTCAGGCTTGGCCGGCGCAGGCAGCGCCTCGATCGCCTCGGCCGAGCCCACGAGGAGATCGGCCCCGGCGTACCCATCGTCGCGCAGAATTGCACCATCGTGGAGTGCAGCGAGCCCGGCGACGAGATCGTCGGGACGCGTTTCATCCTCGTCGGGGTCGTCAGATCGCTCGGGCGCGAACGCGAACAGTGAGGCAAGACGAACGAGGACGATCACATCGGGATCACCCGCGGAGCGCGCCCTGGTCAGCAATTCGGACAGGCGCAGGGGCGCTTCGCGAGCCGTGGCGAGGACCGCGGCGGCCGCGGCGAGGCTCACGGGCGCGAAGCGTTGAGGGTCGCAGCGCTCGTCGACGTCACCGACGACTTCGAGATCGACGCTGCGACGCTCGCGGGCCACCACGGGTTCGAGAAGCGCGTCGATGAGCGTGTCGAGCCGCATAAGATGCGGCATGACGACCCCAAGTGCCTGGTCTGCGAACACGTCGGTCACCGCGAGGGCATCGGGCTTGGCGAGCTCGATCACCGAGCGGAAGAGCCCGGTGTCGACCGAGAGGAGCCGCAGCCGCCGGCGGACGGCGAGCCGCTGGCTGCGCTGCGCATCGAGGAACGCTGGACGCGCGACGACCAGCCGGCGTTCGAGCGCCACATGGATTCGGCGCTGCTCGCGGACGATCTCGCCCACAGCTCCCGCCTCGGCTCGGACCTTAGGGTCGTCGGCATCGGTGAGGTCGCGGGCCTTCTCGTAGATCAGATCGTCATCGGCGATCCGACTACGAACGCGTCCCTGCGATTCGTTCAGCTCGGGTTCGATGACGCTCACCCACACATCGGGGTCAACATCGCGCTGGGCTCGCTCGATCGCATCGTTGATGAGAGCGGCCGAGGCGATCGAAGCGCGACCCGCGATCTGCGCGGTCCGGATCGCCTGTTCGAGATGCCCCTCTTCAAGCTGGCGAGCGAGCAGAGCCTGGTAGGCGCGCTCGGCGTTGGACGGCTCGATGTCGAGCGCCGAGACGAACAGGTTGATCGCCTCGCTCGTCGCCTCGACTACCGCGTCGTCGCCGTGCTCGCGAAGCTCGATCAGCCGGAAGCTGAACTCTCGTCGCACGCCGTCGGCGGCTATGCCGGTGAAGCGGAACTTGTCGTAGTCGTGGCTGACGTTCTGCAGCCCGCCGAAGACCCGGGCGGCGATGTCGCGCCACTCGTCGGACGGGGCGTCCGGCCGCATCGCCCGGGCCATCGCCGCGAGCTCATCGAGGACCTCGTCGGTTGTCGTCTCCTGCGCGAAGCCCATGCTCCGCACGGCGAGGTCGACGACGTGATGAGCAAGCCGCCGCGCGTCGTAGTCCTCTTCTCGGATCTGCACGCTGGCGAGGGCGTGCACGATCTGCTCGATCGGTGAGATCACCGCTTGCGCACGCCAGCGCCGCTCATCAGATGCGCGGTCGACATCGAGTCCCGGCCCCATTGGGCCGTCGGCAGGATCCAGCGACCCGCCCACCGTCATCGCCGGCAGCGACCAGAGATCTGGGCCGTCGCTATGCGACGGCTTCTCGGTCCGTGCGTGCTTCATTTGATCTGCAGCGTAGGCGCCCGGCGTGTCAGCTAGCGTGGCACACTCCCGCTCTCGGGAGCCTTCCACCCCATTATCCGTCGGCTTGCTCGCCGCGTTCATGCGATCGTGCGCTTCCCTCAAAGATCGTGCCCGAGCGCATCGTCGTCCTCCGGGAGTCTCGCGTCACAGGCCGACAGGTCGGTCTTCGCACCTACCCGGACAACGAGGACGCAGCCGCCCTAACCGGTGCGAAGCCGAGCAGGGCGGCGACGTGCTGAAGAGCAAGAAGTCAACCGTTGGTCTCCATGCGAACTCGCTTGGCGCACGGCCCTTCCCAGTTGCTGCCCATTTCGTACGTGACAACGGCACCCACAACAACTGAGGTGAAGGCAGCATCTTCGAGGTCACGCTCACCGAACCAGATGTTCGGGCTTCCCTCGGCTGGCGTGATCCAACCGAACCGCTTGTTCTCGGCTTCTCGTTCGACAAGGTTCTGGATCCGACCAGACTGTCTCGCGGTCGGCAAACTCGGAATCGTGGGTGAGGAATGTCCAGGATGCTCTTGCTGCTCTCTCGGTTCCAACCTTGGAAGAAACAAACCCTTGACGGCGTCCTTCTGCGTCTTGTCCTCGATGGTCGTGCTGAGAAGAACGGGGTATGTCACCTCATCCAGCAGGGTCTGCGAGGTCTTCGTGGTACGCACTCGCCCATGGTGGTCTGAATACTCGAAGTCCCAACCTAGCACCATTACTCTGGCACCAAGCGTGTTCAGCTTCCTCGCGAGCGGCACATAGTCAGAGTCCCCAGCGACCAACACACAGACATCGAAACGTTTGTAGATTGCGAGTTCATACGCTTCAAGGGCAAACCATACGTCGATGCCCTTTTCGGTGCCGCTGTAGCCCATGGGTAGGTAGTGAGTTGTGACGCCTTCGCGAACGAGGACATCATCGAACTTGCGGTCGGCGAGTAGCTTGCCAGCTGCTTCGACTTCGGCTGCAGTGAAACGGCCACGGAAGTAGTGGACATCAACTACCTGACAGAAGCGCGGATCCACGTGCTCCTCGTGAGCAACACGGCTCCGGACGTACTCATGAAGTCCACTGATGCTGATGCGAGCGCTACGTTCATGGTGATAGGCGTAGTAGTCACTAACAACGCTGAAGAAGTTGCCATCGTAGAAGATGCCTATTCGGACCAGTTGGTCATTCATCTTGATACCTCTTGCATTTGCTTGGCCACTGAGAAACACGAAACCCCAGGCAATTGCCTAGGGTTATCTTTGCGAGTCTGGTTTCTATCCTGGATATCTGTTTCGATCTTCTTATGTCATTTGGAAGTTATGGGACTCCTCTCTTGTGCGCCTCTCCGGCCCCGGGCCACGGTTGACGTGTGAGCTGCCTGCGCCAGAGTGGCATCACTCTCGTCCACTGTCAATGGTCGGGGACTGTGTCTGGGGTCCGAACGGAGTGTGAGGCGCTGCTCCTCGAGAATAGATGAGCCCGGCCAGGGCACGACCCTTGGGATTGCCGATTGTCCACAACCACGAGCCCTTGCCGACCCCGGGGTCAGCAGGAGTCACTCGAAGGGGATTCCCAGGAAGGCGACCTGGTAGTCGAGCGTGGCAGAGAGGTACCGCCGAGCTTGCCAGAGGTTCAGTCGGCTGAAGAACGGCAGCTTCGCCGGTAGCTCCGCCGCGTTGGCGGCGATGACCGCGTAGACGACCGTCTTGGACCTAGCGTCGAACGTTCCGCGCAGAATGTCGCCGGAGACCCTGCCATCCTCATCCAGCTTCGCTGCCGCGGCAGCTCGGACCGCCTCATCCGCCTTGAGGGCCTCAGCGGATATCCGTCCCTGCGAGAACAAGTGGCTCAGTGTCGCAGACAGAGTCTTTCGCTTGACGTGGATCAGGTGGCCTGAAGGGCTGACGAGATCAGCGACCTCGATCGTGCTGCCTCCGATTGGCACAAGCCTAAAGTCCATCAAGGCGATGCCCGTCTCGTTTGCGGCCCGCTGGTTGTAGGCCGCTTCTTCTTCGCCTTCGCGTGCCGGAGGCAACTGGATACTTGCCTTCTCTATCAGCGCCACATCCCGATCGACTCTCGACACGAAGTCAGGATCGACTTCGAACCAGTCTCCTTCGGACAGAAGGTAGGACCGCCCTCGGAGCGTCGTCTCGTAGACAACGCAGCGATAGACCGACCAGGCTCGTCGCTCCGCTGCCGTGCTTGCGCTGAGAAGCCTGACCACATGAGCGTGCAGCTTCGCAACGGTCAAGTCGTTGGGATCGCCGGCGGTGCGGCGATAATCCTTCAGATCGAGCTCAGGGTGGGCATCGTCCAACCGCTCCCGGAAGTAGAGAAAGCCGCCCACGTCCTCGTACAGAATCGGCTCAGGTGGCGCCAGATAGAGGTCGGACTGCTTCCGCCCCGAGATGGCGTCAAGCATGTCCGCGTCAAGCTCAGTGATAAGCGTCGGATCCGTGACCGCCTGGATGAAGTCGACGAACGCGAAGGACGCTCGGTAGTCGGTCTTGTTGTGCTCGGCCTCGATCCGATCTAGCAGGTCCGGGAGTCCCGTGGCAGCGATAGGAATGGTCAGCGATAGGGCGATCCCACCTGTGAGCTCGGTTCCCCAGGTCGATTGACTCCTTGGCGCACCGGTGACGTCGCGGAGGATATCCCGCGTGTCATCGATCGTGAAAGCGGCGCGGCTCGATCGCCGGCTCACTTGCTTCATCGTGCGGACAATCACGTCTTCATAGATGCGGCTGCCAACAGAACGGAGCTGTTCAGGGTCGACCAAGTTCAGCACAGTACGCAGGCCAAACCTGGGGTCGGCAAAGTCCTCGTTGACGAAAAGGTGCCCCGTCCCGAAGGTCAGGAGCCACAGGCGTCCATTGCGAGGAA
>PLNK01000120.1 GCA_003142755.1 Chloroflexota bacterium | reverse complement strand
CGGTAACGCCTGGGCGTTACTTGGAGCGAGGCTAGGGTCTCGGCTCCGCTCGCGGCCGCTCACCGCGCCGATTCTCCAGATCATTGCTGGTGGCACTCCTAAAGAGGACGCCGGGTACGGGCCGGTCGCCTGAGCTTCGCTTCTGGCCCTGAAACAGCCCCGGCGGGCTCCGAAAGGCGGCAGAGTGGCCCGCTTTGGGGCTGGTTTGCACGTGGAGACGCCCCGCGCCGTACCCCGTGCTTCCAAATGAGTGCTGTGGGCAATAGGCCGGACAAAAGGCTGCCGCCTCGTCCCGGCCCACCTCGGCCGGCGCGCAGGGCCCTGCCCCGTGAACAGATTCAGGCCGGGAAGTGGCCGGGCATGTACACGAGCAAGGTCCCGCTCACCCTCACCAAGAATCGGCTGCCGGAGTCGACTACGGCCCTGTTCGTGGGCAGGCCGGCGCAGGGCTCTGGCTCGATGCCGCAGTACCCCGAGAGCAACTGGTAGGCGCATCGAACAAAGCAATCCGGGCTCACGTCTGGATGTTCGAGCACGCCACATTCAGGCGCTGCGACAGAGAGGATCCACAGAACGATGCGCACTTCACGTTGGACTGCATTGCTGGCAGTCGCTGCCGTGGCACTTGCAGGTTGCTCCGGTGCCACATCCACCCCGACTGTCGCCCCAACCGCGGTCCCCACACCTACCCCGACGCCGGCGACGGTGACCGTCGCATATGAAGGCAACTGCCAGGTCGAGTTGATGGATTCGTCAGGCCGGCGGATCTTGATCGACGTCTACGACCCCACTCTATTGACCAGCCCGGCCAGGGCCACCGACATCCTGCTGACGACTCACACTCATTCGGACCACTACCTGGAATCGTTCGAGCAGAGCTTCCCGGGCAAGAAGATAACCAACAAGACGACCGAACTCAATGTCGGCGACATCAGGATCAAGTCGATCTCGGCGTCCCACAGCGATGCTCCAATCGACCCGGTCGACCCATCGAACCACATCTTCGTGATCGACTTCGATGGCTTCAGGATCGTTCACGGCGGCTCGACCGGTCAGCTGCAACTCACATCCGATCAACTCACCGCCATCGGCAGCCATGTCGACATCGCCGCGATGGTCCTTATCAACACGGGCGGGCTGGACCCGAAGGACGAGAAGGCGATGAACCTGATCAAGCAGGTCAACCCGAAGCTGCTGATCCCAACCCACTTCTCACTCGATACGATGAAGGCCGCAGGCAAAACAATGCCCGCGACGTTCTCCGCCAAGAAGACAGTCACGATCCCACGCGATCAACTTCCGGCGCAGATGAGCCTGTTGATACTGGGCAACCATGCCGGCGACTTCGGCACCATCCTCAGTGCGCCCGAGTCAACGTGGTAGTCGCTGCTACTTGCCGTGCGGGAGATATGTGGTCAGGGCCTCCGACAACGAGGTCAGCTCATGTGGAAAGAGCGAGCGGAGTGGCCTCGCATCGACTTGTGCGGACTGCACGACGAAGTCAATCGCGGATGGCGTCATCGGTGGCGACGGTAACAGTGTCAACGGTGCCGTGAGCAACTTCATCAACACGACAGGTGTGTGCAGTATCGGGCGCCGTCTGCCGAGCACACGCAAGGCGGTCCGGATGACCTCGTCCATCGACATCGTCTCCGGACCGCCAACCTCGAGCGTGACATTGCGGGCGGCCGGCGACTCGAGGGCCTCGAAGACGAGGGTCCCCATATCGGTCACGAACACGGGCGCGAGACGCTGCTTGCCGTTGCCGATTTGGGGGATGAACGGCAGCCAGCGCGAGAAACCCAAGAATCGGTTCAGCGATCGGTCGCCGGGCCCGTAGACCCAGCTCGGCCGGAAGATGGTGTAGGGGATGCCGCTGGTCCTGACAGCCTCTTCCGCCCGCCACTTGGCCCGGAACCAATGTCTGGCCGCGTCGGGGGCCGCACCCGCGCCCGAGATGTACACCAGGCGGCCCACTCCGGCCGCCTTGGCAGCGGCCACGAGCGCCACCGTCCCCCCGGCGTCGACCCGTTCGAAGGTCTGACCGCGCCGGGGCGCCTCGATCGGCGAGTTCCGGAACGCCAGGCTGATGACGAGCGCGTCGACGCCCGCCAGGGCGGCCGCCAGGCTTTCCGGACGCGTCACGTCGGCGTGCCGGTATTCGAAGGGCGGCGTAGCCGACGAAGCCACGGACGAAGCCACGGACGAAGCCGCCGGCCGGTGCGTCAAGATCACCGTTCGGTGGCCTCGCGATGCCAGCTCCCTGGCGATCGCCCCGCCGACGAAGCCGGTCCCGCCGGCAACTGCCACGACTCGCGACACGGTATTCACCGATGACTCCTCGCTCGCGGCCGGCTACTCAGGGTCGCCGGACCAGCATACGTCGTTGAATCGCGCTGAGCGGTAGCGGGCGGCCCAATCTGAGTCGGCCGTGGCTTTCGGGCGTCCCCCTAGTAAGCTAGCGTGGCGACATACCGGCTCTCGAACAGCCAACGGGTCGACCCGATCGAACCTGCCAGAAACCACTGCGGAGGCGCCAGGATGCGGCTGAAGGAGAAGGTCTCGATCATCACCGGCGCGGGCAGCGGGATGGGCCGCGTGGCGGCGCTCCGTTTCGCTGCTGAAGGTTCGAGGGTGATCGTGGCGGACAACCAGAAGGCCGCGGCGGAGGAAACGGTCCGGCAGATCAGGGCTGCCGGGGGCGAGGCCACTCCGATCACCGTCGACGTGTCTGTCGAGGCCGACGCGAAGGCCATGGTCGAGCTCGCGATCCAGAAGTACGACCGCCTCGACGTGCTCTACAACAACGCCGGGATCATGCCCGAGGCCGATCATTCGGTCGTGGACACGCCGGTCGAGGCCTGGGATCAGGTCATGGCCGTCAACGTTCGGGGCGTCTATCTGGCCTGCAAATACGCCATCCCGCGCATGATCGAACGCCATGCAGGCTCCATCATCAACGTCTCCAGTTTCGTAGCCCTCCTGGGTTGCTCGGTGCCTCAGGATGCGTACACGGCCAGCAAGGGCGCCGTTCTGGCTCTGACCCGGTCGCTGGCCGTCCAATTCGCGCCGCAGGGCGTGCGCACGAACGCCATCCTGCCCGGGCCGGTCGAGACGCCGCTGTTGATGGAGTGGTTGCTCAAGGATGAAGAGGCGAAGAAGCTGCGCCTGGCCCGAAACCCGACCGGCCGATTTGGTAGGCCAGAGGAGGTCGTCGCCATGGCCGTCTATCTAGCTTCCGACGAGTCCGCCTGGACGAACGGCGCGTCACTCGTGATCGACGGCGGGATCAGCGTNNGCGATCGGGATCGACTTCGGCGGCAGCGGCATCAAGGGCGCCGTCGTCGACACCCGTACCGGCCAGTTCCTGGGCGAGCGCAGCCGCGTCAAGACCCCGCAGCCGTCTGTGCCGCGCGACGTTGTGGCGGTCATGGATGGGCTGGTAGAGAGCTTGCTCGAGCCACTCGTCGCGGGGCCCGGTGCGTCGCTCACAGCCGCCGATGCCGCCAAGCTGCCCGTTGGCGTGGGTATTCCCGCGGCGACCCGTAGCGGAACCACTCTCACGGCCGCGAACATCGACTCCGCTTGGATCGGATTTCAGGCCGAGCGGGAGATGGGTCTGGCCATGGGCCGGGTCGTGGCCATCGGCAATGACGCCGACGTGGCCGGGCTGGCCGAGTTGCGTTTCGGCGCCGGGCGCTACCAGCGCGGCACGATCATCGTCCTGACGATCGGCACCGGCATGGGATCCGCGATCTTCGCCGACGGCCGGTTGCTGCCGAACACGGAGTTTGGCCACGTCGAGCTCCACGGCCAGGACGCCGAGGTGCGCGTCGCCGAGTCCGCCCGCGACCGACTCGGGCTCAGCTGGAGGGAATGGGCCTCCGGCTTCGACGACTACCTGCACCTGCTCGAGAAGCTGTTCTGGCCGGATCTGTTCATCCTGGGCGGCGGCGCCTCGAAGCGCTCCGACAACTACATGCAGTACGTCACGGTCAAGACGCCGGTGGCCATCGCCACTCTCAAGAACAACGCCGGCATCGTCGGCGGCGCGCTCATCGCGGTCGAGAAGCGCAACCGCGAGGCGATGAGCGCCGCCGGCGAGGCGATGGGCTGAAGTCGGGGCTACTTGACGGGCACCCGTAGCTCGACCTTGCGGCAGTTTGGGCAGGCGAAGATCTCGAAGTCGATCATCCCCTCGCCGAGTTCCGCAAACTCGCCGAAGAGCATCTTCCAGCCGCCCGACGTGCCGCCGACACGGAAGCTCTCGATCCCGACCGCCTCCACCGGCGCGCCGCAGCGCAGGCAGTTGCCGTAGCCGGGGTCTTGGACTCGTTCAGCCTGATTGGGGTCCGTCATCGTGCCCTCCTCTGCGGGCCCACCCGAGCCGGCTAGCGCCGGTTCTTGAGCCCTCGCTTGATCTCGACAGCCGACCAGCGGTAGTGGTTCGGGCCGCATTCGTACACGAACGAGGCCAGCGTGCCGCGGCCGGTCCAGGGGTAGCGGCCGGGCGCGAACAGATCCGCCTCGGAGGTGGCCTGGGTCAGGGCGAGCAGCCGGCGCGAAGTGTCGTTCCAGTCGGCCAGAACGTGCTCCAGCTGATCGTCGCGATGCCGCTCGTAGATCACTTGATTGAGCGCGTCGATCGTGGCCCAGCTGTAACCCTCGGCGGGCACGGGCGGGTTCTCGCCGCGGGCACCGGCGTCGTACCAGCCGAAGAGCAGCCGCTCCCATTCGGCCAGATGAGCCACGTGATCCTTGGCCGACCAGCCGTACGCCCCGGGCCACAACAGCTGTTCGCGGCTCATCCCCGCCAGCATCGCCTGGAGGTCGTCCCTTCTCTTCGTGGCGTCGACCAGCAGCAAGGCCCTGGTCGGCGGCATGCCCATGCCTACGCTCTGCCCGCGTGGCCGCGCAGTTCGCGTAGACGCGGCACGCTGCCCGACACGACCAGCGTCTCGCCGACCCTCAGGATTCGATCCGCCGGAGGGTTGGCTTCGTAGCTCTTCTCACCCGTCACGATGGCCAGGGTGAAGACGCCCGTGTCGCGCAGTGAACCGACGGTCGCGCCGTCGAGAGTCGGATCGCCGGCCACGACCTCGACCTCCTCCATCGAGAACGCCAGCTCGCCATGGGACAGGGCCGCGTCGATGAAGTCGACGACGCGCGGCCGCGTGGCCAGCTCGGCCAGTCGATGGCCGGCCATGGTGTAGGGCGAGACCACGCGGCTGGCGCCCGCCTGCATCAGCCGGGCTTCGGAGTCCTCGGTGTTGGCTCGGGCAACGACGAAGAGCTTGGGGTTGAGGGCCCGGGCCGAGAGGATCACATAGACGTTGTGGGCGTCCGAATCGATGGTCGTGATCAAGCCTGTTGCCCGCTCTATCCCGGCCGCGCGGAGAGTCGCCTCCTCCGTCGCATCGCCCTCGACCTCGAGGAACCCCTCACGCCTGGCTCGAGCCAGCGATTCGGGCAGGATGTCGATGACGACCACCTTCCGGCCCGCGTGGACCAGCTCGCGCGCGACCGTCAGGCCGACGCGGCCGTAGCCGCACAGGATGTAGTGGCCCGACAGTTTGTTGACCGCGTCTGTCATCCGTTTCGCCTCCCGACGTCCGCTGGTCGCCTCGACAACGAGGTACTCGGCCACGATCCCGACCGNNGCGTCGCTGAGCGGCTGGACTTCCCGGAAGCCGACGGTGGTGAGCGTGATCACCGTCATGTACACGGCGTCGATGAGCCGCCAATCGGGATCGAGGGCCCAGTAGCCGGTGGTCCCGATGACGATCGCGGCCAGGACTACCCCGAGCCAGATCCGCACGTGTGTGGAGGTGATGACGGCCGGCGCCGCGATCCCGGGCCACGCGGCGCGGTGGGCATGGGCCGGTGTTGCGGCCGTGCCGTCCGATCTGACTCTGGTCCGACCCAGCTCGTCCTCGTCGGCCACCGGATCACCTCACTATCGGCACAATGCCAGCGCGATTGTAGGCATGCCGGGACGACGACCATCGGCGGGGTCGCGGCATCGGTCCGCCGGCTCGGCGCGGCGCCCGCGGGCCGGGCACTCGGCCCCGGCGCGGGCACTCGGCCGCCGGGCGGGCACTCG
>PLNK01000180.1 GCA_003142755.1 Chloroflexota bacterium | reverse complement strand
GAGGTTCCGGACGCGATCGAGGTGGTTTCGCTGCCCGCTCGCGGAGCCCGCTGGCATCTATCGGTTTGGAGGCACCTGCGACGCCACCCGGTAACCGCCTACATCTCGACGAGCCTGGTAGTGCCTTCTCTCCCCGGCGTACCGGCAATCCCGGTGATACTCGACGCCAGCAGCTTCCGCGTGCCTGAGCACCACACGCGGCGCACCAGGTTCTTCGAACAGGCCCTGATGGGTCGGGTCGCCCGCCGCCATCAGCTTATCTTCGGCACGCAGGCCGCAGCCGACGATATCCGAAGCATCTTCCCCTCGGCTAGCGGGACAGTAGTGCCACCCTGGTTCCCGAACCGATCCGCGGTTCCTCAGCCATCCGAGTCCGCCCCAAAACAGGCGGTTTCCGAACCGTACGTGTTGATGGTCGGAACGATCGAACCGAGGAAGAACGTGCTGTTCGCGGCCCGAGTCGTCGCTCGGCTGCGCGAAAACGGGCGGGATCTGCGGCTTGCGATCCTTGGCCGCCGCGGTTGGGCCAGCGAGAGCGAGATCGCGGGCATCAACGACCTGCAAGAGCGGGGCGCCGTGGTCTGGCCTGGCTACGTCACCGACGAGGAGCGCGACGTCATGTACGGGCGCGCGTCAGCTCTTCTGATGCCATCGATCTACGAGGGGTTCGGGATGCCACTGATCGAGGCGATGGCGGCTGGCGTTCCGTGCTGCTGTTCCTCCATCCCCGTGTTCGAGGAAGTGGCGGGGGGGGCGGCAATTCTCCTCGACCCGTCCCGACCGGACGACTGGGTCGACGCCATCGGCGAGCTTCTCGATCGGCCTGAGCTTGCGGGCAAACTGCGCGAGGCCGGCCTCGCCCGAGCAGCGACCTACTCACGGAAGCGGACGGCCGAGGCGTTTGCGCTGGCGCTCGGCCAGCGGCAATAGGAAAGGCCAGAATGCAGGCCATGTGCGCCGCAACGCCACCGTCCCAGGCCCCGATCCGCGTTCTGCACATCTGCCGCCGCTACCGGCCCTTTACGGGCGGAACCGAGAAATACGTCCACGACCTGGCCGCGGCGCAGGCCGCGGCCGGACGAGAGGTCACGGTCCTGACGCTGGATCGCGATGTCGTGGGGCCCACCGTGGGCCTACCCCGTCGCGAGACACTGGACGGCGTGAGGGTCGTCCGCGTCCCTGGCCGCGGTTCGGCGCAGATCGCCGTGTCGTACCGGCCGGATCGAGTGTGGCGCGAAATCGTCCGTCACGACGTTGTGCACCTCCACGACCTGCGCTTCGGTTTAGCGACCGCAGCCATCGGAGCGGCAGCCGCCAGAAGGCCGCGTATCCTCCACACCCACGGCCTGATATTCCACTCCGGCTCCGGGAGCTGGGTGAAGCGGCTGGCGATGCGGCTGTACTTTGGGCCACTCATCCGCCTGGGCGGATTTCGAGTGCTAGCCAGCAGCGAGTCGGACAGGGCCTTGCTGCTTCGCGATGCTCCATACCTGGGCAGCCGCAGCGTCACGTTTCCAAACGCGATTCCGCTCGCCGGATTGCTCGCGCTGGAAAGGAGGCCGGACCCTGGCCGCGTCGTGTCCATCGGCAGAATCGTCCCGAACAAGGCCCTGGCCGACCTTGTTCGGGCCATGGCTCGCATCGACGACGTCGAATGGTCGCTCGTGCTGGCCGGCGAGCCCGATCCCGACGAGCTGGCCCGGATCAAGGCCGAGGCAGCGCGGCTGGGCATCACGGAACGGTTGAGCTACGTTCTCGGGTTTCCCGAGGACGAGATGCCCGCGCTCCTCGCCGCGGCCGCGCTCGCAGCGTTCCCGAGCCGGGGCGAAGGCTTCGGCATCGCGCTGCTCGAAGCGATGGCCGCCGGCGTTCCGGTCCTGGCCAACCGAATCCCAGCCCACGAGGCGCTGCTCGGCGAGGAGCTGGCCGGGCAACTTGTCGATTTCGGCGACCCGGAAGCTTCGGCCGATTCGATCCGTGCGGCGCTCCGGGCTCCCACGGCCAGACTTGACGAGCTGTCCGGCCGGCTGCGCAATCGGGCCGCCGACTACGGCATCGACCGGCTACTGAGGCAGATCGACCGGCTTTAC
Organism: Chloroflexota bacterium; assembly: GCA_003142755.1. Taxonomy (GTDB): domain Bacteria; phylum Chloroflexota; class Limnocylindria; order Limnocylindrales; family CSP1-4; genus Fen-1039. Next base: position 2,029 of record PLNK01000180.1, on the reverse strand, counting down.
GACCGACTTGGAGTCAGGCCTCACGGCAAGTCCCCTCACCTGTCGCCTGAGGAGTCCGGCTAGTTCCGCTGACGGCGGTTGTTGCGCTCGCGCAGCATCCACCAGAAGAAGCGCGGGTCGTCCCAGATGTATCTCGGCGTCAGGCGCCGGGGCTCGTGCCACAGGCGGAACACCCACTCGACCCCGAGCCGGGTCATCCACAGCGGCGCCGGTGGAGACTTGCCCGCGAGGATGTCGACCGCAGCGCCAACTCCGATCAGGACTCCGCTGAACTCCGCTGAATGACGATCCATCCACATTTCCTGGCGCGGCGCTCCGAGGCAGACGAAGACCACGTCCGTGTTGGTTTTCGCGAGCCGTCGCGTGAGCTCGACGTCCTCGTCGGAGCCAACCACGAATCCCATTCGGGGCGCCATCGCGGCCACCACGTGGGCGCCGCGGCTCTCGAGGGCCCGCGCCGCGGCCTCGGCAACGCCGGGTCTGCCACCGAAGAAGGCGAACTCGGTGGTGGGGCCCAGCGCTTTGGCGAGTGCCTCGGGCAGAAGCCGGCCGGTGACGGTTCCGCGCAACGGCGTCCCGGCGATCCTCGATCCATAGATGATGCCCATGCCGTCGGGCACTCTCAGCCGCATGGCCATCAGCGCGTCCCGGAATTCGGGCTGGCGGCGAGCCTTGACGATGTGGTCGACGTTGGGCGTACACACCGTGCCGCCCGAGCCATCGGTTACCCAACCAGAGATCAGCTTTACCGCTTCGTCGAAGGTCACGTCGTGAACCGGTAGGCCTGCGATGTCGACGGTCGAGATGCCGGCCTCGGAAACCCGTTCGGGAGCTACCTCAGGCGGCTCGCAAAGCCCCGTGAGCCAGGTCTCGTATGACGCGGAAATGGCATCCCAGCTGTACAGGCGGCGGGCCCGTTCATGGGCGCGATTTCGCAGGTCGGCCGCCAGGGTATCGTCGTCCAGGACCGACTGTAGACTGGTCGACAGCTCCGCCGCGCCGTGATAGTAGAGCCCCGCATCGCCGAGCGTTTCTCGATGCTCGGGTACGTCGTTGGCCAGCACCACGTTGCCGAATCCCATGGCCTCGACCAGGGCTGGGTGCGTGCCGCCAACCTCCGTCGCCTGGACATAGGCCTTGGCGTGGGAACGCAGGATGCGATAGCCCGTGCCGTAGACCGCGCCCAGGAATAGGACACGAGGGTCGGTCGTCGCCCGCAGCGAGGCGATGTATTCCGAGGCATACGGGGCATCACCCACCACGGCAAGGGGCAGGTCCGTCCTAACCGACTCGAAGGCCTTGATTACGACGTGGGCGTTGTTCTCGGGCTCGAGGCGACTGACGTAGAGCACGTACTGGCCGGCGACGAGCCCGAGCCGCGCCAGCGTACCGTCGTCCGGTACCGGCTCCAACTCCGTGCCGTATGGGAAGTAAGTGGTCTGGCGCCCGTAGGCTTCCTGGTAGTAGTGCTTGATCACCAGTGCGTCGGTGACCACGTGGACGGGCAGCTTGGCCGCGGTCCAGGCACACACGCGGTAGTACGCGCGACCGATTCCGCTCCACTTCCGGCGCTTCCATTCCAGGCCGTCGACATTGAGCACGATGCGGCGGCCGAAAAGCCGGAGCAGGATCACCGCCGGGACGTTGGCCGAGTTGCAGACATAGATGATGTCGTAGGGCTGAGTCAGGGCGTGAAGCGCCGAGAACAGCGTGTGGATGACCGTCTCGAAGTACTTGGACTGCGGCGCCGGGAGCCGGACGATCCGCATCCCGAGGTAACTCTTCGTCTTGCGTGATACGAACAGGTCGCGGCCGTATACCGTGACCTCGTGGCCGGATTGCACGAGGCGTTTGCCGAGTTGCTCGGCAAACGTTTCGAAGCCGCCGTAGTTGGCCGGCACTCCGCGCGTGCCGAGGATCGCGATACGCATGGAGCGGATGGTAACCGGGCGCGAGCAGTACGTATCGCTGTTCGAACGTCCGGGCGGCTCGATCGCTTGCCGATCCGTTTCTCTTGCCGAGTGGCTTC
>PLNK01000065.1 GCA_003142755.1 Chloroflexota bacterium | reverse complement strand
TACCTCCGCGACAACATGGTCGTCACCCTCGAGCAGCGCGTCCAGCGCGAACGCTACTTCGCCATCGTCGACGAGGTCGACAACATCCTCATCGACGAGGCCCGGACGCCACTCATCATCAGCGGCCAGGCCGAAGAGTCCGCCGACAAGTACTTCCTGTTCGCCCGTCTCGTGCCGCGTCTGGTCGCGCGACCGGAAGGCGCGGAAGAGGGCGGCGACTACTTCATCGATCTCAAGGAAAAGGCCGTTTCGCCCACTGAGGAAGGCATCTCCAAGATGGAGAAGCTCCTCGGGGTACACAACCTCTACGACGCCGATCCCACCCTGGCGCGCTACTTCGAGTCGGCCCTCAAGGCCCATGCCCTGTTCAAGCGCGACCGCGACTACATCGTCAAGGACGGCGAGATCGTCATCGTCGACGAGTTCACAGGTCGCCAGATGCCGGGTCGTCGCTGGAGCGAGGGTCTCCACCAGGCCATCGAGGCCAAGGAGGGACTGCACGTCCAGCGCGAGTCGGTCACGATGGCCACGATCACCTTCCAGAACTACTTCCGCCTCTACACCAAGCTCGCCGGCATGACCGGTACGGCAATGACCGAGGCCGAAGAACTCCACAANNGAGAAGTCCGAGCGCCTGGCTGAGATGCTCAAGCGACGCGGCATAAAGCACGAGGTCCTCAACGCCAAGTTCCACGAGAAGGAAGCCCCGATCGTGGCCCAGGCAGGTCGGTCCGGCGCGGTGACCATCGCCACCAACATGGCCGGCCGCGGCACCGACATCCTGCTCGGCGGCAACCCCGCCGGACTCGCCTCCGAGATGCTCCATCGCAAGGGCCTCAACCCGGCCGAGGTGGACAAGGAAACCTACGACGCCGCCCTGGCCGAGGCCAAGCGCATCTGCGACGCAGAGCACGACGTGGTGGTCGAGGCGGGCGGCCTCCACATCGTCGGCACCGAGCGCCACGACTCGCGACGCATCGACAACCAGCTCCGCGGCCGCGCGGGCCGCCAGGGCGACCCGGGCTCGTCGCGCTTCTATCTGTCGCTCGACGACGACCTGATGAAGCGCTTCGCCTCTGACAGAGTGGCGGGCCTCATGGAGCGCCTCGGTCTCGAAGAGGACATGGCAATCGAGTCACGCCTCGTATCCAAGACGATCGAGAGCGCCCAGACCCGCGTCGAGGGCTACAACTTCGATATCCGCAAGCGGGTCGTCGAGTACGACGACGTGATCAACAAGCAGCGAGAGACCATCTACGAAGAGCGCGACAAGGTTCTGCGCAACGAAGACCTGACCGACACGGTCCAGTCCTTCGTCGATCAGGAGATCGACGCCCTGGTCGACCAGCACCTTTCACCGCTCATCCCGCAGGGCGAGTGGAGCATGGCCGGCCTGATCGCAGCCATCGAGGCGATGGGTCTGGGCAGCCCGGAGACCACCGAAGACGCCCTCTGGGGCTTCACCAGCCGTGAGGCAATCGAAACTCATCTCAAGGATCTCGCGGCCGAGCGACTCGAGCAGAAGGACGCGGAGAACTCCGAGGAGTGGGCTCTCATCGAGCGCCTGGTTCTCCTTCGCACCATCGACTCGGTCTGGGTCGAGCATCTGACCGAGGTCGACGAGATGCGCCAGGGCATCGGGCTGCGCGGCATCGCTCAGGAAGATCCGCTCAATGCCTTCAAGAAGGAAGCGTTTGCCCTCTACGAGGAGATGAGCTCGCTCATCCGGCATCAGGTCGCGACCACGATCTTCCGCGTCTCGATCGTCCGCCAGCCGACCCAGCCGCAGGGCACCGAAGGAACGGGACAACCGCCGGCGGATGGCAGTCAGCCTGCCCCGGCGCCGGGGCAGGCGGGCGGCAACGAAAGCGCCGCTCAGGCTGGGGGGCGCAAGCTCCCCGGGCCCCTGCCGCAGGGCCGCGCCTCGGGCGGATCCGGCGGGGCCACGAGCGGTGGTTCCGGCGGGGCCATCCGACCCGGCTACTCGCCGGCGGGCATCCGCATGGGCCGCAACGACGCCTGCTGGTGCGGATCCGGGAAGAAGTACAAGAAGTGCCACGGTCAGTAGAGACACCTCTCTGCCGGGGCGAGGCCTTGCAGCCACGCGGCCCGCACGGTCCGGGCAGGTGACGAAGCCCCGACTCACCTTGGGTGAGCGGCTTCGAGATCTCCTGCTGATCGTGATCGTCTTCGCCCTCGGCGCGGGCGCGCTCACGGCCTTCACCACGTTCCGAATCTGGCAGGTCGGGCACCAGGATGGCCGGCGCAGCGTCGACGCGATCGTGGTGCTGGGCGCCGCCCAGTACAACGGCCGGCCCTCGGGGGCGCTCGCCGCTCGTTTGGACCACGCCATCGAACTCTACAAAGACGGCGTCGCGCCATTTCTCATCACCACGGGCGGCAACCTGCCGGGCGACCTGACGACCGAGGCCGAGACCGGTCGTCGCTATGCCATGGCCAGGGGCGTACCCGAGTCGGCGATCCTGATGGAGAACACCGGCCACAGCACTTTGGAGTCGATCCAGCACGTCCGAGCTATCTTCGACGCCCGCAACCTGCATACGGCCCTCTTCGTTTCGGACCGAAGCCACATGCTCCGAATCCTGCGCGTGGCTCAGGACCAGGGCATCGAGGCCTGGTCGTCCCCAACCGACACGAGCCCCGACGACAATGTTCAGGACCTCTTCTACAAGTCGCTCGTCCACGAATTGGGGGCGATGGCGCTCTATGTTCTAGTCAACGAGGACCCGGACTCGGCCGGCGCGGCAGGCTCCGCAGGCGGGGCGGCATCGACCTCAGCGAGCCCCTCGGCCAAACACTGATCCGACCGCTCGGCCGCCCGGGCCATCGACATCACGGACCACACCGACCTGGGGTATTGACCTCCGAGGCCGGTTCGCCGTGTCCGTCGCGACCCGTCCGGCTCCGGCAGTCGAAGGCGTCGTGCCGGCGCAACGGAATGCTGGACGAGTTGGCCTCAAGGTCGAGATTATCCGCCCACGACGGCATTTAACCTCTTGGCTTGGGCGAATTGAGGCCGTATACTCGCTCCATCGTCGGTCGCGACCAGGGCCCGTCATCCTGCCGCGGCTCTGCGGAGGGACGATTGCCGCCACACTGAGGAGAGTAGTGAAGCAGGCCGAGGAAGCGGCTTTCATCGATCTCATCGCCTGTGAGCGTGATTGCCGCGGCTGCAGTTACGCGGCTGCCCTCGATTGCGATGGCAACTGCGGATCCTGCACCCACAACATCTATTGCCCCTGCGTGAACCCCGTCGTCGCCCGGAGCAAGAGCGCGTTGCGCCTCATCGAGCTCCGACCGATCCTTCTCCAGGACGCGAGAGGTCGCTCCTAGTGGAGCCGGCCGAGATCCGCGACCTGGTCCAGCGGATCCAGGCGACCTCGGGGCGTCTTTGACCTCGAGGCCAAAGAGACTCGTCTAGCAGATCTGGACGCCCGCGTCGGTGAGGCGGACTTCTGGGACGATCAGCGCGAGGCCAAGAAGGTCCTGCGCGAGGCCGAGGGGCTTCGCGAAGAGCTGGCACTGTGGCGCGACATCGAATCCCGCGCCAAGTCGACCCTCGAGTTGCTCGAGCTCGCTCAGGAAGAGGACGACCAGAGTCTGCTCAGCGAAGTCGCCAGCGAAGCCGCCGCGCTCGATGGGGAGTACGCCGTCGCCCGGCGCGGCCTCCTCTTCGGTGGCGAGTATGACCAGCGCAATGCGCTCCTGACGATCAGTGCAGGAGCCGGCGGGACCGAAGCCACCGACTGGGCCGAGATGCTCCTTCGCATGTACCTGCGCTGGGCTGAGCGCCACCGCTTCGCCACCGAGATCCTCGACCAGACCGAGGGTGAAGAGACCGGCATCAAGAGCGTGACGGTTGCCATCGACGGTCGATACGCCTACGGCTTCATGAAGGCCGAGCGCGGAGTGCACCGGCTCGTCCGCATCAGCCCATTCGATTCCCAGAAGCGCCGCCACACGACCTTTGCTCTGGCCGAGGTCCTGCCCGAGGTCGAGAGCGACCTCGAAGCCGAGTTGAACTGGGACGAGATCCGAATGGACACGTTCCGGGCCACCGGCGCCGGCGGTCAGCACGTCAACAAGACCGACTCGGCCGTCCGCCTGACCCACATCCCCACCGGCATCGTGGCCCAGAGCCAGAACGAGCGGTCTCAGACCCAGAACAAGGAGACGGCCTCGAAGATTCTCCAGGCCCGGCTCCTGCAACGCGCCGTGGAAGAGCACGAGGCCGAGCTCAAGAAGCTGCGCGGCGAGCACGTCGAGGCGGGCTGGGGCAATCAGATCCGGAGCTACGTCCTGCATCCCTACCAGATGGTCAAGGACCACCGCACAGACTTGGAGACGGGCAACACTTCGGCCGTGCTCGACGGCGACCTCGACACGTTCATGCAGGCCGAGCTCGAGCGCGAGGCCACCGGCGCGGTGGTGGGGACGGATGGGCCTCGGCCGGCGGCCGGCTAGGTGGCCATCTCCTATCGGCCGCCCAGACATGCCGAGCTGGCCGAATGCGCGCTCGTCTGGTACTACGCGGTCGACGGCTACATGGCCCGACTCAACCGGCCGTTGCCGTCGCCCTACCTGGACCCACTCCTGATTTTGCTCGAGCACCTGCTCGCCACGGACCCGGAACGGTTCCTGGTGGCCGTGCGCCCGGCGGGTGCCGGCAGCGCGCACGGCCGGGAGCAGGTGGTCGGCTTTGGGATCGCGGCCCAACGCGAACACGTCTGGTTCCTCTCGCAGCTATACGTGTTGCCGGACGAGCAAGGCCACGGCATAGGTCGCGCCCTCCTGACGCAGATCTTGCCGTCCATCCCGGCGGGGATGGGGACCGCTCAAAGCCCCCAGGCGGGGCGAGCGGCGAGCCTCGCCCGCGACGAGCGCGACGCCGCCGACAATCGGCCCGGGATACTCGCCATGTGTACCGATTCGGCCCAGCCCGTCTCCAACGGCCTGTACGCCCGATTTGGGATCGTGCCTCGGGAGCCGGTCTTCAACCTGGTGGGGACGCCGAATCCCTCGGCCCTGTCGCGGCTGCCGGTCGGAGTCGGCGCCGAGCCATTCGGTCGGAGCGACACGTCGGCCGCAATCGACTCGATCGACAGGACGGTCCTCGGCTACGCTCACCCGGCCGACCACGCCCTCCTCCGGAGGTCCGGCCGAACGGGCTTCCTATACCGATCCGATGACGGCCAGCCCGTCGGCTATGGCTACAGCTCCGAAGCGGGCCGTTTCGGTCCGGTCGCCCTTCTCGACACCACGCTTACGGCCCCGGTGCTGGGCCACCTCATGCACGCGATCCGGCCTCGCGGAGCCACGTCGGCGTGGGTCCCGGGCAGCAACGACCGGGCCATGGTCGCGCTCCTGCGAGCGGGTCTCCGCATCGAGGGCTTCCCGGCTCTGCTGTGCTGGACCCGGCCATATGCCCAGTTCGAGAGCTACCTCCCCGCCAGCCTGGCCCTGCTGTGAGGGCGGGGCCAAACCGGACCGCGCGATCGGTGCTAGCCTCGTTGCCATCGTGAGCGCGGCAACTTCCGGTTCCCCATCGAGCCCGATCCGCCGGCCCGGCGCGACCAACGGTCGTGGCGAGACCGCCGAGAAGCCCGCGGATTCAGTTCCGGGTCGGATCGTGCTGGCCATGCAGGGCGTCACCAAGTCCTACCCAAACGGCCGAGTGGCGCTCCGCGGAGTGGACCTGACCATCCCCGAGGGTGACTTCGTATTCCTGGTCGGTCCCTCCGGCGCCGGCAAGTCCACCGTCATCAAGCTCCTGATCCGCGACGAGCTTCCGACCAAAGGCGCCGTGCTTCTCGACGGCCGCGACCTGGGTCGGCTCAAGCGTCGCGAGGTGCCGAAGATCCGTCGCAAGATCGGCGTCGTCTTCCAGGACTTCAAGCTGCTCCCCAACAAGACGGTTCGGGATAATGTCGGCTTTGCGCTCGAAGTCACCGGCGCCCGCCGGAGCGTCATTGTGCCTGCCGTCGACCGCGTCCTGCGAGTAGTCGGTCTGACCGGTCAGGCCGACCAGCTGCCATCGCAACTCTCCGGCGGTGAGCAGCAGCGGACCGCCATCGCCCGAGCGCTGGTCCACAACCCCAGGTTGTTCATCGCCGACGAACCGACCGGCAATCTCGACCCCATGATCAGCTGGGAGATTATCCAGCTCCTGCTCCGCATCAACGATCTGGGAGTGACGGTCCTGATGGCGACCCACAACGCTGAGGTGGTGACGGCCGTGCGCAAGCGGGTCGTGGCCCTCGAGAACGGGCGGATAGTGCGCGACCAGGTCGGCGCCGCCTACCACCGCGAGGACTGAATGTTCGCCTTCGTCGGCTTCAGCCTGCGGCGCGCCTGGCTCGGCTTCTGGCGGAACGGCCTCATGAGTCTGGCCGCGACGGCCACCATGGTCCTGATGCTGGTGCTGCTCTCCGGCCTGATCATCCTCCTGCACGGCCTCGACGCCACGCTCAACTACGTCCAGCAGGAAGTCCAGGTTGTGGCCTATCTCAAGGACGGGGCCACACCGCAGGACACTGCCGGTCTGGTGACCTCCCTTCAGGGAATGGCTCAGGTGACGCACGTGGAATCGGTGTCGAAGGACAAGGCCCTGCAGGACTTCCTGGCCCGACATCCCGACGAAGCCGAGGTGATCAACTCCCTGTCTACGAACCCTCTGCCCGCCTCGCTCCAGATCAACCTGCGCGATCCGAGTGACTACCTCGACGTCGCGACATACCTCAAGACCCAACCCGCGGTCGATCGAGTGCTGAACATCAAGCAGACGGTCGATCAGATGGTGACGGTGATCGGCATCCTCCGAGCCGGGGGCACCGCCATCCTCGTCGCCGTCGGCCTCATCGTGCTGTTCATCATCGTCAACACGATCAGACTGGCGGTGGTCTCTCGAGCGGACGAGATAGAGATCATGCGGCTCGTCGGGGCATCCGACGCGTTCATTCGCTGGCCGTTCATCTTCGAGGGGGCGTTCGTCGGGCTGTTGGGAGCGGGCGTTACCATCGTTCTCTTGCTCATCGGCCAGGGTCAGATCACGGACTTCCTATCCGGCTACTTCCAGGTCCTGCCCGTCGAGGCGGCCGTGACCGTCGGCCAAAACCTGATCTTGATCGTCCTCGGAACCGGGGTCGGCATCGGCGTCCTCGGCTCGTATCTATCTGTCCGTAGCTATCTCATCCGCTGATCGCCGGTCGATCCGCGCCCCTTTGCTGCCTGAGGTTGGAACCATGTCCATAGAGCCAGCCGCGACCAGTCCGGACGACTCCGCGAGATCGGCGCCCGCGACGAAACCAACAACCGAGCCGATACCGGACAGCAAGAAGCCCGCTGCTCCAGCCGCGATCGACGCCTCGGCCGAGACCGACGAGCGCGTGGACGACTCGGCGCCGGGCGGCAGGAAAGGAGCGGGACGCCAGCGGAGCGTTGCGCCGTCTCGTTTCGGCCTCGTCCTCGTCGCGATCCTCGCCGGCAGTGCCTTGTTCATCGGCGGCTTCTCGCTGGGCGCACACATCGCCACCACTCCAGGAACGCCCGGCGACGAGGAGACGCGCTTCGGCCCGTTCTGGGACGTCTACTCCCTCATCCAGAACGACTTCGCCGGCTCGCCCAGGCCGAGTCAGGACCAGCTTGTACAGGGCGCGATCAAGGGCATGCTCGAGAGCCTCAACGACCAATGGTCTTTCTACCAGGGCCCGTCCGACTTCCAGAACACGTTGCTCGACGTTGGCGGCCAGGCCCAGGGCATCGGCGTCCAGGTACAGCTGCAGCCGGTCGACCCAACCTCCACCGTGACCTGCTCGAACATCGGCAACGGCTGCGAGATGGCCATCGTCCAGCCGATCTCAGGATCGCCCGCCGAGACGGCCGGCCTCAGGGCCGGCGACATCATCGTGTCGGTCGGCGGCAACTCTCTCGACGGGCTCACCATCGACCAGGCCATTGCCCTGATCAAGGGCCCCACCGACACGACGGTCACCCTCGGGCTGCTACGCGGTACGGCTACGGTGCAGGTTTCGGTCGTGCGCAAGATCTACAACCAGCCCCAGGTCGACGTCAAGACACTCGCCAGCGGCCACGTCGCGTACTTCCACATCCTCGGCGTGAACCAGAACGCCAGCTCGCAGTTCGACCAGGACCTCGCTGCCGCCCTCCAGGCCGGACAACGCAACATCATCCTGGATCTGCGGGGGAACCTGGGTGGGTACGTCGACGACGCGGTCAAGATCGCCAGCGAGTTCATTCCTTCCGGCACCATCGCGTACCAGGTCGACGCGAGCGGCAAGACTGCTGAGGTGACGGCCAAAGCCGATGGGAAGGCCACCGATCCGACGATCCACCTCGTCGTGCTCGTCGACGGGAACACGGCGTCCGCGTCCGAGCTCATGGCCGGAGCGCTGCAGTCCCACCATCGAGCCAAGCTGATCGGATCGAAGACCTACGGCAAGGGCGTCGTCCAGGAGTATCTGCCCCTCTCCAACAACTTCGGTGGCATTCATCTCACCGTCGCGCGCTGGTTGACCCCGGACAAGGTCTGGATCCAGGGCAAGGGCCTCCAGCCCGACGTGCCGGTGAGCTCCGACAACGCCCGAGCCGGCACGGACCCGGTCCTCGACGCGGGCCTCGAGCAGTTGGGCTTCCCGCCTCAATCCAGCGCCACGGCCAGCCCCGCGCCGTCCGCGAGCCAGAGCGCCGCGCCGAGCCCAATTCCGAGCCCGGCGGCCAGCTCGAGCTAGGCCGAGCCGCACTGTGGCGAGGTTCGCCACGCGACGCAGATGTGTCCGCTACAAAGGGGCGTTTGCGTCTTTTCCGCCTGATCGATACCATGCCCTCGAACGAAAGGAGGTGATGTGCAGTGTCGGATTTGCCGATGCGCTGCACCACCTCGCTAGGAGCCGGCGTCTAAGCACCGGTCACCAGCGGGTGGTGTCATAACGCAGTACCGAATGCCGGCCCTTCGGGGCCGGCGTTCGTGCGTCTAGCAGCCACGCGCCATTTGCAGGAGACCGCCATGGGCGAAGAGAAGACCGTCGCCCAGAATCGAAGAGCCCGCCACGAATACTCGATCGAGGATTCGTTCGAGGCCGGCGTCGTCCTGACCGGGACGGAGATCAAGTCGATCCGGGCAGGCAAGGTGAGTCTGGCCGAGTCGTATGCGCGCATCGAGAAGGGCGAGGCCTGGCTGGTCGGCGCGAACATCCAGCCGTGGGACACGGGCAACCGCTACAACCACGAGCCGAAACGGCCGCGGAAGCTGCTCGTGCACCGTGACCAGATCGTGAGCCTCCTGTTCCGCACCAAGTCGAAGGGCCTCACGCTCGTCCCGCTCAAGATGTACATCACCTCTCGCGGCATCGCCAAGCTCGAGATCGGGCTGGCCAAGGGCAAGCAGCAGCACGACCGCCGGCGCGACATCGCCGAGCGCGACTCTCGGCGGGACGTTGAGCGGGCCCTCGCCGACGAGGGTCGGAACCGCGGCCGGTAGGCGACGGCCAGCTGAGCCACCACAAGCCGCGCCCATTCGTCTATCCCGTGGCCCGGGTGCCGACCCGCGGCTCCGCAATCGGCTCCAGTGTGGTAAAAGGGAACAAATGAGTATCGACTCAGTTGAGCCGCTTGAGGGTAGCGGCCAGAATGGAGTCCCTCTCGCCGTCGCGCCTTGGGAGAAGCCCGAGGCGGTGATATGGCACGCTCCTGCAGCGGAGCCGTTGGAGTTGCCCGCAGCGCCACTGCCCCGCCGCTGGTCCTTGCCTCGCTTGCGGCGGCCACGGGTCGCATCCGAGAGTGGCGGCCATCCTCGGCTGGTCCGTCTCGCCCGCCTGGGGGCCGGCTTCGTCGGCTTCGCCGTCGCATTCTTCGTCGGAGTGGTCGCGGCGCTCCTCCTTGTCACGGGGGTGACCCTGGGCGTCGCCAACTCATATAGCGGCCGTGTCTTGCCCGGCGTGCATGCCGGACCGGTCGATCTAGCGGGTTTGAGCCGCGACCAGGTGATCGCCAGACTGCAGTCCGAGTACGCCTACCTCGGGCAGGGCGAGGTGACGATCACCACGCCGGCCGGGGCAGTGACGATCACGTATCAGCAAGCGGGCCGGGGACCGGACGTCGAGGTCATGGCCGACGCGGCGATGGCCGTCGGCCACACCGGCTATCCGCTCGCCGATGCCGCCAGCCTGGCTCACGACGCCGCCTACGGCCAGGACATCGCCGTAGTCGTCCGGGTCGATCCCAACGCCGTGGCCCAGCGCATCCACGAGCTCGTTGCTACCAGTTCGGTGGCGCCGTTGGACGCAAGCGTGAGCGGGATTACCGGCCGCTTCAGCGTCACGCCGTCGGCTCCCGGCCGCGGCATTGACGAGGCGTCGCTTGGCTCCGCGGTCATCAGCCAGCTGACCCGCGCCGACGCCCCGGCCGATGTGCAGGCAGGCGGGACATTCGGGTACCTGAGCCCGCGCGTCACCGATCAGGACGCCCAGGCCGCGATCGACCGCGCCGCCAAGATGGACGTCGATGTCCACCTGACCTGGTCGTCGAAGCCCGAGGCCGCTCCGGCGACCTGGACGCCCCAGAACTGGACGATCAGCGCCTCGCAGCTCAGTGGCTGGATCACCTTTGGGCTCAAAGCCGACGGCACCTACAAGCCCACGATCGATGCCGGACAGCTCGAGGCCTACCTGTCGAGACTCACCGCCAATGACAGCATTCCACCGACCGAGCCCACGGTTGTGTGGGATGCGAAGGGCACACCGGTCAGCCTGGAAAAGGGCCTCGATGGCTCACGCGTCGGCCTGACAGAGACTGCAGTCGCGATATCCGCCTACCTGGACAAGCTAGCCACAGACGGTATGGTCGGGCCCAGCGTCGAGGTGGTGACCACGCCGATACCGCCGCAGATCGAGACAGTCGACAACGTCGCCAGCATGGTTGACGTCGGCCAGTGGACCACGACCTTCTACCCCGACATCAGCAACGGCTTCGGCAAGAACATCCGTCAGCCTGCGGCCAACCTCAACGGCAAGGTGATCGCCCCCGGCGCACGGTTCAGCTTCCTCGACGCCATGGGCCCGATCGACGCCGACCATGGCTTCACGATGGGTGGCGTCATCGTCGGCGGCAAGAGCGACCATACAGGGGCCATGGGTGGCGGCATCTGCTCCGCTTCGACGACTATGTTCAACGCCGCGGCCAACGCCGGCCTCCAGATCGACGAGCGGCATCCGCACTTCTACTACATCTACCGCTACCCGGTCGGCAGGGATGCCACGGTCTACTCCAACGGGGCGACGACGTGGGACCTGCAGTGGACCAACGACACGCCCTATCCGATCGTGATCCGATCCTGGGCCACGTATGGATCGACAAGCACCATCACGATCCAGCTCTGGACGTGGACCCTCAACCGGACGGTGACCTGGACGGGCGGTGGCAAGGGCAACATCGTCGTCGCGGGCGAGAACCCACCCGAATACGTAACCACGCTGGCGCCGGGCGAAACCAACCGCACGGAGTACGCCACCAATGGCTTCTCAACATCGGTGGAGCGGGTCGTGACCGACTCAACGGGCAAAGTCCTCCACGACGACGTGTGGGGCTCCTCATACACCGCGGTCAACGGCCAGCTTCAGATCGGCGGAAGCCCTCCCGCCCCCACGCCTGCCCCAACCCCCACTCCTGCACCAGCCCCCACGCCGGCACCGAGCCCGTAGCGCTGGGCCTGTTCGGGGCGGCGAGGTACAATCCGCGGGCGCCGGTCGCGCGGCCCGAATTGGGCCAAGCGCCGGGCTCGGTACGTGGCTCTGTGGGGATGCGTGGTTTCGACAGGGGCCGGCTACCGGAGAACGCGAGCCGAGGTGCCGTCAGGCCTCGTTAAACAGGCGGCACAAGAAGTAACTGGCAACAACCAGTCTGCTCTCGCCCTCGCTGCTTAGGCAGTAAGGTGAGCGTGGAAGCAGCCTCACCTCCGTGGGCTGTGGAAGCGTCATTGAGCGGAGGTGCGATCCCGGGTAGCGTCGCGTAGCCGGAGTCAAAGCCCGAAAGGGGACGTGACTGGAGCGCTCGGTAGGCTGCCGATGGTCGACCGAGCGATCGACGACAAATCACCGGACACGCTCGTAGTGGTCTCCGGCGAAGGTTTCTGGACGGGGAGTTCGACTCTCCCCCATCTCCACCACCTATTCGCAGCCACTTCCTGTGGGCCGGGGCGGCGTGCGGCAGCCACGCCACGGCGCTGGATCCCCTTGACGTCCGACCTCGGCTTCGCTACGCTGCCGCTACATGAGTATCTGATATACCGGACTCTGAGGTAGCCTGGCTATGCACGGACGGATCAGGGCACAGCTGCTCAAGGGCACGACGACACTGCTTGTCCTGACCGTGCTCCGAGACGGCGAGCTATACGGCTACGAGATCGCTCAACGGATTCGAGGCCGCAGCGGCGGAGCATTCGCCCCGGGCGAGGGATCGCTGTACCCGGCACTCCACGCCCTCGAGGCGGACGGAGCCCTCGAGGCCAGCTGGCGCGATAGCGATCGGGGGCCGCGTCGCCGCTACTACAAGATCACGAAATCGGGTCTGGCGATGCTGGCGGAGCATTCCCACGAGTGGGCGGCGTTCTCGCAAGGCATGGCGCGCGCGGTCGAGGGGAACTGACGCATGGACGCCCTGTCGGGCTGGCTCACGATCATCCTGTACGTCGGTGGCATAGGCGGGTTCCTGATCGCCACTGTGGCCCTGGTGCGCCGCAGCGAGCGTCGACTCGGTGGCGGTCGGAGCAACGTCTCTCCGGCCGCTCCAGCGGCTCCGGGCGGCAGTCCGGACCCCATCACCACCTATCTCGATCAGATGACCCCGGAGCTCATGCTGCCGGCCGAAGACGTCGCCGAGGTTCGAGCCGAGCTGGCCGACCACCTCGGAGATTCAATAGCCAATCTCGAGGCCGAGGGCCTCGAGCGTGAGGACGCCGTGCGAGAGGCCCTGGGGCGCCTAGGCCCGCCGCGAGAACTCGGCCGCCAGCTGCGAATCGCCCATCAATCCACCAGGAGGCTCCTGGCTGGCGTGGGCGGGGGGATCTTCGCCGCGGGCGGCGGTTTCGTCCTCGGCTATTTGGGTGGCACGGCCGTGGGTCTCTTGCTGATGCTCGCGACCGTCGCCGGGGCGACCGCCCTCAGTACGGTGGTCGGTCTCCACCTGCCGGACATGACCTCGGGCGACGGCGGGAGCACGGCCAATTCGATCCTTCTGGCCATTGCCATTGCGGTCGCGGCCGCCGCGGCGACCCGTTACGCGGTCCGCACGTCCGCAGGCTTGAGTCGACGCAGCCCCGGGTCCGTCGCCGTCTTCTGGGCCGTTGCAGCGGTACTTGGCTTCGGCTGGTGGTTTCTGTTCGCCTACCGCGGGCCGCAGAGCTGGCCGAGCGTGGCGATCGAGCTCTGTATCCCGCTGATCGCGGCCGCAGCCGCGATCGTTCGCGTCGAGAGGCCTATGCCGCACGTGGGTCGATGGGCGATCGTCGTGTTGCTGGTCGGTGCCATTGTTCCGATGGTGCTGCTGCTGGGTGTCACATCGAGCGGTCCGGCCTCGATGACGACCATCTCGCAGAGCGGCCCGGAGCCGGACTTGCACCTGGCCACGGTCGCCCCGATGGCGCCGGCGGCGTGGCTTCCGGATGGCGCTATCATCGGAGGCGGTTGGGGATCGGACGCGTCGGGCACTCGGGTCGCCTTCGACCTGAATCCGAGCCTATCCGGCCTGACCATGGGCAGCGTTCTGGCGAACTGGCGCGACATTCGCTTCGAGGCCTGGCGCGCGCTACCCGACAGCGACCCGGGTTCGACTGGCATCGACCCGCAATACACGACGCCGCTTCTGGCACAACCGGCCGTCATCTCCGGGGATTCGCTCCAGGCCGTCCTGCATCTCGAGAGAATGCGATATTCGGGCATGTGGTGGGTCGTTCTCACGGGTATCGGCCCCGACGGCGGCCGCTATCTCCTGCAGGTAGGCGGCGGGGGCAACACCTCGTTCAACGGCTCAGTCTGGGATTGGCTGACGACCGCTCAATGAACGGGACAAAGGGTCCGAACGGCGGCGCCACGGCGCTCGCGGTCGAGCGGCGCAGAGTGCTCGATGCGCTCCGGGCCGGACGTGGCGAGGCGCTGACCGGGCCGGCCATCAACCTCAGGATCGGCGGTTCCTCCACCACACACCTCACCACGGCCGACGAGCACCTGCTCTACCCGGCCCTTCACAGTCTGGAGGCCGATTGGCGGCTCGAGGCGATGTGGTTGGCGGATGCCGGCGGCAGGCGACGCCGCGTCTACAGGCGGCGCCGTCTGCTCGCGCGATCGGGCTGGATCTGGCACGGCTGACCCGGTGTCTACCTTGACGTCGGCTGGACGACGCCACCCAGCCCGGAGATCGCCGCCGTAACGATGCCCTATATCGGCAGTGGCGTCTCGCTTGGGGCAGCTCGCGGCGGGACCGCCTGCCGCGAATTCGCATCGCGAGGCGGTGCCAGCGGGCAACCCATCTAGGAGCACGGCCGCCCTCGTGCCCTCGACTTCGGGGGGTCGTCTGATATCTTTATCTTCTAGGAAACTGTCTTCGGCAACACCGTCAGAAGAGACGATTTGGACATAGCGCTGGCGCCAACCCGAATCGACTATTACCGGATGCTGGGCCTGGACCCGTCGGCCCCGATGGAGGCTGTCCAGGGCGCATACCGGATCCTGGCGCGCCATCTCCACCCCGACATCTCCGGCGATCCATCGACCGCCGCGGCGATGACCCGAGCCAACACCATCTACCAGGCGCTCGTGTCGAAGCCCGTCCCGGCTGAGTTCTCCATGGACCCCGCTCCGGTCCTTCGTCGGTCTCAGTCCGGGCAAAGCCCGCTGGCGCTCTATCGTCAAGCGATGTCGGCCTTTGCGGGCAACATCGGCCACCGGTTGGACATCCTGGCCTAGCCGCCGACGACCGAGAGGGGCCCTGATCGCGCCTCAGGCGGTCTCGAGCCCTCTTCGCCTATTCTTGCCGCCATGTCTCAATCGGACGGCGGGCACCGCAAGGGCTTGCGAGGTCTCCTGGTCGACCTCGAGCCGGTCAAGCGCGATCGCGACTTCCGGATGATCTGGCTCGGCCAGCTCGTGAGTGGTATTGGGCGCCAGGTCACCGTCGTAGCCCTGCCGTTCGAACTGTGGCAACTGACCCACAGCTCACTGTCGATCGGCCTGCTCGCGCTCGTCCAGCTGATCCCGATCCTGGTCTTCTCGCTGGGCGGCGGCGCAATCGCCGACGCTGTCGATCGGCGCCGCCTCCTGATCGCCACGCAGGCCCTGCTGGCGCTGTCGAGCGTCTGCCTGGCCGTGCTCGCCGCTCAACCGAGCCCGCCCGTCTGGGCTTTGTACGTGGTCGCGTTCGGGGCCGCCGGCGTTGGCGCCGTCGACGGGCCCGCCCGCGCTTCAGCTCTGCCACGCCTCGTCCCTCGCGAGCGCCTTCAGGCTGCGATCGCCGTCAACTGGCTGAGCGGCCAGACGGTATCTGTGGCCGGCCCGGCGTTCGCAGGCGTACTCATCTTGACCTCGGGCGTGGCCACAGCCTTCGCCTTCGACGTCGCTACGTTCCTGGCCAGTCTTGCCGCGTTGCTCCTCATCGCCCCGATCCCACCCCATCCCGAGGCAGCGCGGCCGAGTCTGCATTCGATCGGCGAGGGTCTGCGTTTCGCCCGCGGTCGGCGCATCGTCCTGGCCACGTTTGTCATCGACCTGGACGCAATGGTCTTCGGTATGCCCAGCGCTCTCTTCCCGCAGCTGGCGTTGACGGTCTTCAACACGGGGGCGGCCGGCTATGCGCTGCTAAACGCCGCGCCGGCAATCGGAGCTCTCGCCGGAGCGGCCTTCAGTGGCTGGGTCGGTCGCATACGCCGGCCGGGTCGCGGCGTGGTCGTCGCGGTGGCCGGCTGGGGCGCAGCGATCGTCGCCTTCGGCCTGCTGACGGCATCCTTCCCGCTGGCCCTGGTCTGTCTGGCAATCGCCGGCGGGGCGGATGTCATCAGCGCTGTGCTGCGCAACTCCATCGTCCAGCTCGTCACGCCCGACCAGCTCCGGGGGCGTGTTTCGTCGATACACGGGCTCGTGGTCACGAGCGGGCCACGCCTTGGCGATGCCGAGGCAGCCGCGGTGGCTGCCGTTGCGGGAGCCCAGTTCTCCGTGGTGTCGGGCGGGCTACTGTGCCTGGCCGGGCTGATAGCAGTTGTGCGTCGCTTCCCGCAGCTGTTGAGCTACGAGCACAGCATCACTCAGCCAGGCGATCAGTCCGAGCCATGAAATGGAAGAGCCGGCCAAGGAGGCCGGCTCTCTCGACTACTGGGCTTGCCGCAGGACTACCTGACCTTGCGGCGGCGAACCGACGGCGCCGGCGTGGGCGTCGGCACAGGCACAACGGGAGTGTCGGTTGGGACCGGCGTTGGGGCCGGGGTAGGGGCCGGCGCCGGGGCTTCTTGACTGGGGCTGGCCGCGCCGGGAGAGGTCGATGGGCTGCCAGACGGAGGAGGAGTCCCGCCGATCTGCAGCTGGCCGTTCACCACGCCGTAGACCGAACCCCAGGTGTCCTTGTGAATGACCGCGCCAGCGGAGTCGGTCACGAGGCGGGCCACCGACGTCTTGAAGCCATTGGTGGGGTATTCGGCTCGGTAGGTCACGCCCGGCTTCAGGGTGCTGACGTACCTCGGGGGGTTGTCGGTGGCCTTGACGGGGTCGACCTCCACGCCTCCCGACCATGTCACCGTTCGGTTGGTCGGCATGCTCCAGAGCTGGATCGTGATCGAGCTCTGCGAACCGTAAGTCGCCCAGGATCGGATGACGATGGGGTAGGGTGTGTCGTTCGTCCAACGCAGGTCCCAGGTTGTGGAGCCGTTCGAATAGACCGTCGCGTCCCTACCGACCGGGTAGCGGTTGATGTAGTAGAAGTGCGCATGCCGCTCGTCGATCTGGAGGCCGGCGTTGGCCGCGGCGTTGAACATCGTCGTCGAGGCGGAGCAGATGCCGCCGCCCATTGCTCCGGTGTGGTCGCTCTTGCCGCCCACGATGACGCCGCCCATGGTGAACCCGTGGGCGAGATCGATTGGGCCGACTGCCGCAAGGAAGCTGAACGGTTGCCCGGGACCGATGACCTGACCGTTGAGGTTCTTGGCCGGCTGGCGGATGTTTGCACCGTTACCGTTGCTGACGTCCGGATAGAACGTGATCGTCTTGGAGCCGATGACCACCATGCTCTTGACGTTGTCGATGCTGGCGATCTGCGGGTGGATCGGCCCCGTTGCCACCTCGACGCTCGCGCCGACGCTGCTGCCGGCGGCCAATGTGTCGAGGTATGCGGAGATGGCTTGCGTGGTCGCAGCAGGATCGACGCCGACGCCATCCTTGCCGTTGGTGACATTGGCGAGGTTGCCGTCTGCATCCCACGTGACGACGGGCTCCGTCGCGGGAATGCTGGCCTTGCCGACGATGGTTGATAGATACGCTTCCACTTGAGCCGGATCCACGGCCGGTGCATAGGTACCGTCCGTCTTGAGCCCGAAGACAATCCAGCCGCGGATCTGGGCGGCGGCTATCGTCCAGGTTGAGGGCTTCCAGGTCGCCGGTGCGGCGTCGGGCTTGGACGACCAGGTCAGTTTGACGTCGACGATCATCTTCTGGGCCCTGGCGATTGCATTCTGGGCGGCCGTGTCGGTCACCTGTGGGCTCAGCGAGGTGAACTTCCCACCGGCCTGGAGGTCGGCTGGGGCACCGGTCTGAGTCAACTGGTCGATGATCGCGGACCCCATCGCCCTCTCATCGATGCCACTGCCCGGCGCCGACGGAGCGATGCTGAAGTTGCCGCCCTTGGCAGTAGCCTGGGCGTCCTGCGGCGCCACCGAGCTCGTGCCGACGAGTTGGTGGATGCGCTGGGCCAGGGCATTCGGATCGACGAGGATGATTACCGGGACGCTCTGGCCGAAGGCCGCGGAGTGAACCACGCTGGCGGCATCGGCGATCGGATTGCCGGAGTGGCCCACGGCCATTGCCGCGTCCGCCATTGCCTCGACATCCGGTCCACGGCCGGCCTGCTGATAGGTGATCGTCGCCGCTCCGACAGGCGTGGTGACGGTCACTTCGCCCTGGCTCAAGTACGCGTATCCGGACTGCAGCTTGGCAATCGCTTCGTCGCGGGTCAGACCCGAGAGGTCAACCGATCCGGCCCGCAGACCCGGCAGCACGCGATGGTCATAGGCGCTGGAGAAGCCGAACGCGACTACCGACAGGAGGAACAGAGTCGCCGCAACTCCCACCGCGAATGCCGCGACAAAACCGACCAGAGGGACATCGCGAGGGGCAAACGACACCCCCTGTGGCCACGACGGGCGCGGCAGGCGCGGCAAGCGCGGCCTGGAGAGCTGCATTGGCGTGGCGATCTCGTCCGCAAGCTCGGCAGACATGGCGTCATCAACCGCCGTGACAGGCGCCTCCGATGGCGCCGTCCCGGCCGACGTCTTGCTCTGCTCCTTTTGCTCGAACGGCTCGAGCGGGTCGGTGGTCATATCTTGTCCTTACTTACCGCGCCGATCGGCAACTCGGCGCCGCGGTCACTTTTGGCATGGACAAACGAACCGGGTGCTATGCCGGCCGCGCGATAGACGCGCAGCCGCGGCTCCCCGTTACGCCGTCTGCCGCAATCGTTGAGCAGAACGGAACCATCTGTCACCTACTCGAAGGGGCGGCAGCACCAGACGGCACCCTGGGCTCGGCGGAGCCACCCGCCGGCCGAGCGTGTTGTTCAGACTTCGCGCGGGAGCACGACCACGCGCCGATTGGGCTCCTCGCCAATGGACTGGGTGGCAACGCGCTCGTGATCGCGCAGAGCGAGATGGATCCAGCGCCGTTCGAGGGCAGGCATCGGCTCCAGCTGGAGCATCTTGCCGGTCTCGATCACACGCTCCGCGGCACGGTTGGCGAGATCGCGCAACTGGCGCTCACGCCGGCCTCGGTAGTCCTCGACGTCCACCAGGATTCGCGTCCACTCGCCGACGCGCTTGGACAGCAGCAGGTTGACGAGGTGCTGCAGCGCGGATAGTCGCTCGCCCTTGCGGCCGATCAACGCTCCCAGAGCTTCCTTCTCGTCTCCCTCGCCGACCACGTTGAGGCGATTGGTTTCGCCTGCCTTGATCTCGACGATGACGTTGAACTCAAGCTGGGCCATGATCTGCTCGAGGATCTCTTTGGCCGCAGCCATAGCCTCGGGCGTGACCTCAGCCGACTCTGCTCGCTCGGTGTGCGGATTGCCACGCGCCGCCGCGACTTCGGCGAGTTCCTTTGCCGTTAGCGCGGTCTGGGGTCGAGGTGCACTGTCACGCCGTGGGTCACGGTCGCCACCTGGGCGCGGGCCACGGTCGCCCGAAGGGGCTCGGTCGTCGCGCCAGGCCGGGCGCGGGCCACGGTCGCCACGGTCGCGTCCGAAGTCGCGGTCATGGTGCGGCCGCTCTTCGCGATCGCGGGTCGGGGCCGGGGTCGGCAGCGGAACCTGGGCTGCGGCTTCCCGCTTCGGCGTGCTTCCGCCAAGCAGGGACCGAGGGGCGGCCAGAACCCGGGCGGGCTCGGCGCCCATGCCCAGGACACCCCGACTGCCCGGGGTCAGGATCTCGAAATCGAGCTCGTCGAGGCCCACTCCAAATTCGTCTCGGGCCCCGCGCAGAGCCTCCTCCACCGTCTTCCCGGTGAATTCGCGGTATGCGTCGCGAAAAGCAGTCATGTCAGCGTCGTCTCCCTCGTCGGCTAGCACGCCTGTGCGTGTTGGGCCGTACCGTTGAGGCCGCCGATGCCGAGCGCTCTTCCGGCTTGTGCCGGGTTTCTGCCAGCGACTTACCTGAGATTACTGGCGCAGGCATGGTGACCGGGAACCTTGGGGTGTGGTTCTGGGTGAAGGACGGGCTCCAGCCGAAAAGCGGGAACACCGAGCCCCACCCAACAATTAGGAACTGCTGAACGATCGAAAAGACCGAGGTGGTGATCCAGTAGAGGAACAGCCCGGCAGGCAAGAAGCCGCCGTAGATGATCGAGAAGAACGGGAAGATGACCATCATGGTCCGCTGGGTGCTCGCCGACGGATCGTTCTCGGCGGACGGCGGCATGAGCATTCGGCTCTGAACGAATTGCAGCAGACCGGCCGTAACAGCCAGAGCGCTGACGCCCAGAGTGAAGAAGCCCAGAGGCAGATTGAACAGCACCTGGGGCTGCCCCACGTTGATCCCGGCGATGACCGTGTTGATGCAGGGGACGGCCTTGTCGATCGGATTGGGGTTGCAGTGGATCGACGGGACCAAGTTCACGCCAAAGACGTGCAACATGGCGCTCGGGTCGAAGTTGGTGAGCCCGTCGCGGATGACCCAATACATCGGGAAGAGCAAGCCCATCTGCAACAAGGACGGCAGGCAACCGGCCGTCGGGCTGACGCCGCGTTCCTTGTAGAACTCCTGGGTGGCCTGGGAGATGGCCAGGCGGTCGCCCTTGTAACGGCGTTGGAGTTCCTTGGTCAGCTCACGCAGCTCCGGAGCCAGGATCTGCATGCGCTTCTGCGACACGATCTGGCGGGCCGACAGTCGGATCGTCACGATCCTGATCAGCAGCGTCATCAGCACGATGGCGACGAGGATGTTGCCGGTCAGGGCGTATAGCCCGGCAAGCAGCACGAACAGCCCCTGGAAGAGGGGCGTGAAGAGCCAGGCAAACAGCGAGATCGGATCGGCGCCAGGCTGGGCCGGCAGAAGGGGCTGCGGCGTGGCCGTGTGTGAGGCCGCGGCCGAACCGGAGGCCACCGCGGTTGCGTGGGCCGTGGCCGAAGCCACTGCTCCGGCCGGGGCGGTAGATGTGGGATCTGCGCCCAGCGCTGTCCCGCATGCCACCACCGCAATGGCCACGAGTGCGATGAGCAGCCCCAAGACGAGCCAGCGGGCGTTGGCCCGGGCGTTGGTTGAGGGCTTGCGCCCGACGGGGTTCACGTCAGCGAACTGGGTCGTAGCCACCACGACTCCATGGGTGGCAGCGAGCGATTCGACGCATTCCCATCCAGCTCCCTCGAAGCAGACCGTATTTGGCGATTGCCTGCTCGGTATAGACCGAACAGGTGGGCTCATAACGACAGACCGACGGGCGCCAGGCGAAGAGGCGGCGATAGAGCCGTATCAGCCCGATGCCGACCGTTTTCACGTGACGGTCCGCCTTCCGATTACTCCTCCTCGGCGGAGAAGGTTCTGCAGCGCGCCTGCCATAGTCTGGAAATCCGCACCGATGACAGGCGGTCGG
Organism: Chloroflexota bacterium; assembly: GCA_003142755.1. Taxonomy (GTDB): domain Bacteria; phylum Chloroflexota; class Limnocylindria; order Limnocylindrales; family CSP1-4; genus Fen-1039. The sequence continues at coordinate 7,700 of PLNK01000065.1, read as the reverse complement.
GCGATGATCAGGACGTCCCAGCCCGGCTGGAACGAGGGCGCCATCACCCTTAGAGCCTCTCGCAGTCGCCTGCGCACCCTATTCCGAACCACCGCTCCGCCGAGCTTGCGTCCGGTCGATAGGCCGAAGCGCGTTTCCTCGAGGCCGGTCCGTCGGACTCGAACCACCAGCAGAGAATGAGACCTGACGGTTCCCTCTCCCTGCAGCGCCGCGAAATCCTCCGGCTTGGAGATCATCACCAGCCGCGGCGAGTTGTGGCCGCGGTCCGTCGTCAGACCGTTAGCTTCTTGCGACCGTGAGCGCGGCGGGCGGCCAGTACGCGGCGTCCCCCGGTGGTCTTCATTCGGGCGCGGAAGCCGTGTTCCTTGGCGCGATGCCGCTTCTTGGGCTGATAGGTCTGCTTCATAGGAAGGTGTGTTTCTCTCCATTCGGCCTCGGGGCCAGGATACCCCGAAAGGCACGCGAACGCGCCGGGCACACGAAAGCGCTTTGGCGCGTCTGCCGGCGGATTATATGTACCTGTAACTGTCAGTGTCAAACACGCGAGGACTCCAAGAGGCAAGTCCCTCCCCGCGCCGGGTGGCTCCTCGTGATACTCCCGGGGAGTATGCGATTCGTCACCATCCAGAGCCTTGCCCAGGCCGCTGGGCCGGTGCTATTCTTCGTCGGCCCGAGGCGCCAGACAACCCTGGGCATGGGCTCGGAGGAACCGTGAGGACCGCCAGACTGCTTCGGAGAGGGCCTGGACGGTGGAGGCTCACGGCGCCGCCAAGGCGCTACTGGAACCAGTGACCGTCACCAATCTGGCCATCCACCTCAGTCTTCAGGACTAAGCCTGCCTCGATGGACGCGAAGCAAGTCTGGCGCGCGGCACTGGGAGAACTCCAGGTCTCCCTTTCTCCGGCGAACTTTGAAACCTGGCTACGCGACACTGTCCTCGTCGACGTCGACGACAGCCGGTTCAGGATCGCGGTGCCCAATGGTTTCGCCAAGGACTGGCTGGAAACCCGGTACCGCTCGCTGATCTCAACAACGCTGGCCCGAATCGTTGGCTACAGCGTTCAGGTTGAGTTTGTCGTCAAGGCGGCCAGCGAGACGAGCGGGCCCAACGGTGCCGCGGCCGGAATGATTGCCCCTCCGGCAATTCGGCCGGTCCGCCTCGAGGCGACGCGGGTTGGGGCCCCCGAGGGTGCTTCGACCAACATCAACCCGCGCTATACCTTCTCGAACTTCATAGTCGGCTCCGCCAACCGCCTGGCACACGCCGCCAGCCTGTCGGTGGCCGAGCGGCCGGGCCACGCCTACAACCCGCTCTTCCTCTACGGCGGCGTGGGCCTGGGCAAAACCCACCTGATGCATGCCATCGGCAATGCGGTCATCGCCAGGTTCCCGCGCAAGCGCGTCGTCTATGCCACCAGTGAGAAGTTCACGAATGAGTTCATCACCAGCATCCAGCAGGGCAAGATCGACGAGTTTCGCGGCCGTTATCGACGGATCGACCTGCTCCTGATCGACGACATCCAGTTCATCGCCGACAAGGAACGGACCCAGGAAGAGTTCTTCCACACCTTCAATGCGATCCATGAGGACGGCAAGCAGATCGTGCTCTCGTCCGATCGGCCGCCAAAAGCGATCCTCACCCTCGAGGAGCGGCTTCGAAGCCGGTTCGAGTGGGGCCTCATCGCGGACCTGACCGCGCCGGATCTCGAGACCCGCATCGCGATCCTCCGGGCCAAAGCCGAAGAGCAGGCGGTACCGGTCAGTTCGGACGTCCTCGAATTCATCGCCCGCAAGGTGGTCAGCAACATCCGGGAGCTCGAAGGCGCGCTCAATCGGATCGTCGCCTACGCCAGCATGGGCGCGGTGCCGATCACGATCGAGCTTGCTCAAGCGGTCCTGTCGAACGTGCTCTACAACCCGAAGAAGCGTCAGGTCACGCCCGAACGGATCACTCGTGCCGTCTCCGACTACTACGGCGTGCAGATCGACGCATTGAAGGGCCAGAAGCGCGACAAGGCGATCGTGGTGCCACGGCAGATCGCGATGTTCCTGATGCGCGAGGAGACAGATGTCTCGCTGCTGCGCATCGGGGCCGAGCTCGGTGGTCGTGACCACTCCACGGTCCTGCATGCCTGCGACAAGATCAATCGCGAGATGGGCATCAACGATGAGCTGCGGCGGGAGCTGGCCGCCGTCCGGGAACTCATCTACGCCGACTAGTCGGCGTACGGGCCGGCCGATCGCTTCGTTACTGATCACGAGCCTCCCCATGGACTGGCTCAGCGGGACCGTGGTCTACACACGCGAGCTCGCTCTCGGGCCCCGGCGGACGCAACCGCGGTGCGCCCCAACTTCGTTGACCTGCGTCGCTTGGCTCGTCGATCGCCGCCGCCGCCGATCGTCCGCACCACTTTGATGCACGAGAGCTCGGTCCTCCTACTCGGGCGAAAGGTGGATAACCGGCCCCTATCCGTGGAAAACCCTCGGCTGGTGTGGAGAAGCGTACGGCTGGTTGCGGACGTCGCTGTGCCACATAGTCACTGTCGCCGACCGCGCCAGGGTTCTTTGGGCTCCTGAGGCGCTCTTCCCCACAACCGCGACGACAGTCGTCCTCAATTCACAGCAGGTATTCCACGACTGAGGCCTGGTCGTCCACGATGATTTCACGGGGGCCTGAGCGTGACTACCCACACAGTCCACACCATTATTACGATGATGACGAGGAGAGAAGATAGATAGACAATCCACCTGGAGTAGCATCAGCAACCGTCACCTGTTTCTGCTCGACCTACCGCTCACCTCGCCCGGCCTCAGGGGAGTGAACTGAACCGTGAAACTCTCTGTCATGCAGGAGAACCTGGCTCGTGGTCTCCAGGTTGTCAGTCGTGCCGTTTCGACCAGGAGTACTCTTCCCGTCCTCAACAACGTCCTTCTTCGGACGGAGGACGCCGGTCTCAAGCTGACTGCCACCAACCTCGAGATCGGGATCACGTACTGGGTTCCCGGGAAGATCGACACAGCCGGTTCGATGACTGTTCCGGCTCGGCTGCTGACAGACATAGTTGCCGGACTGCCGGCCAACGAGCGTGTCGATCTCGAGATGCAAGCCCAGGAGACACTTCATATCCAGGCCGGGCATTTTGAGACGCGGATCAAAGGCATAGATGCGGAAGAGTTTCCGGCGATCCCCACCGCCGGCGAGCGTCCGACGACCCGCGTCCCCCAGAACGTCCTTCGTCAAGCCCTCGGAGAGGTCACGTTCGCGGCCGCTACCGACGAAGCGCGGCCGATCCTGACCGGTGTCCTGGCCAAGTTCGAGGGTGACAAGCTGACCCTCGCCGCGGCGGACAACTACCGCATCGCCGTCAAGACCATCACCGTGCTCGACCCGGTCGAGGAGACGAGTGTGGTCGTACCCGCTCGATCGCTCCACGAGCTGTCGCGGGTCCTGACCGACACAGACACTCCGGTTGACATCATGCTGTCGCCCACCCGCAATCAGATCATCTTCCACCTCGAAGGCATCGATCTTGTCAGCCGGTTGATCGACGGCCAGTTCGTGAATTACCAGCAAGTCCTGCCGAAGGGCTTCACGACGAAGGCGGTGGTCGACCGCGATCAGCTGCTGGCCGCCGTTCGGCAGGCCAGTCTCATCGCCAGCTCATCGGCCAACATAGTCAGGCTCCACGTCGACAAGGACGCCGAGATTGGAGTGACCGTCAGCGCCGCGGCCGACGTCGGCGACAACAAGAGCGACGTCGAGGCGAAGGTCGAGGGCGACGGCACGACCATCGCCTTCAATGCCCGGTACCTGCTAGACGTCCTGACGAACGTCAGCGCCAATCAGTTCTCGATCGAACTCAACGGGCCGCTCTCACCAAGCGTCTTCCGACCGGTCGACGATAGGCAGTACATTCACGTCGTCATGCCGGTCAGGACGACTTCCTAGGAGCCGCAGATCTCCGACGCTCGCGCCGCCACGTCTACTGGCAGACCAGCGACGCTCCTCCGCTCGCTGGCTATCCGGAATCTCCGGTCCTATGCCTCGCTGGACATCGAGCTCGGCCCGGGTCCGCAGCTGGTGTGGGGCCCCAACGCCGCGGGCAAGACGACGCTCCTCGAGGCCATAGTCCTGCTGTCGCTGGGACGGTCGCACCGGACTACGACCGACGCCGAGCTGATCCGTTGGAATGCGGACTTCGTGAGGGTCGAGGGCCTGATCGAGCGGGCGGCCGCGGACGACGTCGCTGCCGCGGGAGGGGCTGTTCGACCCGCCGCTCCGGGTGTAACCCTGGAGTTGACTCTGCAGATCGGTGGCCGCAAGAAGATCCAGGTCAACGGCGTGCCACGGCGGCCGGGGGTGCTCGCGGAGCATCTGCGGACCGTGCTGTTCGCTCCCGAGGAGATGCTGCTGGTCATTGGGCCCCCGGCGCTCCGCAGGGCCGCCCTGGATGGCCTCACGGCGCCCCACGACCCCGGCTACTTCGCCAATGCCGCTACCTATGGCCGGGCCCTGCAGCAGCGAAACAGCCTGCTGCGAGCCATCCGTGAGGGCGAGGCCGACCGCGACCAGTTGCGACTCTGGGACGAGCCGTTCCTCGCGTCCGGGGCCGCCATCGTGGCCGCGCGGCTGCGTCTGCTCGATCTGCTGGCCGAGCCCCTCGCGGCTGCTCATCGCGAAATCGCCCCGGCCGAGGAGCGCCTGACGTTGGGCTACGTCTCGAACGCGGCGCCACTCGCCGGTGAGTCGCCGTGCGACGCCCTCACCAGACGGCTGCGCGAAACCGCAGAGAAGGAGGCCTGGAACGGTTCGACGCTGATTGGGCCGCACCGCGACGACCTCGTGTTCTGCCTTGGCGGGCGCGATCTGGCCACCTTCTCGTCACGAGGGCAACAGCGGACGGCCATCCTGGCCCTCAAGCTTGCCGAGCTAGACCTGCTCACGGCACTCGACGACCGGCCGCCGCTGCTGCTGCTAGACGACGTCTTCAGCGAGCTCGATCCCGCCCGCCGTGCCCACCTGGTCCGCCGTATCGCGGAGCTGCCGCAGGCCCTCATCACGACCACGGACCCGAACGACATCGACGCCGACCTGCGCCGCCGGGCTCGGGCGTGGCGGGTCGTCCCGGACGGAGACGGCGGCGCACGAGTCCTGGAGGGCGACGCATGAGCGATTCCACGCGGCGGCCGGGGGACGCCAAGCGTCGGATCCACGCCCTGGGCGACGATCCTGATGCGAAGCCCCGCGGCCTGGAGCGGATTGCCGACCTGCTGCCCCAGACCGCGCGGCAGTTCGGTCTCGAGGAGCAGCTGGAGCAGGCCAGGGCGGCCGCCGCGTGGCTCGAAGTCCTGTCCGAACGGGTCCCGGAAGCGGTCGGGGCATGCCGTCTGACCGGCCTGAGTCAGGGCGTCGCGACCATCGAGGCCGACGAACCGATCGTGGCCCAGGAGATACGGTTGCGCTCTCCGGAGCTTCTGGTCGCGCTGCGTGGCATAGCCGGGACGCCCATCCGTCAGCTCCGGGTAAGCACGCGACACGTATAATCCCCACCTGCGTACGCCGCTCCGGCCGCCTGGGATGCGACCGGTCATCACAGGCGATATCCGTCCCGCCGCTAGCAGCCGCCAATGGCAGTCCGCCTTCACATGAACCTCGGCGTCATTGCCGAGGCACAACGCCTGCCCGACTCAGCCGACACAGTGGTTGTTGTCGAGCCCAACATCGGTTCGACTTCGCGCACGAAGGGGAGCCTCTACCTGCTCGTCACGGCAGCTGGAGGGCGCAAGCTGCGCGAAGCCACCAAGCTCGTCGCCGAACGAATCCGCGACGACTATTACTACGACCTGTCGGCCGGTATCTCAGTGTGCCTGCGAAAGGCCGTTTGGGCGGCCAACAAGGTGCTCCTCCACTCGTCCGATCGGCCAGGGGTTGCCGCCGGCGAATCCGGCCCGGTCGGCCTCGCCCTGGCCGTGGTCCGGGGCAACGAGTTGTACGTCGCCACGCTCGGCCCGGCCGAGGCATACCTGGTCCGGCAGGCGCGGCTTCTCACCCTTCCTGACGCCAGCCCCGAGAGTGGTCTTCCGGCAGAGGACATCGACGGGCCCGAGGTGTGGCACGGCGAGATCGCGGCGGGCGACTGCCTGATCCTCATCTCGCCAAACGTCACCCGACGCATCGGCCTGGGCCCCATCCAGGACGCGGTCCTGCAGCTCCACCCCCAGGCGGCAGTCGAGGAGATCCACCGCCAGTTCGGGTCGGGCAGCCTGGGCAGTGTCGGCGGCGACGGCGCGCTGTTCATCGAGGCCGCCGAGGTCGCGGCCACCCACAAGGCCGCCCCACTCAAGCCGGTCTGGCCCGGCGACTCCATGGCGGGCGCTCCCGATCGCTCGCCGATCCCGCTGGCGGATACGGTGGTTGGTGGCGTCGCCGCGATGCAAACGACGGCCCGCCACGCGCAGATCGCCGCCGACTCGTGGCTCCGGCGGGGCGTCTACAGCCTGTTCGATCGAATGCCGCAGCGGCCAATGTCGCGCGGCCGGGTGACGCCGATGACCGTTCGTCGCGAGCGCCAGCAACGAGCGGCCGTCGCGATCGTCGGCCTGCTGCTGGTGATCGCGGTCGTGGGGACCAGCATGTGGTTCCTGTCGGGCGCGAACCATTCCGACAACACTACCCAGCAGGAAACGGCGCAGCAGGCCCACGCCAAGATCCTGGCGGACATCAACGCCGTCTTCGGCAGAGTCCCGGACCTTCTGACGACCGATTCCCCCACGGCCGGCAAGTATCTGGAGGACGCCTACGCCCAGATCCAGATCGCCGAGAAGTACGGCTACACGCCCGCCGACATGGCCGATCTGCAGAGCCAGGTCGTCACCGGGCTGAACCGGTTCTGGCACGTCACCGTGGTCAATCCTCAGATCGTGCTCTCATTCGCGACCGACGATCTCGAGGGTCTGGTGCTCGGTCCCGACGGGGCGGCCTACGTCCTGGACAACACCGTCAACGAGGTCTACTGGGTCAGTCTCCAGACGACCGCCAAGCTGGCGGTGGTTACCGTCAATCAGGAGCCGCTGGTGGGTGGCGGCATCGTCGGCAATCCCCGCCTGTTGGGCACCGGCGGCAAGGACGTTCTGGTCCTGGACACGTTCAACTCGCTCTGGCGCTGGGTCCCTGCGGCGGGCAATACCGCCGGTCGAGGCTCGCTCGTCAAGGTCAACATCCCCGACAACCAGAACTGGGGCATCAACGCCCGGGCTATCGGCACGTTCGTAACCAACGCGAACCAGAACCAGTACAACGTCTACATCGTGGTTCCCAGCGTGAAGCAGATACTCAAATACCCGCCCGCGCCGGACGGCAGCGGCTACCCGACGGCGGGCCGCGCCCCCTATCTCACCGTCAGCCAGGAGAATCTCGCGAATGTCGACGACATGTACGTCGACGGCAAGATATACCTGGTCGAAGATGGCGCGATCACGCAGTACCAGCTCGGCCAGGTCGTCAAAGGTTGGAGCGTTGACGCGCCGCCGGACAAGCTGATCCGACCCCAGGCGCCCTGGTACAAGCGCCTGACCGCCGACAATCCCAACCAGGATGAAGGCACCTTCTACGCCTACGACAGCCTGAACCGGCGCATAGTGGCCTTCAAGAAGAGCGACGGCAGCATCGTCGGGCAGTACATGGTTCCGTCGGGCACGCC
>PLNK01000040.1:15159-17508 GCA_003142755.1 Chloroflexota bacterium | reverse complement strand
TGGACGCTGGTGTTGCTGATCGATGCGTAGTTGTGTTCGCGCATCGCATTCGGGTCGTCGCCGACAGAAGGCGTGACGATGTAGATGCCGGCCGGATGCTTGTCGAACTTGGGCGGCTCGAAGTAGGCCGCGAACGGGATGACGGTGCGCAGGTACTCCGGCGTCGGGATGACGGATATCAGCTCGCCCGGGGGCATCGTGGCGATCTCGTGTTCGATGATATGGGCTCGGGCGCGGAGCATGGCGTCCTCGTAGGCCGCGAGCGCCTCCTCGAACGTGGCCGGGTGGTTCGATTTGACGCGGTCCACCACGACCGGCTCCTTGACGGTCGGGTCGATCCGACGCGCGTCTTCCACTCGGGCGGCCTTGTTGAGCGCCAGCTGCTGCTGGCCGATCTCGAGGATCTGCGAGGCGTCGAGGCCGTCGAATGCCCTCAACCCCACGAGCTGGTCGTACGCCTCGGAACCCAGCGCCCAGTCTTCCACCGTGGAGCCCATGCCGGATTTGACGTGCTCGATGTATGCCGAAGTCGCCGCGGAAGCCTTCTCGACGGCCTTGTCCAGACGCGTTTGCGCCCGCTCGTCGAGGACGCCTGCGCCGGCGGCCTTGATCTCGTTGTAGAGGAACGGCATCTGCTCGCCGGCCTCGATCTCCAGATCCTGCCAGAGACGGACCTGCGGGGCCGTGGCCCGGGTCTTGTGCTGCTCCAGGGCCTGCGGCACAGCCTCCATTCGGGAAGTCAGGGCGGCCAGCCGCTCGGTGAGCGGGGCATAGTCGCGGGCGAAGACGCTGAAGAGCCCGTCGCCGACCTGATCCATGGCGGTGGAACGCCGCTCCCAGACGCGGTGGACCTCGTCGTTGAAGAGGCCCCGACGGACGTTGTGGAGGGCCAGCTCGCGCTCCAGACGAACGCTCTCGGAGAGGCCGGTCGGGTCGATCGCCTCGACCTCGCTCTCGAACCGGTGAGCGCGCGCGATCTCCTCCTCCACCGCGTCGCGCGAGGCATCGTCGAGGCGGTCGTCCCAGTCGTGGATGCCCAGGTAGGTGGCCCAGATCGGATGGGACTCCATCGAATGGCGGAAGTCCGCCTCCACCAGGTCCCAGAACCGCTCATCGAGCGGGCCGGCCACGGGTGTGGAAACCGGTCGCGGGAGAACGAGGTCTGCCATCTATCGCTCCTGGGTTGCGGCGGTGGTCCTGGTCGCTCGGAGGGCTTCGGCGCTGGCCGTCAGCACCCGTTCGATGTCGGCGGCCGTGATGCCGTAGTGGGTAACGGCTCGGATGCTGCCACGCGTGTACTCGACCATCAGCACGCCTCGGGCCGCGAGCGCGCCGAGGAATGCGGCCCGGTCGCCGCGGACGCGGAAGATCACGAAGTTCGTGGTAGCGCGACTCGGGTCCAGGCGCCCGGTCTCGGGCTGGGCCAGGCCGCCGGCCGATTCGATGCCATCCATCGCCGCCAGCCCCTCGGCCAGGCGGCGGGCGTTGGCGTGGTCGTCGGCCAGTCGTTCGATCGTGCCGTCGGTGCCGTCGCTCAGGGCCACCAGACCGGCCGCGGCCAGCACCCCGACCTGGCGCATCCCGCCACCGACCAGCTTCCGGCCGCGCCAGGCGCGATGGATGAAATCCTTCGAGCCGACGACCATCGAGCCTATGGGGCAGGCGAGGCCCTTCGACAGGCAGAATGCCACCGAGTCGGCCGGCTCGGCCAGCTGCCGCGGCGTCAGCCCGAGGGCGACCGTGGCGTTGAAGAAACGAGCTCCGTCGACGTGGAGCGGGACGCCGTGGGCGTGGGCGATCTCGGCGACCGCCCGCGTGTAGTCGAGGCTCAGAGGCTGGCCCATGGAGTGGGCGTGCGTGTTCTCGATGGTCACCAGACCCGTGATCGGCTCGTGGGGATCGGCCGGGTCGCGGAAGGCGCAGCCCAGGTCGTCGAGGTCGAACGTCCCGTCCGAGTTTTCCCGCATCTGCTTGATCGACGTCCCGACGACGACGGCGTGGCCGGCCTGCTCGTCGTCGACGATGTGGGTGCTGGCGCCGGCGATCGTCTCCTGGCCGCGGCCGAGGTGCGCCAGCTGCGATACGAGGTTGGCCATCGAGCCGCTGGCGACGAAGAGCGCCGCCTCCTTGCCGAGCAGCTCGGCCGCCCGTTCCTGCAGGGCGTTGACCGTGGGGTCGTCGCCGAAGACGTCGTCGCCCAGTTCGGCCTCGTACATGGCCTTGCGCATGGCCGGGGTCGGGTGGCTCACAGTGTCGCTACGGAGGTCGATCATGGCGCTCGTGCCCTCGCTGGTCATTGCCGTCGAGTATAGGTCGGGAGGGGAATGCGACCTCGCCAGCTGCGGCCGG
>PLNK01000040.1:0-15154 GCA_003142755.1 Chloroflexota bacterium | reverse complement strand
GTAGCACGAGGCGACCTCGAGCGTGTCCAGTGTCGTCATCGAGAGTCTGTGCGGACGCCCGGCGGCTCGACGCTCGGCCGCGTGCTACGGCCATTTGCATTTGGCCAGAATGCAAGGCCCGACCGGGCGGAGGCAGGCTGCAACAAGAAGGACCGAAGCTGGCGGCCGTCGCACGGCAGCCGGCTTCCCAGAATCACGCGATGGTCGCGCACGCGGCGTCGGTTGGTGTGAGTGTCCGCCACGATCAGCCAGACGCTGACCAGCGCCGGCCGCCAGCCTCGCTCGGCCGCGATTGTCCGGGCCAACCGCCGCTTTCGGTCGAGCGTGCCGAGCATCTCGTTGAAGTCCACCAGAGCCGTCTTCAGCTCCACCACGAGCAGACAGGCAGTCGCCTCATGCCAGGCCAGCTGGTCGATCACGCCGCGCTCGCCGTAGATGGAGAAGGACACTTCTGCCTCGACAGTCCAGTCCGGCTGTGAGAGCAGGAAAGCCGCGAAGCTTTCAGCCAGAGCCGAATGCCGGCGGCTCAGCAGTCTGTCGAGTTCGCCACCGCGCCAGCGGGCCAGCCACTCGGCGCGAACGTCCAGAGCCGCGGCGATCCGCCGTACGGTCCGCAGCGAAAGCTTCTCGCAGTGACCTCTCTCGACGAGCGAGATGGTTGCGTGCGACACGCCCGAAAGTCGAGCCAGGTCTTCCTGGCGAAGGCCGCGCTTCTTCCGAACGGCTCTGATCACCGCGCCCAACTGCAGGTCGTCCATCGACGGAGTCTGATCTTGGCCGCTTCGCTGGCGCTTCCGCTTCGCTTCCGCTTCCGCTTCGCCGCTGCGCGCCCTTCGGACATTCGGGTCGGCACCTGCTATCCTTCGCGGTCGGCACGGGCTCGTGGTGTAGCGGCCTAACATGCCAGCCTGTCACGCTGGAGACCGCCGGTTCGAATCCGGTCGAGCCCGCCATTTCGCTTCTCCTAGCCCCGTCCCCGCCCGGACGGGGCTTCTCTTCGGCCGCGGAGGGACCGGCGCCAATGGGCCTCCCCAGATTGGGGCGTGCCAAGTGCCGGCTCGTGCCGCACAATCTGCCTGATGGCGCCCAGAGCCGGCGCCGCGTCACCGGGGAGGCACGAGCACATGAGCGGCCGCGTGATCGTGGTCGGCTCGGTCAACATTGACCTTGTCGCGCGCGTTCCCCACCTGCCACATCCCGGGGAGACGGTCACGGGCGGTAGCTACGAGCGTCACCACGGCGGCAAGGGCGGCAATCAGGCCGTGGCTGCCGCCCGCCTGCGCCGGCCGACGCTGTTCATCGGGGCCGTCGGTGACGACACGTTCGAGACGGAAGCTCGTCGAGCGCTGTCATCCGAGAGGGTCGACGTGTCGATGGTCGCGTCGCTACCCGGCCAGCCCACGGGCGTGGCGCTGATCCTCGTGGATGCGACCGGCGAGAATGAGATCGCCGTCGTTCCGGGGGCCAACGGCGCCATCGAGGCGGGCTACGTCCGCGACAGCCTGTCCAGGCTCGGCCCGCTCGTAGGCGACGTCCTGCTGGTGTGCAACGAGGTGCCGCTCCACGTCGTCCGCGAGGCTCTGATCTGCGGCCATGCCGCGGGCGCGACGACGGTTCTCAACCCCGCCCCGGCCATCGGCATCGATCGATCGATCTTCGGGCTGGCCGACATCGTCACACCCAACCGCAACGAACTCGCGACGCTGCTGGCGACGGAGGCCCAACGGACCGGCCGGAGTGTCGACGCCAGCGCTGATGCGGCGGTTCGGGCCCGCACGCTGCTCGATCCAGGGCCGGAGGGGCCCGGTGTCCGCAAGGCGGTCATCGTGACCCTGGGCGCGGGCGGTGTCGTGGTCCTGGCGCGGGCCGGGTCCGGGCTGGCTCGCAGTGCCGCCAGGAGCGAGGCGGCGGAGGCGGCCGCGACAGTCGCGGCCCTTGCCGTCGGACCCATCGCCGACCTCGGCGTCAGCGAGCCCTGCGAAGACGATACGGAAGCTGCAGCCGCAGCAGGAGCCGCCGCAGCCGCGGCCTCCGCGGCCGAAGCCGGCGCCGCGGACGGTGCACCGGCGGATGCTGCTCGCGTCGGCGACTACCGTATCTGGGAAGTGCCGGCCGATATCGTCGCCACGATCGACAGCACCGGCGCCGGTGACGCCTTCTGCGGAGCCCTCGCCGCCGCACTGGCCGAGGGACGCCCGCTCGCCGAGGCCGTCCAGCGGGCGGTGGCCGGCGGCGCCCTGGCCACGACCCACGTCGGGGCGCGTGAGGGAATGCCTACCGCCGCCGAGCTCGAGGAGTTCCTCGCGGCCCGTCCAGTCGGCTAGCTGCCAGTTACGCCGCGAGACCGCTCAATCGCCGGCAGACCGAACCTGGCGGAGAGGTAGCAGACGAAGGCGATCGTCGTGACGTAGAAGCTGACGGGGACGGCGGTGACCAGGGCCAGCAGGATGCCGCCCAGCGTGGATACCAGCGCGACCCCGACGCTGGCCACGGTCGCCAGACCGGGATGGGCCGTCAGGCGCTCGGCCGTGGCGCCGGGCGTGATGAGCAGCGTCAGGATCAACAGCACGCCCACTACCTGAACCGCCTCTGCGACCGCGGTCGCGAGCAGCAGCAGGAACAGGATCGAGATCAGCCGTACAGGCACGCCGCGCGCCTCTGCGACCACCGGATCCACGGTCGCGAATGTGAGAGGGCGGTACATGATGCCCAGACCAACGATCGTCACGGCCGCCATGGCCACCATAAGTATCAGGTCACCGTGGCTCACGGCCGTAATTGCGCCGAACAGAATGTTGAACGCCTCCGATGCGTAGCGGGGGTAGAGGGTGATGAAGAGGACGCCGAGACCAAGCCCGAATGCCATCACGACGCCGACAACAGCGTCGCGCTCGCGGATGCGCAGGCCCAGCGCCCCGATGAAGACCGCGGTCAGAAGGGAGCCGAACAGCAGCCCCAACACGGGCGAGAGGCCGATCAGGATGAAGCCCGCCGAACCCGTGAAGCCCACTTCCGCGAGGGCATGGACGGCGAACGACATGTTGCGGGCCACCACGAAGCGGCTGACGAGGCCGGCGACGACCGCCACCAGGACGCCCGCCATCAGCGCGTTCTGGGCGAACTCGTAGCCGAGAAGGTGCGCGAGGTCGGCGATCACAGGTGATGCACTCCGGTCGGTTCCGGGAAGTGATGCGGCTCGTCGATGTCGAAGCCGGCGCCGCTGCCCTCGCCCACGACCACGATGCGGCCGCGAACTCGCAGCACCTCAACCGGCGCGTCGTAGAGCCCGGACATCGTTTCGCTGGTGAGGACGTCGTCCGTGCTGCCTGCGGCCCAGCGGCCGTTGACGACGAAGACGACCCGATCGGCGTAGCCGAGAACCGGGTTGACGTCGTGTGTCACGAACACGACCGTGCCGCCCTTGTCTCGCGACCAGCCACCGATAAGCTCGGTGATCTCCTGCTGGTAGCGCATGTCGAGGCTGGCCAGGGGCTCGTCGCACAGGAGCAGCTTGGGATTCCCGACGAGGGCCTGAGCGATGCGGAGGCGCTGTTGCTCGCCGCCCGACAGACGGCCGATCGGCGCGTCGGCGTAGGGCCCGGCCGCCACGTCTTCGAGGGCCGACTCGACCCTGGCCCGATCGGCGCGCGACAGGCGCCCGAAGCCCCAACGGTGCCCGTCGATGCCGAGGGCCACGAGGTCGCGGCCGCGGAAAGGCACGTCGCGGTCGAACCCGGCGTGCTGCGGAACGTAGCCGATGTCCGGGTTGCCGCGCCGCGGCGGACCGCCGAGCACGTCGAGCGAGCCGCTCGCCAGAGGGGCCAGGCCCAGCAGCGCTCGCAGCAGCGACGTCTTGCCCGATCCGTTCGGGCCGAGCACCGCCAGGAACTCGCCCTGCGGCACCGTCATCGACAGCTCGGACCACACGACCCGATCGCCGTAGGCGAGAGTGGCCCTATCGAAGCACATGGCCGGCTCCTCGGCCGGCAGCGCCGGCCGGGCGGGATCGGCGGGCGCCGCGCTCCGGGAGTGGCCGTTGGTCCTCACCGGCCGCCTCCCAACGCCGCTGCCATGGCATCGAGCTGGGCCAGCTGCCAGGCCACGAACGATTCGGCCGCGGGCATCGTCTCCGACACGCCGACCACGGGCACGCCCGACTGGGTTGCGAGCGACTTGAGCGACTCCGTGACCGGCGATGTGGCCTGACTGTTGTAGAGCAACAGCTTGACCTTGCGCCCGGTGAGCAGGTCGCTCTGAGCGGCCACGTCGGACGGGGCCGGGTCAGTTCCGTTCTCGATCGACCTGGCAAAGCCGGCGGGCGTCAGCACATCGAAGCCGAGCCCGGCCAGCAGATACGCCGGCACCGGCTCGGTGTAGGCGACCGGCGTCGCGGGGAAGTGGGCCTTGATGTCGGCGATCCTCGCAGTCAGTGGGGCGAATGAGCCGAGGTAGGACTCGAGGTTCGCCTCGATCGTCGACTTCGACGCCGGCCGCAGCTGCTCGATGGCATCGGCGGCCGCGCGAGCGACCTTCGTCATCGTGGCCGGGTCGTACCAGACGTGCGGGTTCGAGCCGTCGGCCAGGCCGAGAAGCGTCTGGACGTCGATGACCTTGCGGTCGGAGCGAGGAGAGGCGGCCATGAGGTGGTCGAGGAAGGCGTCGTAGCCGAGCCCATTCTCGATAACCAGACTGGCGTCCGCGACGGCCTCGGCGTTCTTCGTGCTGCTCTCGTAGGCGTGCGGGTCGACGTTCGGGTCGGTCAGGATGCTGGTGACGGACACCAGGTCGCCGCCGATCCTCGACATCAGGTCGCCGTAGAAGTTCTCGCCCGCGACGGCGTCGACCTTCCCATCCGAGGAGGGGCCGGCCGATGAACAGCCGGCGCTGGCGGTCAGGAGCAGCAAGGTCAGGCCGGCGCCCAGCCAGCCGCCACCGCGACCAGCGCGGCCAGCCTGGGCCGCGCGGCTCATGCCTGGACTCCCCGAGCTGTGGCCACGGTGCCCGTCGCGGCCGCCGCGCAGCTCGGGCATGTGCCAAAGAGCTCGAGGCGGTGGCTTTCGATGCTGTAGCCGCTGCGCCGCCCGATGTCATCGACCAGCCGGGCCAGTTCGCCGTCGGCCACGTCTTCGCTCTTGCCGCAGTTCGAGCAGACGAGGTGGTGATGGTGTGCGTCGGGGTCGCAGACCACGTATGCGTGCGAGCCACTCGGCAGGTCGAGCCGCTCCACGACGCGCAGCGAGGCGAGCAGCTCCAGGGCCCGAAAGACGGTGGCCCGGCCGATGTTCACCCGCTCCCGCCGGCCGCGCTCGAGCAGGTCCGCGGCGGTGAAGTGACCTCCGGTAGCCGCAACGAGCTCGGCCACCAGGCGCCGATTTGGCGTGGCCTGATAACCTGCGCGCTTGAGCGCCTGAACGATGCGCTCGGTCTGGTCGGACTTGATACTCGGTCTCATTTGTGGCCGGGATGATACCAGGTCTCACCCGCCGAGGTCGGGTACCATAGTCGACGCTTCGGCCGGTGCGCCCCTGGGGCGAAATCGGGCGAAGTCGAGCCTCGTCGGCCGCAATACGAAGGCAGGAGGAATGGCAGACTCAACCGCGGCCCTTGCGGCCGACAAGCCGTCGCTGTGGCGCCGAATCAGGAGCATCCACCCCGGTCTCGTGCTGGCGACCCTGGACCTGATCGGTCTGGGCATCGCGTCGTATCTGGCGATCGTCGAGTTGACTCCTGGCGGGCTCGTTCAGTGCGGTCCGATCCACGGCTGCCAGGAAGTCCAGCACAGCATCTACGCGCACCCGTTCGCCGGCATCCCCGTGGCCGTGTACGGCGTCATCCTGTCGCTCACGCTGTTCACGCTGGCGATCGCCTGGTGGCGCACCGACACATACAAGCTGCTGTTGCTGCACTACGGACTGTCGCTCATCGGCGTGGTCTTCGAGATGTGGTTCCAGTACGCCCAGATCTTCCTGATCGGCGCGGTCTGCATCTGGTGCGAGACGTACGGGTTGTCGCTCCTTCTCAGATTCTTCGTTGCCCTGTGGGTCTACCTTCACACCCCCAACCCGGACGCACTTGCGGCCGAAGATCTCGCCTGACGCCCACCCCTACACACCTGCACACGAGGGTTATCGCGATGACATCCAATCGCCCGAGCGGGCGCCCTTCCTCCGGCGGCGCCGTCCCGCCCACGAGCCGACGCTCCGCCCGGCAGCAGCGCCTGGCGAACCGCGAGGCCAATAGATCCCTGTCCCGGGCCAGCACGCGCGGCTCCAGCGGCGGCGGCGGTTCGCTGATGCTGTACACGATCATCGCGGTCGTCATCGCGGTCGTGATCGTTGGGGGAGCGCTGATCCTGACCAACCAGAAGTCGTCCGCCGCTCCTCTCGGAAGCCCCAACGCCCCCGTCGGCAGTGCCATAAGTCCCAAGAACGTTCCGACGAATGGGTTGACCCTCGGCAACGCCAACGCCCCCCACACGATCGACCTCTACGAGGACTTCCAGTGCCCCAACTGTGAGATCTTCACCCGCGACTACGAGCCGCTGGTCGTCGCCAACTACGTCGCGACAGGCAAGGCCAAGCTGGTCTTCCACGACTTCCTGGTCGTCGACGCAAACACGGGCGGCACAGAGTCCCTGGATGCGGCGAACGCGGCTCGCTGCGCTTCGGATCAGGGCATGTTCTGGCCGTACCACGACTGGCTCTACACCAATCAGTACAGCGAAGGGTCGGGCGCCTTCACCAAGGACCGGCTCAAGGCCATCGGGAAGATGGTCCCGATCCCCGATCTGGTCAAGTTCAACTCGTGTGTCGACAGTGGCTCGCACGACGCCGAGATCAAGACCGAGCAGACCCATATTCCCGCCGGCGTGGGTGGGACTCCGGCGATCATCATCGATGGCGGCACTCCGCTCACGAGCTACGACTACGCGACCGTCGCGGCCGCCCTCGACACGGCCCTCGGCGTGACGCCGAGCCCCGCCGCCAGCGCGTCGGCGAGTTCGGCCCCGTCCGTGAGCGCGGCCCCGTCGGCGTCGATCGCGCCGAGCAGCGCGCCATCGGCCAGCCCCTCCTGAGGTCGGGCTCCGCGAGGAGCCGCCCGCCAGAACGCAACGACGGCGCCCGAAAGGGCGCCGTCAACGTTTCCGCGATGGTCGTCGCGGCCTCGGCGAGGCCCCAGACGGCGCGACTCCGCGCTACTCCCGAGCGATGGCTTCGATTGCCCCGAGGTGTCGCCGCAGCTCGATCGCCGCGAGCCAGTGCTCCTTCGCGGCCGCCTCCATCCGCTGGCTCTCGCGGGAACTCCAATCGGCAAGCCAGCGGTTGGCATCGCGCAGCGTGTGGGCTTGGCCCAATCGCTCGCGGACGTGCTGGATGAAGGCGCAGTAGAGGGTCCGCGGCGCGGCCTTGGAAACGAGGGCCTCGGTTCCGGGCACGAAGTCGATTGGGATCTTGATCCGGGCGAAGAAGGCGCCCACTTCGGCGGCCAGCGGGTCGGTGCTCTGACTGTGGCCGCTCCAGCGCAGGATCGGGGCATGCGAGCTGAAGTCGACCAAGGCCGTGGCGTCGGTGGTCATCTGCGCCCGAAGCGTCCCGCCGAAGCTCAGGAACTCATTCTTGACACCCAGCCGATCGGTCAGCACGATCCGGCCCCAGGCGTAGTCGGCGACCACGGGCAAGCGAGCCTCGCGATCGAGACTGGCGGCGTGACCCCGCACCCCGTCGCTGGTCCAGTAGTCGATCGAGTCGGGGTCGTAGTGCTGCAGCGTCGGCTTGGGTCGAAGCGCCACGAGCAGGTGGCTTACGTCCCCGCCTCCCACGAGGTCGGGCTCGATCAGATCGAAGCCGAGATCTTTCAGGATGCTGGTGGCCCGTTCGAGCCAGCCGCTGTCATCGGGCACGGCGGAGCGTTGATCGGTCGGCATTGCGATTAGCACCATAACCTGCCCAGACGCCGCCGTCACGATCGCCGCGCAGCCCTGCCTCTCAGACCGGCGCGTTGGTGTCCGTGGCGCCGGCGGTCTCAGTGGTCGTGTGTCCGCGGGTCGCGACCCCGACGGTCGCGCTGCGGCCCGCCCAGCCAAGCCGGACGAGGGCCACGGCGCCGCCGGCGGAGCTGATCACGAGAGTGATGGCGTGAATCAGAAGAGCCAGCGCAAGTCCGATTGGCGACGCCAGCCCGAAGGCAGTGGCGATCGTTTGGCCGGCATACTCGAACGTGCCCAGATAGCCCGGTCCGGATGGGACGGCCGTGGCCAGGTTCGTGCCGGCGGCGAGCAGCGCCCCTTCGCCGACCGTCAGCTCGATCCCGAGCGCCTGGCCGACGGCCAGCACGGTTACGACGGTGCAGCTCCACGCGGCCACGCTGAGGATTGCCGACGCCGCCAGCGTGCGCGGCAGCGCTGCCACTCGCAGGCCGTCCCGAAGCCGCAGGATCACGCCCTTGAGGCGCGGCCAACGGCCCAGGAACGCCCCGATCCGGCCGGCGCCTGGCAAGCGGTGCGCGGCCAGCGCGACCGCCAATGCCACCACCAGCAGACCGGCCAAGGCCACGCCGACCAGGATCGCGTTGACCACCACGCCCCGAACGTTGAGGATGAGGATCGCGGCCGCGCCGATGCCGACGAGGATCACGGTGTCCACGACCCGCTCCACGACCACCGTCCCGAGAGTGGCGCTGCGGCTGATTCCCTCGCGATCGCCGAGGTAGTGGCTGCGCACCAGTTCGCCGAGACGGGCCGGCAGGACGTTGTTCGCCAGATACCCGACCATCATGTAGCCGCCGAGTCGCCGCAGTGGCACCCGCTTGATCGGGGCGATCAAGCACTGCCAGCGAAGCGCGCGAAAGAACAGGTCGGCGACGACGCCCAGGGCGGCCAGCCCGAGCCAGGGGAGTCGGGCACCTCCCAGAAGGGAGAGTGTCTGCCCCAGATCGACGCTGCGAAGCACGAGATACAGGCATGCCAGCGAGATGAGGATGCCGATGCCGCTGCGAACGAACCCGGTGGAGAGCCTCCTCACCGCGCCGTCGGCTTTCGGCTGGCCAGCTTGTTCGAGCGGCGGAGTCGAAGCCGATGGAGCAGGAAGCGCAGCACGACCTTCAGCGTCGACAGGCCGTAGACGACGCTGCGCCGGAACCCGACAGAGCTCGCCTCCTCGAAGTAGCGGGTCGGGACGGCGATCTCGTCGATGCGCATGCCGCACGCCACGGCCTGGGCCACCAGCTCCTGGTCGAAGACGAAGTCATTGCTGTTGAGGCGGTACGGGATCGACTCCAGGAGTCCGCGGCTGTACGCCCGAAAGCCTGTGTGGTACTCGGACAGATGGAGCCCGAACGCCCGATTCTCGAGGCCCGTCAGGAAGCGGTTGCTGATGTACTTCCAGCGCGGCATGCCTCCGGCGAGCGGGTCGCCCAGGAAGCGGCTGCCCAGCATCAGGTCCTTGGTCCCGTTGAGGATCGGCTCGACGAGCTGGGGGATGCGCGTGGCGTCGTACTGGTAGTCGGGGTGCAGCATCACGACCGCGTCCGCGCCCGCCTCGAGAGCCGCGTCGTAGCAGGTCTTCTGATTGCCGCCGTAGCCCAGGTTCTGGCGGTGGATGATCACGTCCAGGCCGAGCTGGCGGGCGACCGCGACGGTGTCGTCCTTGGAGACGTCGTCGACGAGGATGATCCTGCCGATGATCTCGTGCGGGATGTCGCGGTAGGTTCGCTCCAGCGTCTTGGCGGCGTTGTAGGCAGGCATGACGACGACGATGCGTCTGCCCATGACTTCGGTCGAGTCTGGCTCGGCCACGGCGCTTTGGTCGGTGGCCGGCTTCGGCCTCTTGTCTGACACGCTTATAGCCTACCGTAATGGGCCGACTGGCCGAGCGGGCCCTCGCTCACGGCCGGCAAAGCCTCCACTCCATGCTAGGATCGGCTCGGCGCCGCCACCGTCGGGCGGCCCTCGCAGGGGAGGTTCCGTGAAGGCCAAAGAGTGGCTTGGGAGTCGCGCGACCCAGCTGGCCGACGATCCCGGCGCGATCGCCTGGCTGATCCTGGTGGCCTTCGTCTACGGCGGCGCGACGTTCATTCGAAGCCAAGCTACGAACTGGGGCCCGGATCACATGATGATCCTCGCCTCGGACATGTTCGTCGGCCGCTCCGATCTCAGCTCGCTGACCACGATCAACGACATCGTGACTATCAACGGTCACAACTACCAGGCCATGAGCCTGCTGCCGACCGTCCCGTATCTGCCCCTGGTCCCGTTCCAGTTCCTGTGGCCGTTCTCGCGCTGGATCGTCTCTGCCGTCATCGGGATCGTGGCCGGCTGGCTGGCGCTGCCGCTGGCCCGCCGGTATGGGCCCGGCGGCTCGATCAACTACTGGATAGCCGCTCTGGGGGCCTTCGGGACGCTGCTCTTCACCTTGACGATCGAAGGCGACTTCTACTATCTGGCCCACCTCGAAGCAACGCTCCTGATCTTCCTGTCGCTGATCGAGTGGCACGACAGACGGCGGCCGTGGGTTATGGGCCTGCTCATTGGACTCATGGCGCTGGCCCGACCGACACTCATCCTGATAGCGGTGCCGTTCGGTCTGGCGCTCCTGGCGGAGTCGAAGGACCGCGTCCGGGTGGCCGTGGCCTTCGCCATGCCGCTGCTTGCGGCGGTGGCCATCACCGGTTGGTGGGATTGGGTCCGCTTCGGATCGCCCCTGGAGACCGGCTACGACATAGCCTGGCTTACCGTTGGGCTCGAACAACTGCGCTACCAGGGGCTCTTCTCGACAACGCACGTGCCACCGAACTTGGCCCTGTTCATAGGCGGCGGTTACTCGGTGCGGGACGGCTTCCCGTGGATGGTCCCCAGCAACGAAGGCCACTCGATCCTGCTCACCACTCCTGCCGTACTCATAGCCTTCGGCGCGGGCCTGCGCGAGCGGCTGAACCAAGTGCTCTGGGCATCGGTGATCGTGGTCGCCATTCCTGTCTTCATGTACTACGGCGGCGGCGGGGGCGGCACCTACGGCTATCGCTACGCCATGGACTTCGTGCCGTTCCTGATCGTGCTCGCCGCCATTGCCATGAAGGACCGCTTCGGCAACCTCGAGCGGATCCTGATCGGGCTGAGCATCTTCTTCGTCTGCTATGGCTACATCTGGCAGGTCTACAAGTAGCCGCCCAGCGCGCGCCCGGGCCCCTATAGCTCGCGGCGACGCAGCAGCAGGGTGGCGATCGCCAGAGTTCCGACGATCCAGACGACACACCAGGCCAGCCAGAATGGGCCGGGCGAGGACCCGGAGAACGGACTGAACTTGTAGAGGGCCGGTGTTGTCACGCCGCCGCTGCGGAGCACCGCCTCAGCCGGTGTGAGTGCGCCCGCGGCTCCTCGCCATAGGACGTCGCTGGGCAGGATCAATCTGGCAACGGTGCCTGCCGTTCGCAGCACGTCGTTGTTGAACGCCTCGCCCACGCCGCCCATGACGCCAGCCATCCAGGCCAATCCGTATGCCACCACCGCAATCGCTCCGCCGGCCACAGATGCGATCCGGGTGCTAAAGGCCAGAGCGAGTGTCAGGAGGACCAGGGCCTCGCCGGCCAGGTACAACGGCGCGGGCCACGGGTCGTCCGGCAGGTAGCCGGTCGCCAGCCCCACGACCCCAACCTCCAGGTACCCGGCCATGATCGCGTAGCCCACCAGCACGACCGCGAGTCCAAGCCAGCGCCCGAGCAGCACGTCGACGCGGCGGATCGGCCGGGCCAGAACCGCCAGGAGCAGGCCGTTCTCGATCTCCGGCCCGATCGCGGGTGAGGCGGCGAAGACGGCGGTCATCGCCAGAACGAAGCTGAACATGAAGGCCAGCATCACCAGGACCTGCGACACGGCGAGCATCTCGACCGGCCCGGTGACGGGCGACACGTCGGCGATGCGCGAGAAGGCCCACCAGGTCAGGGCGATGATCACGACTGTCAGGCCGACGAGAGCCCACAGGAGTCGTCGCCGAACGACCTCGCGCAGGGTCAAGCGAGCGATGATCAGGATCGACTGGATGCTGCTCACGGCCGACCCTCGGCGTCCGGTTCGGCGAGCGCCTCGGCCGGCGTCGAAGCCGCCGCGGGCACCTGGTCATCCGCCGCGGGCCCCTGATCCGCTGCCGCGCCGAGTAGCGACATGAACCGCTCCTCGAGCGTGTGGCGCGTCGGCACGACGGCGTGGATCGCGCCGCCGCGCGCCACCAGCTCGGCCACGAGGCTGGGAACCTCCGCGTCCGCGATGCCGTCCACGAAGAGCCACTCCCCGTCGACGCGGGTCGGGCCGTAGCGGGCCGCCACTTCGCGACCGACGCCGTCGAGTGAGCTGACGCGCAGGCCGACGCCACGCTCGCGCGACAGCTCGGCCATGGTCAGTTCGGAGACCACGCGGCCTCGATCCACGATCGCCACTCGATCGCAGACCCGCTCCACTTCGGTCAGCAGGTGCGAGTTGAGGAAGACCGTGGTGCCGCGGTCGCGCAGGGCGCCGATGATGCCGCGCACGTCCTGCCGACCGACGGGGTCGAGGGCCGAGGTCGGCTCGTCGAGGACCAGCAGATCGGGCCGGCCGAGCAGCGCGACGCCGAGTCCGAGCCGCTGCTGCATGCCCTTCGAGTATGTTTCGGTGCGATCGTCGGCGCGGTCGGCAAGACCGACGAGATCGAGCGCGGCGCGTATCTCGACAACCCAATCCGATCGGGCCAGGCGGGCCAGTTCGCAGTGCAGGGCGAGGACCTCGCGCGCGGTCATCCAGCCCTGATATCGGAACAGCTCCGGCAGGTAGCCGATGCGCCGGCGTGCCCGGACGTCGCCCAGCGGCGCCCCCAGCACTCGCGCGTCGCCGGCAGTCGGTCGCGACAGGCCGAGCAGCAGCTTGACGGCCGTGGTCTTGCCGGCGCCGTTGGGGCCGAGAAAGCCGAAGACCTCGCCCCGTGGCACGGCCATCGTCAGGCCGGCCAGGGCCACGATGCGGCCGAACTCCTTGCGCAGTTCGTGCGTCTCGATGGTCGGGTCGGCCCCTTCGGCGACCATGCCGCTGCTACCCGTCGATCCGCTCGACGATCGTGGCGATGCCCTGGCCCACGCCGATGCACATCGAGGCCAGGCCGTACCGGCCGCCGGTCCGGCGCAGCGCGTGGGCGAGGGTGGTGATCAATCGCCCGCCGCTCGCGCCCAGCGGATGGCCCAGGGCGATCGCGCCGCCGTCGACGTTCACCCGAGCAGGGTCGAGGCCCAACTCTCTGATGCAGGCGACGGCCTGGCTGGCGAACGCCTCGTTGAGCTCGACAAGGTCCAGGTCCGCGACGCTGAGCCCCGCCCGCTCCAGGGCCTTGCGAGTTGCGGGAATGGGCCCGAGGCCCATCACGGCCGGATCCACGCCGGCGATGGCCGTGGCCACGACACGAGCCATCGGCTTCAGCCCGAGCGCCCGCGCAACGCCAGCCTCCACTACCAGCACGGCGGACGCGCCGTCGTTGATGCCACTCGAGTTGCCCGCGGTCACGGTCCCGCCTTCGCGGAATGCCGGCCTGAGCCGGGCCAGGGCCTCGGACGTGGTGTCGGGTCGGGGGTGCTCGTCGGCGTCGACGACGATCGGGTCGCCCTTGCGCTGCGGGATCGAGACGGGCACGAGCTGGTCGCGATAGCGACCCTCGGCGATCGCCGCGGCGGCGTTGCGCTGGCTCGTCAGGGCGAACGCATCCTGATCCTCGCGGCTGACGCCAAGGCGCTCGGCCACGTTCTCGCCGGTCTCGCCCATCGAGTACGGGTGATAGGCCGCGGCGAGGGCGGGATTCACGAAGCGCCAGCCCAGCGTCGTGTCGACCAGTTCGTGGCCGCCGCGTTCGTAGGCGGCTTCGGGTTTGAGCATTACGTACGGGGCCCGGCTCATCGACTCGACCCCGCCGGCGATGAAGACGTCGCCGTCACCGACGGCAATCGCGTGAGCGGCCGAGTTGACGGCCTGGAGGCCGCTGCCGCACAGCCGATTCACCGTCAGCCCGCCCACCTCGACAGGCAGCCCAGCCAGCAGCGACGCCATCCGGGCGACGTTGCGGTTGTCCTCGCCGGCCTGGTTGGCGCAGCCCAGGATCACGTCCTCGACCAGTGCCGGGTCGATGCCGGAGCGCTCGACCAGGGCTCGGATCACCGTCGCGGCCAGGTCGTCGGGCCTGACTGCCGCCAGCGCTCCGCCATAGCGCCCGAATGGGGTCCGGAGCGCGGCCACGATCCAGGCCTGGCGAACGGGTCGGTCGAGCTGGCGTCCCATGCATCGATTGTACGGCCGGCGGCCCGTTCCCTCGCCGCAGGTCAGGGCAGTTGGATCAGGGCCGCGAGAAGAAGCTGTGGATCATCTGTGATGACCGTGTAGAGGATGCTGTCCTTGGCATAGACGTAGCCCGCGCACAGCCCGCCGCACGTCGCGGTGTCCGGGTCGGTGATCTCCAGCAGCGTCTTGCCGGTCTCGCCCCAGTTCGTATGGCTGGAGACCGGCCACCCGGCCGCCTTGGCGGTGGCTGCGAACGACGCGCTCAGCGCTGCCGCATCGACACCCGGCACCCTGATGGCGTGGACGATGAAGTTCACCTGCTGTGTCAGGTCCGAAGCCACCGCCAGATTCACGTCATCTGGGGTTTTGCCGAACCCCACCAACCAGGGCGCGTAGAGGGCCTTGTCGCTGCCGCTGGTCGAGGCGATGTAGGCCGACAGCGTCAGGCTGAACTTCTCCAGCTCGACGCCGCCGCTCGTCGATGGCAGCAGGTCCTCGAGCGCGGCGTCGACGTGTGGCAGGTTCAGCGCATCTGACGCCGACGGTAGCGGTGACACCGAGGCAGCGGCCGATCCGGAGGGAACTGCCGAGGCCGAGGCGCTCGCGGCGCCCGCCGAAGCCGTCACGTGCGGCACCGTCCCCGGAGTGGCGGCGGTTTGACCTGGACTGGCCGTACTCGAGCTGCAGCCCGCCAGAATGACTGCGATCAGGACGGCGCCGATCAACGTGGAGATCGTGGCGCTGGAGCGGCGGATCATCGACTACCCCAATCGTCTGAGTTTGCGGCCGAATTCGCGGCCGACCGGTTGGTTTGGCAGCAACGTCAGGCCGAGCATGGCCTGCCGCCAGCTCAGGTGTCAAACGGGGCGG
>PLNK01000183.1 GCA_003142755.1 Chloroflexota bacterium | reverse complement strand
CGGGCGAATTCGGGACGGGCGAAGTCCGGACGGGCCGGCGCGGAACGCGGCAGAGGCAGCATGGCGCCCATCGCACAGGACAGGCAGGCGCCGCGGAGGACGTGCCAGCAGTCGTTGCAGACGAACTTGCGGCACTCTTTGCAGAAGTGAATGCCCTGAACGAAGGACCGATAGGCCGCGTCGTCCGCGCCGACCCCTGACCCGGAGCCTTTGCCCAGCCCGCCCAACAATCCGGGCCGCTTTGTTTCGGCCGCGGTCGACGGCGGCGGAACGTAGTCCTTCTTGCAGCGCTCACACTTGTACTGGATGAGCGCGGGGAAATCCTCAGCCATAGATATCTAGCTGGCCTCGGCCAATTCGAGAGCTCCTCCGTCTGCCGGTGGCAGGCAGACGCATTCGAGAGTGACGGTCGACTCTGGAATCCCTTTCCAGAGTAGAGCCAATCCGATGTTTCTGGCAAGGCCAGCCGAGACGACGGAACCGCGCTAGGGTACGAAGATGGCCGCCTCAACCCGTGCCTTCGTGCTTCATCACACGAGACTACGTCCCGTGCCCGGTCTCGAGGAAATCCGCCTCCAACTGGCCGATGAGGTGCTGCCGCTGTGGCGCGCCGTCGAAGTCGAGACCAACGACCCCGACCCGGCACTCCCCTACTGGGCGTTTGCGTGGGCCGGCGGGCTCGCCATCGGCCGCTACCTCCGCGAGCACCCCGAAGCGGTCGCGGGCCGGCGGGTATTCGACATCGCCTCCGGCTCCGGTCTCTGCGCACTCGCGGCTCTGCACGCCGGAGCAGCCGACGCAATCGGCGCCGATATCGATGCCTTCGCCGCCGCCGCGATCGAGCTCAACGCGCACGCCAACGGCCGCCGCATAACAGTTGTTCGGCGCGACGTCCTGGACGAGGAGCCGCCCGACGTCGACGTCATCCTGGCCGGCGACTGCTGGTACGACGAGGGCCTGGCCGGACGCGTCCTGCCGTGGCTACGCCGCGCTCGTGATCGCGGCATCGATGTCCTGGTCGGCGACCCCGGTCGCCGCTACCTGCCCACGGACGAGCTGACCGAGCTCGCCTCGTACGAGGTCCGCACGACGACTGAGCTCGAGGATCTCGAGCGCAAGCAGGGTTGGGTCTATGCCCTGAGGCCGGACGGCGACAACAGGTAGCGTCACATGCGAGCCTGGCTCACCTACTCGCCGGCGGGCACGATCGCGGAGCCTTCGACGACGGCGACCGGCTCCCCCAGTGAACCCGCCTGCGCCGACGCCACCTCGAAGTCATGGATGTAGCGTCGGCCGCGCATCCATGAGGCCGCGGCGGCGGCAATCGAGAGCACGACACAGACCATGAATGCGATGCGCAACCCATCGAGGAAAGGCCCGGCGAGAAGTTGCGGGAAGAACGAGTTGCTGAGGATCGTGGTCTGGGTCGAGCTCGACAGCGTAGCGAGAACGTTGGCCGGGATGAGCGTGGCCATCGGGTTGTAGCCCAGGAACGCCGCGAACAGGGCGCCGCTCGGCGGGATGCCGGACAGCTTCGTTGCCAGGTCGCCGGGCGTCCCGGCCGCCGTCAGATGGCTGTACATCGCACCGGGCAGGCGGGCCGAGAGACCCGCGATCACGAGGGTGAAGATGAGGGTCATGCTGAGGCTCTGGGCGACGTTCTGGAAGGTCGCCCGCATGCCCGAGGACGCGCCGCGCTGCTCGGGCGGTACCGCGTTCATTATCGAGGCGGTGTTCGGCGCCGCGAAACTTCCCTGACCGATGCCGAGCGCCAGGAGCAGCAGCCCAAACGGTAGGTACTCGAAGTCGGCCGGCACCAGCAGGAAGACGGCAAACGCCACCGCCGACAGGATCATGCCGCCGGTCGAGAAGTAGCGTGCTCCGAACCGGTCGGAGAGATGGCCGCACAGCGGCCCGGCAATGAGGAAGCCGATAGTCATCGGCAGCATGCAGATGGCCGCCCACAGCGGCGCATCCTGGAACGCGATGCCGTGGAGCGGCAGCCAGATGCCCTGCAGCCAGACGATGAGGATGAACTGGAGTCCGCCCCGCGCCAGAGACGAAAAGAACCCGGCGAGGTTGCCCGCGGTGAACATCCGGATCCGGAACAGCTCGAGTCGAAACATCGGATCCGGAACGTGGCCTTCCACGATCACGAAGAGCACCAGCAGAAGCACGCCTGCGCCGACCTCGCAGATGACCGACGGATTGCCCCAGCCCATGCTGGAATTGCCGTATGGCTGAATCGCATAGGTGAAGCCGACGAGCACGAGGACGAGCCCGAGGGCAAACAGGACGTTGCCGGGAATGTCGAGGCGCTGGTGCTTGCGGATGGTGGCCGTCTCATGGAGCATCAGATATGCCCACACGGTGCCGAAGATCCCGAACGGGACACTCACGAGGAAGACGGCGCGCCAGTCGATGGCGGCCAGGACGCCGCCGACGAGCAGCCCCGCGAACATGCCCGCCAGGACGCCGATCTGGTTCACGCCCATGGCGAAGCCACGTTGCTCGGGCGGGAAGGCGTCAGTCAGGATTGCCGCGGAGTTAGCCATCAGGAAGGCGCCGCCGACGGCCTGGATGACGCGGAAGAGAATGATTTGAAGCGCGGCGCCGTTGCCCTGGCCTTGCACGAAGAAGCACATGATCGAGCCCAGGGTGAAGATCGCGAAACCGGCGTTGTAGAGGCGGACCCGGCCGTACATATCGGAAACGCGACCTGCCGTCACGAGCAGAGTCGCGGTCACGAGCGTGTAGCCAACGAGCATCCAGAGCATGTAGTCCGATTCGCCCGGCGCAAGCGGGTCGACGCCGATGCCACGGAAGATCGCCGGCAGCGAGATGAGCAGCACGCTGCCGTTGAGCCCGGCCATGAGAATGCCGAGCGTCGTGTTCGACAGGGCGATCCATTTGTAGTCGATATGGGCGAGACGGCGCTGCCGGCCAGTCGCCATCATCGTGCGACCTCGGGCTCAGCGGCGACCGCCGGTTCGGGTTCGGGCTCAGGCTCGCAGGCTGTGTCGGATGGCATGGCGCCATCCGGCTCGGGACGGGTTGCGAGAATCCGCTCCAGGATTTCCGCGAGCGCCACCTGATCGGCCTCTTCGAGCGCAAGGAGACGGCGAGCGACGTCGCTCTCCGCGAACCGGGCCCGCGCTTCCATCGCCTCCCGCCCGGTCTCCGTCAGACGGACGAGGGTCACGCGCCGGTCGCCCGGACTCGCGACGCGAGCGACAAGCGCTGCGCGCTCGAGACGATCGACGACATTGGTGATGGTCGAGCGGGCCAGGCCGAGCTCGGCGCCGTACCTGCTCACTGGCACCTCTCCCAGTCGCGCCAGCACGCGAATTGCATACAGGTCGCCGAGCGAGATGCCATGACTCGCGGCGAACTCACGCTGGAGCGGCTCTACGACCGCGACGGCGCGCAGGAACGCTCGAAGCGTCCGCCGTTGAATTGCGCTCAAAGGCACAGAAGAAGCTCCCACGATGCGAATAGTCCGGATATAGGGAGCATTGTACCTGCACGGCGCCGGAGAGAAGATTCACTCTCCAGGACCTTGTGAGCCACCGCCGGCAGGCATGCGGTGTGCCCTTCTATGCGGAGCAGGCTGGTTGATGCGACGAAGCGCGGCCGATCGAGCCCAGGTCGGTCAGTCGAGCTTGCCGGGTACGCGTACGCCGGGAGACTGCGACTGCAGGGCCGCAAGCGCGGTCTGGCGGCGAGCGAGAAGCAGGGCCCAGGCAAGATCGGGGTCATCCACGTCGCGGAGGAGGTCTTCGGTCATGCAGTCGATGGCCGGGACGCGCTGACCGCCGCCGAGCGAGCCGCCGTGCGCGGCGAAGACGGCCATCGCCCCGTCGCTGACTATGTCCGCCCAGGCGTGGCGGATGCCGGCGCGCAGAATCAGGAACGCCGCGCCACGCCCGATCACGCGGTCACGGAGGAAGAGTTCGCCGGCCGGCGCGATGGCGGGATCGCTGGGCTGCGCATCCAGCAGGTCGAACAGCGGGTGGAGCCACTTCCCGTTGTGGCGATAAAGCGGAGCGCCCACCTCCATGCCCTTGGCCAGTGCCGACAGCGGCCAGAGCGCCATGGTTGCGCCATCGGGCAAGGAAGGGATGGTCGGCGGCAGGCTCATACTCCCGCGAAGGCCGCGGTGACGGCCTTCAGGTGTTCCCTGATCGGCAGCTGTTGGGGACATAATTCCTCGCACGTCCCGCAGTCGGTGCAAACACTCGCGCGTTCGGCTTCGGGGATCCAGCGGTAGTCGGCCTTGACGAGCGCATCCTGCATGAACATGTAGTAGGTGTTGTACTGCGCGAAGTTGCGGGGAATGTCCACGCCGGAAGGGCACGGCATGCAGTAGCGGCAGGCGGTGCAGTCGATCCGTGTTTCCCCGCGGTAGGCGGTCTCCACTTCGCCGACGAGCGCCCGTTCCGCGTCGCTCAAGCTGAGGGGGGCGGCGTCGGCGGCCGTCCTCAGGTTCTCTTCCACCTGTTCGATCGCCGCCATGCCGGACAGTACGAGCGAGACTTCCGGCTGGTCCCAGATCCAGCGCAGCGCCCAGTCGGCCGGTGTCCGACGCACGGCGGCGCCGTCCCACAGGGCCTGGACGGACGGCGGAACCCCGCGCGCCAGGCTTCCGCCCCGCAGAGGCTCCATGACGATGACGTCGATGCCGCGGTCTTTGGCGTAATGCAGACCCTCTTCGCCTGCCTGGAAGCCGCGGTCGAGGTAGTTGTACTGGATCTGGCAGAACTCCCAGCCACCGTGGTCGACGATCTCCTTGAAGACCGACAACTCGTCGTGGAACGAGAAGCCCGCGTGCCGGATCTTGCCGCTTCGTTTGGCGCGCTCGAGGAAGCCGAGGGCATCCAGGTGCTTGCACGTCTCCCATGTGCCCGCATTGAGGGCGTGCAACAGGTAGAAGTCGATGTGGTCCGTGTCGAGCCGTTTGAGCTGTTCGTCGAGGTAGTGGTCGAAGTCGGCGGGGTCCTTCATGAGCCAGAGCGGCGATTTCGTGGCGACGAAGGTTCGATCCCGGTAGCCGTCCTCCAGGGCCTTGCCGACGATGCCCTCGCTCTTTCCGTCGTGGTAAACCCAGGCGGTATCGAGGTAGTTCACGCCGTGGTCCATAGCGTGGCGCAAGATGCGGATGGTCTCGGGAACGTCGACCGCGGTTCCAGCCATGGGCAGACGCATTGCCCCGAAACCGAGCTGTGAAACCCGTTCCCCGGCCAGTGAGCGGTAGATCACTAGCGGGCGCCCCCGGTTGCGTCGCTTCCAGCGCGGTCGATCCCGGTCCGGGCCAGGAGCCGCAGCACGGCGTAGCCACCGAAGCCCATGATCAGGACGCCGGGCACGCCCAGGCGAAGGCCGTCGAGCCCAGCCGCCAGGCTGCCACCGCGCACGACGTCGAGGGCGAACCCTGCGAGCTGCATCCCGGCCGCTGCGAGGAGCAGCAACCAGGGGCTCAGTCGGGCGGTTCTCAGCGCCAGCAGCGCGGCGAATGCGGCCAGCAGGAGCGACTTCGCGAGCACGGAGAAGAGCACCTCTGACGGCGGCATGCCGGTCAGGGCGTGGTTGAGGAGCGGCGACGCAAGGGCAGTCAGGACGCCCGCCGTGATGCCGAAGCGGTAGGCGGCGAGGAGCGTGAAGAAGAAGATGGGCAGGAAGATGAGGCCACCCTGGGGAACGGCGTGGACGGCCAGGGGCAGCAGAAGGTTCCCGGCCGCGAAGGCGGCCACGAAGCCGTAGAGGCGCAAGTCGCGCAAGCTCAGCGTGCGCTGTTCGATCGGTAGGGACAGAGCGAGGGCGGACACGAGCGACTCCTGGGACGGGCTACGAGGGGACCTATTGTGATCGACCGCAGGCAGTCCGTCAGGGCCGACGTGGGACGCCGATCGCCGGAGGCTCCGGTACGAACGACTCTATCGCCGCGCAAGCCTTCTGGGATCCTGGTCGCAGCGAATCCCGGCGAGCGAGGAAAGCCGGGCACTCAACGCGGCGGCGTTCGCGACGACCGAAGATGGCGGTCGGCAGCCGCCGAGGGACGTATCATCGAATTCGTGTCCGCCGCTACCTCGAGCCAGCCAGACCGACCTATCTCCGAATTGTTCGCGGAGAAGCGTCCGCTTCGCTCACTCGAGTTCTACCCGCCCAAGGACGAGGTGGGCGTCGAGGCCCTGCGCCAGACCGCCGCGGCACTGCGACGGATCGGGCCCGACTTCGTGTCCATAACCTACGGCGCCGGCGGCAGCACGCAGGCACGCACTGCCCAGATGTCCGCCCTTCTGCGGGATGAGTTCGCCTTCACGGTCATGCCGCATCTGACC
The DNA here is from genome assembly GCA_003142755.1 of Chloroflexota bacterium. Lineage (GTDB taxonomy): Bacteria > Chloroflexota > Limnocylindria > Limnocylindrales > CSP1-4 > Fen-1039. Next base: position 13,506 of record PLNK01000183.1, on the reverse strand, counting down.
GCGGTCAGCCATACCCGAGCCGAGGTTGCTGCCGTCGCCCACACCCACTATGAGCGGGGAATCCGCAACATCATGGCTCTGCGAGGCGACCTGCCCAACGGCTCCCCTGCGGCGACTGCGTTCAAGGACGGCCTGCACTACGGCTCCGACGTCGTGGCCCTGCTGAAGGAACTGCACCCCGATCTCTGCCTGGGCGTGGCCGGCTATCCGGAGAAGCACCCCGAGGCGCCTTCGTTCGAAGCCGATCTGGTCAACCTCAAGCGCAAGGTCGACGCCGGCGCGTCGTTCGTGACGACGCAGCTGTTCTTCGACAACGAGGCCTACTACCGTTTCGTCGAACGATGCCGCGCGGCCGGGATCGGCGTCCCCATCGTCCCGGGCATCATGCCGGTGCTTTCACTCAAACAAGTCACGCGGATCACGAGCATGTGCGGCGCCTCGCTGCCAGGCCGGTTGATCAGGAGGATCGAAGCCGCCGGAGACCAGCCCGAGATCATCGAGGCGCTGGGCGTCGATTGGGCGCTCACCCAGATCCGAGACCTCATCGCCAACGGAGCGCCGGGCTATCACCTGTACATCCTCAACCGAGCCCGGAGCGCGCTCACCCTCGCCGCCGGCCTGGCAGCCTGACCCTGACAGCATGATCGCAATCCTCGGCGGACTCGGCGCAGCCGTGCTGTGGGCTTCCGCCACCCTGACCTCGTCGCGGGCTGGGCGCTTGATCGGCCCCTCATCGACCGTGGCCTGGATGATGGTCGTAGGAGTCCTGGTGGCCACGCCGCTGGCCCTGCTATCCGGCCCCGTTCCGACCCTGACGCCCGAGCTGGTGATGTGGATGCTGGGCTCCGGCGTGGGGGGAGTCTTGGGCCTCCTGCTGGTCTATCGCGGGCTGAGCATGGGCAAGGTCGGCGTCGTCGCGGCCCTCGCCTCCACCGAAGGCGCCATCGCGGCAGTCCTGTCGGTCGTGGCCGGCGAGCACATGACCATTCCCGTGGCCTTGATGCTTTGCGTCATCGCCGGGGGCGTGGCCACGGTCGCGCTGGCGACCGGAACACCTCAACCCGACGAGGCGGGCCAGGGCCCTGAAGCAGCACGCGGTGCCGGCTCGGAGCGACAGGCCGTCATCCTTGGAGCAATGGCGGCGGTCTGCTTCGGCATCTCCATCTACAGCACGGCCAAGCTCGGCGCGAGCATGACGCCCGTCGCCGCGGTGCTTCCGGTGCGCGTCGTCGGCGCCGTTGGCGTCTTCATCCCGCTCTTGCTGAGCGGGCGTCTCCGTATCACTCGACGGGCCGTGCCCATGGTTCTATTCATCGGTACCGCCGAGGTCTTTGGCAACGCCGCCTACGTCGTCGGCGCCCAGGAGAGCATCGCCATCGCCGCGGTGCTGGCCAGCCAGTTCGCGGCCGTTGCCGCGATCGCGGCCTTCATCCTCTTTCGCGAGCACCTCTCGCTGCACCAGCGATCCGGCGTCGTCGCCATCGCGGTGGGTGTGGCACTGCTCACGTTCTTCCGCGGCTGAGGGTTTTGCCGGGGCGGACGCCTTGGTCAAGGGAGTGCGCCGGCACAACGAAGAACAACAGGGTAATGACGGTGCCGACCACGTCCGACAGCCTCCTCTGGCGGCGGCCGAGCCCCCGAGGCGAACATGGCGCCTGGAGTGGGCGGCTGGGAGCAACGCGACGCCTCTACTGCCCGGGCGCCCTGGCAACAGCCCGATCAGCGTGCGGCTGTCCCGAGCAACGCCCCGATCCCATACGTTGCGACGGCCGCCAAAAGGCCCAGCGCCGCTTGCCTGAAACCCGATCGAACCGGATGGCGGTGAGTGAGGCGACTTACGCCCAACCCGACGAGGAACAACGCTGCCAGCGTCGCGGCGATAGTCAGACCGAAAGCCGCGGTCCCGGACATGAGCAGAAATGGCACCAGGGGCACGGAGGCACCGAGCCCGAACGCGAGGAGCGAGCCCACCGCGGCGTTGATGGGTGAGCCCATAGTCTTCGCGGATAGACCAATCTCTTCCCGAACGAAGGTGTCGAGCGCCCGCTTCGGTTTGGCCAGCAGGCGGCCGACGATGAAGTTCGCGTCGGCTCGTGACAAACCCCTTGACTCGTAGATGTCGACCAGGATGGCCCGTTCCTGCTCGGGCGTGTGCCGAAGCTGCTGGCGCTGGAGGTCGATCTGATAGTCGAGAAGCTCATGCTGGGAGCGCACCGAGATGTACTCGCCTACGGCCATGCTTAAGCTGCCGGCCATAAGTCCCGCGACGCCGGCCAGGACGACCGTGTGGGCGTCGCCGGACGACGCACCGGCGACGCCCATGATCAGGCTCACGTTGGATACCAGTCCGTCAGTCGCGCCGAAGACCGCGGGACGCAGGATGCTGGAGCCCCGAGTCTCGTGGGGAGTCGTCGGGGCAGCGAACAGAGCCTTCGAGGCGGACCGGATGACGTTCGTCACAGCTCGCGGTCCTCGGATCTTCGTCATTGGGAGAGTGTCACACGCTCGGCCTCTTGGGGCCAGGACGTTCCCTTGGAGCTGGCAGGCTGATCGTTGTAGCAGCCATACAGCGTCCTTCGAGGTCCTCGCCCGCAACAGGCTGAGTGTCGTGCCGAGCACGAAATGGGAAGTGGAGCGGGAGACGGGTCTCGAACCCGCGACATTGAGCCTGTAAGGCTTCGGCTTGGAAGGCCTAAGCGGCTATGCGCAGCAGCACCCCTCGTGGAGTGGCGAGCATTTCGTGTCCAGTTATCGTGTCGTCGTTTGTCGCTTCTGACCACATCCGCAACACCGTTCCGATCCTTGCTCAATCGGAGCTTTCGCGATAGGTATCACGCGTGATACCATGCCCTCATGGCCGAAGTGACGATCCGTGATCTACGAAACCATGGCGGCGATGTGGTCGATCGCGTCGCCGCAGGTGAGCGTCTGGTCGTTACTCGCGGCGGCAAGCCGGTGGCCGAGCTTCGGCCCGTTCGCACCCGTGGAAAGAGCGCATCCGTTCTCATGGCGCGCTGGCGCAGACTGCCTCCCGTCGACGGGCCAGCCCTCCGCGGCGACCTCGACGCTAACATCGATCCACGCCTGTGAGCGATGTCAAGACGGGCCTGCTTGACACGAACACACTGATCCTGTTGCCCCGCCTCCGGGACGCCACCGCACTTCCAGACCAGCCGTTGATCTCAACCATCACGCTCGCGGAGCTCTCGGTTGGCCCCCTCGTCGCAGCGGACGAATCCGAGAGAGCTGCCCGCCTTGCGCATCTCCAGCAGGCAGAAGCCGACTTCGATCCTCTTCCGTTCGATGTCGAGGCGGCTCGAGCATTTGGCCAAGTTGCCGCGTCGCTTCGACGCTCAGGCCGAAAGGCGAGCGCGCGGGCTTACGATGCGATGATTGCTTCGGTTGCGCTGGCGAACGGGCTACCCCTCTACACGTGCAATCCGGACGATTTCGCGGGGATCGATGGCCTCGTGGTCATCGCGGTCACGCATCCGGACCGTGCGCCAGCCGCTGGTTGACCGGGCGCCCGCCGCATCGCCCAGCTGAGCGCTGTAGCAACCTCGCAACAGCCTTATGGCACGCCGAGCCGAAAGGCTGGGTGTCGCGCCAAGCACAAAATGGGATTTGGAGCGGGAGACGGGTCTCGAACCCGCGACATTGAGCCTGTAAGGCTTCGGCTTGGAAGGCCGAGGCGTGTTGGCGCAGTAGCCGCCCTCGTGAAGGGGCGAGCATTTCGTGTCCAGTTATCGTGTCGTCGAGAGCCCGCATGAGGCACGCGGTGGGGATCACGATTGGCGGCCAATTGGCGCCGCGGCCGTCGCGGCCGTCGCGGCGATCATTCAGCCCGGCGGTTCGATCCGCGAACGAGAGGGCGATCGAAGTCGCCGACCGACACCACGTGGCATGGTCCTTACGGGACGACGCCACTTCCGCCACTGAGCGGCGCGGCCGTCGCGAGCCAGAGTCGGGCGGGCGTCGACCCGTTCGTGCCAGGATCAAAGACCAGGAGTCCGCTGGGCATCAGGACAAACCTCGCGCTCGACGAAAGCCCGGTCGGGGCCGAGCCGGACGTCGACACCTCGCTCCAGGCCCTGCCATCGAACGATTCGTGGATTTGCATCGTGATGTCGTCCAGAGCCACGATGCGACCTCCGTCGGCTTCCAGGAGCCAGTCCGGCCCGGCCTCGGTCGGCATGTCCCTGCCAAGATGCCAGGTCGAGCCATCAGTGGAGGTCCAGGCGACGGTCTGCCCGCCCTTGATGGTGAAGTCTTCAACCGTGGCGCAGCAGTAGCCAATAGCGATCGAGCCGTCCTGCCCGACGTAGCCGCCGCCCATTGACCCGACCGGAGCAGAGCCGGGTTCGTAAGTTGCCTGCGAGCCGGACGTTTCGTCGACAGCAGCGCGCTGCCAGTTCTGTCCGTCCGCGGACGACCAGGCGGCCACTTCGGGGAACTGGTCCGTGTATCGCGCCCGCTCGATGTCGCCTCCCGCTACGTAGCCGGTCGCAGTGGCGGCAACCCAGCTGACCGACGCCCTCCATGTATTTGTGTCGCGCTCCGGGGAGACTTCGTACCATCGGAAACCGTCCGACGACCTCCAGAGTTGTCCGCCGCCGTGGGTCGTCGCCATGAAGCCGCCCGGCCCGGCGACAACGTCCCCCAGGGTTACGTAATCGGTAAGCCCGAGAACGTCCGAGGCCTGCCAGGCCCGGCCATCCGCGGAAGTCCATGCCGTCAGCTTGGAACCCGAGCCTTCGACATAGCGATACCCGAGGAGCAGCAAACCGCTTCCCCCCGCGACGAGATTCAGTGGTGTCGCATCAACGACGGCCAGGGCGACCATGAGCCCGGCCGCACGAGTGGCTGAACCGACCCGAACCGAACGACGTCTCTGGTGCGATCGACCGACCATCAATCCCCCATTCCCCTTCGCGAGACAGAGCCACCACGCCGATTCGTCCGGCCCGCTCGACAAGGATACGCACCGGGCTACCAACTCGATCACCGAGGACGGCCGCAGGACCCCGCCCGATCTGTTCCCGGGCATGCGTTCCCTTCGTTCTAGATCAGGGCACTTTGGCAATACTCGAAGGAGCACCAGCCGTCCACGGTCTCCCCTTCCTTTGCACTGCGAGCCGCGCGCGGGGTTGGCGTCGCACCAGGGTCCAACAAGTCTGCAACGATGCGTCGCCTCTACGAGCAAGGGCAGACCGTGGCCCAGGTCGCGAAGTCGCTTGGGGTCGCCTACGGGTTCGCCTGGGCGTTCACCGGAGATGGCAGGAGGCCTCCGGGCACCAAGCGGGGTTAGTTGGTCGCTCGGAGCGTATCCGCGCCTTCGTGCCCAACTCTCACTACGGTTTCTTGACCTGATCATTCAGGCGAAAGGCTAACTTCCGCAGAACGGCCTTCTCACTGTCCGTGGCATCGCTCGTCGGCCTGAATGACGGGGCGCGGCGGGGACTGGTCCGATGCACGCGAGACGACCAGCATTCCCAGGCCGACCCCGCGAAGGTGTAGCGACGAACTGAACCAACGAGGGACACGAGATGGCCGCACGAACACTCTTGCGCAGAACCGCTGCGTTGTCCGCCGCAATTCTAGTGATCGCCTCCTGCGCCGGTGCGCCGGCGTCTACCGAATCCCCGAGTCCTGTGGTCGCCACCGCCAGCCCTACGCTGGCACCCACGTCAGTGCCGCTGCCCTCAGCCTCCGCGAGCCCAGCCCCGATCGAGAGCGCTGGGGCGTCCCCGACTGGCGCTCAATCCACATTCCCGCCGCTGCCGACCCTTCCGGACGGCTGGACCTACCGCAACGACCCCGCCAAGACGTATAGGATCGGACTACCAGCCCTCTTCTCGTTTGTCTACCCGAAGGACACCGGCCTTGATCCCTCCTTCGTAGCCCGATGGGGAATCATGGGAACCTACTGGGACACGAGCTTACCGGACCGGACGTACTGCATGCCCGAGTTGAGCGTAGAAGACTTGCCATACGCCAAGACCATTGCCATCAATTCCACCTCCGACCTGCTGTCCTGGGCACAGAAAGACATCGCAGCCAACGGGGCTCCGGGCCAGGTCACAGAGAGCTCGACCGTCGCAACTGTCCACCAGGGCTTCGCCGTGTCCCTCGTGAGTACCGCCCCAGGATCGGCGCAGACCAGCGGCGCCGAGGAGCATGTCGTCGACATCTACTACGCATCACAGGACGGCATCTGGGACATCGATGTGCTCGCATGCGGAGACGCGGCCTGGAACCACTTGTCCTCGACGTTGTCCCAGTTACCGCCCTACTTCGAGGCCCCACCGGCGCCATAAGGGACCGGTGCCAACCGGCGTGATCGAGCACTCGCGGTGGGATGTCCGACCCTCTGGTTGTGGGGTCAGAAGTGGGGTCAACCGACGTTTCGTGCTCTCCGTGGGCCGATTCTGAGAGTGATTTCAGCCAACTGAGGCAGCTTTCAAGACCGCCGCAATAGACCGCTCTGCCACCTCTCCGCGGTGGGTCCACGCTCAAATCATGCGTGCACGAGATCGCCCTCGCACCGAAAGGGCTGAGTGTCGTGCCAAGCACGAAATGGGAATTGGAGCGGGAGACGGGTCTCGAACCCGCGACATTCAGCTTGGAAGGCCGGGGCCGGTTAGCGCAGTAGCCCACCTCGTGAGGGCCCTAGCGTAGCGTGTCCAGTTATCGTGTCGTGAGTACGGCTGCCTGAGCCTTGCGCTCCCGCGGACCCGGTGGGCCGACCAGTCGAGCCAACTCATCGCGGATGACTTCGTAGCACTCGCAAGCCCCAGCCTCTAGCCCGACCCGATCGACGATCTCGATGGAGCCCCGTCGATAGACGATCAAGCCTTGCTGGCACAAGTGAGACGCCATTGCCGACACGGTCTGGCGGCGCACTCCAAGCATTAGTGCCAGGGACTCGTGGGTCATCGTTAACTCGTGCTCCGGCACACGGTCGTCCATCTCCAGCAGCCATCGAGCGGCCCGAGCCTCCACAGCGTGGAACCGATCGCAGCCGATGGCCTGAGCGCGAATCTCGAGAACGGCCTGCGTGTAGCCGTGCAGGACTTTGAGCAACGGCGGATTCCGGGCGGCCTCCGCCATGAAATCGGCCGACCGCATTCGCAGGAAGGTGCCCGGCGCCGAACAGGTCACTTCCATCGGGGAAGTGCCACCTCCCAGGTAGACGGCGAGTCCGGCCATGCCATCGCTACCGACGAGGTTGACCTCGACCGCCGAGCCGTTGCGCATCTGCTGGATCTGGGACAGAACTCCGGTCTCCGGGAAATAGACATGCGCGATCGGCCGGTCCGGCCCCATGACCCTGGCGTGAAGGTCCAGCTCGACCGACTCGAGGCCTTCCCGCAACTGCGCTTCTGCGGCCGGGTCCTCGGTACGTAGCGCCGCCAGGAGGCGATTTTGGGGTGGGGGCAAGGCCACCATGAGCTTGCGATCCTTTCCGCGCTGCCGACCAGCAGGGTTTGACTTGCCCTGAGCAAACGATGGTGGTCGCCTAGTGACTCGCGCGCGCTCCGGGGTACCCGGAGTCCCACCACGTGGTGGGACTTGATCGCGAGTGTCGCCCAGCAGGCCGACCGGCAATCAATCGATGCGCAGCTTCTGAAACACGGCTGACGTGGCGCTGATGTTGCCCGCGAGAGCCGCTTGGCGGGATATGGCCCTTCGACCCGAGTTGGGCCGCCTCATAGGAGAAGGAGACCCTTGATGGACTCAACGAGAAAGACGGCGCTCGCCGTGGGCGTGCTCTTCATCCTCACGTTCCTCACTTCCATTGGAGGTGTTATCGCCTACGGACCTGTTCTGAGCGATCCCAACTACATCACCGGCGCGGGCGCCGATACGCGCGTGTTCCTGGGTGCGTTCCTCGAGTTGTTTCTCATCGTGACCAACATCGGCTGCGCCGTCGTGTTGTTCCCGCTACTCAAGCGGAACAACGAAGGCCTCGCCCTCGGCTACGTCGCAGCTCGTCTGGTTGAGTGCACCTTCATCCTCATCGGCCTCCTCAGCCTCCTTGCGATCGTGACGTTGCGGCAGGGCGCGGCGAGTGCGGATGCGGGCTCGCTCGTGCTGATCGGCAAGGCGCTGCACGCGATCCATGACTGGACGTTCCTGCTCGGCCCCGGCCTCACCGACGGCATCGGGACCGGGCTGATCCTGGGCTACCTGATGTACCAGTCTGGCCTGGTGTCACGCCGCATGGCGCTGTTCGGCGTCGTCGGGGGGCCGCTGCTCGCCGCTTCAGGGATCGCCGTATTGTTGGGAGTAATCCCGCAATTCTCCCCATTGCAGAGTCTCGCGACAATCCCGGAGATCGTCTGGGAGGCGTTCCTGGGTCTGTGGCTCACCTTCAAGGGGTTTATCCGATCCCCGATCACCTCGAACTACTCCCGACCTGCCGGAGTCGACGGAGCCCGCGCGGCCGCGGCGTCTGCCGTCTAGTCCCCTCCCTCGGCCTACGCACATGGAGCCCGGCTTCGGCCGGGCTCCAACACGTCCGGATCATCGCCGAGGGGCTCAAGCCGGCGCGGCATCCAACCACAGTGGCTGAGCGTTGTAGCAGCCCTACCGCAGCCTCCGCGCCGCTCACGCCGAAAAGGCTGAGCGTCGTGCCAAGCACGAAGGGGAGAATGGAGCGGGAGACGGGTCTCGAACCCGCGACATTCAGCTTGGAAGGCTGACGCTCTACCNNCCGACTGAGCTACTCCCGCTCGTGAGCCTACTTTGTTAGGACAAACCACCCGTAAGGGGAGCGATCAGCCTAACAAACAGTGGGTCCGATGAGCATTTGACCTTCGCGGGGGCCAAAGCCCGGTGAGCACCACGCTCGTAGAGCGTATAACTGTACCGGATTCCTGCCGTTTCACGCTCAGCGCACAGCGTCTGATTTCACGCTGTCGCTCTTGAGCTTCGAGGCCTGTCTTCTCGATCCCGCTGGCCGTTGACACCTGACCACCGGGAGGCCTGCGCCCCGCTGCGCCTCATAGCCTATCCGGCCGAGCGGGGGCAATGCCATACCAATTGCGCCATGGACTGCCCATTTGGCGCGGACTGGCTGTCAGGCCGAGATTGCGGTGGCGAAGAAACGCGTTCGGCCACGGAAGCGCCTTCTCCTAACCCACAAGCTGACGCTGTCGAGCATTCCTGGCTGCGCCGGACTGGCCCTACCTCTCATGTTCAGCCCACGACGATGAGCCGAGCCTTCGGGCAACCAGCCTGGCGACGGACTACCGAAGTCCCCGCCCCCGATGGAAGCTCCGCGCAACACGCAGCCTACGGCGGGGACTGCCACCTCGGTCACCAAGGCGCCGACATTCTCCGCGACGAGCCAGGCCGCCGGCGTGGATGGAGGGTGTCCGCGCTCCTTACATCACCGAGCATCCGACACCATCTCTACGGACGGCGGCTCTCCGCGATGCGAGAGGTGAGTGCCAGCAAGGTCAGTGTTGCCGCTCCAAAGACGGCAAATTCCTCTGCATCTGTCTCTGCGTGCGCCACTGGCGATAGGCCGACAAGCACCCACTCGTAGCGGTCCACAAACTGAGTCTCTTCCAGCGATAGGGCAGATCGAGCTTCTTGATCGCCAACCAGTCGCCCATCGAGCGTGGCCACACGGCTCCCAACTGGCAGTGTCCCAGCAAGCGTTGGATCCACGGGTTCCACCTGTACGTCTCGCCAGGCAAAGAAGGCAGTCTCGAGCACCGCAAGCAATAAGATGCTGGCGATCGCGCCTAGAAGGACCGTTGGAATAGTCCGGCCAGAGACCATGCCGATGACACAAACGACAGCGAACGTGAGTAACGCGCGAGACAGCATCAGCATCGCGCTTGAATCGAGGCCCATTGGTGACAGCTGAGCGTCGAGCTGGGGTCCAAGGCGTTGGCTCAAGATGTGCTCCGCGATCCCAATCGGAGCCCAACAGACTGCAACGAGCATCAGGCCGACGCCGGCCGTCTCCAAGAACCACCTCGTGCGGTTGGCAGCGATCGACCAAACGAACACAGAGGTTCCAACATCAAACTCGGCCGCTGTGAGGGACGTCCCAACGATGATTCCCGTAAGTATCGGCACGACCAAGAACGCCTCGCGGACGTAGGGAATGAGCTCGCTCAACCGTTCTGGCAGTGGTTCACGGCCGAGGTTGGGAAGGCTAACCGCTATGGCGATGCCGAAAAGCGCCACGACGCCGCTAAGCAAGCCGCAGACAACTAGTTCGCTCCGGAGCCGCGAGATCATCAGGCGGACGGGCGTTAACACGATTCAGGGTCGACGACTGCCGACCAAGGCCAGCGCTGCACCGAATCCAAGCAGCCCGAGCAGCGCCAGAACAGCAGACTCTCGGAGCTCAACGTCGACCATCTTGGACCCAGGTAGGTAGGAGGAAACTTCACGACAATGCTCCAGCGGCCATGCGTTACGGGCGTCGCCATCCAATCCCAAGGGTTCGGTCAAGACGCAGTCATCCCATGTTTGGAAGGTTCCGTTGGGACCGGGGATTCCACTGCCGACCCCCAGGGCGTCGTAAATGCCAGGGTCGTTACTTGCGAGCACCTGGCTAGTCTCGAAAGAACGTCCGACCACGAGCGCAGCGATGGTGGCGGCCGTGACTAGTACCAGACCGAGCGCAACTGATGCTGTGACACGACGTAGCATGGCGCCTATCGCCAGCGAAATCCCGTACGCGCTCAAGCCCCTTACGACTAGTATCGGCCCCCACAGCCCGTAACCGACGAATGACGTCGGCAAGTTGTGCCCTGGGTTCAGTTTTGCGACGATGAGGGCATTGAAGCCTCCGCAAAGCATTCCTAGCACAAGGATGCTTACGCACGAAGCAACGGCCTGTTCAGCCAGCCAGCGTCGCCTGCTTCCGACGATCGACCACGCGAAGGCGGCCGTCCCGCTCTCGAGTTCACTACCCACTGTGGATATGCCCAAGACGACGCCCAGCAGAATAGGGAGAACCGCTAAGGCGAGAGTGAATATCGACGATGGCGGATTGTAGATGAGGAATTGTGAGCAGTCCGTAGCACTGAGGCTAGCATCGCATCGAATGTTCTCGGCGTACGCAATACCAAATAGACCGCAGACGATACTGGCCACCACGAGAATCGCGATTGGCGCCCGATGGAGGCGCCACCAGATCCGAAGCCCCGTCATTGTGGAGACTTTCCAGCAGCCAAGTAGCCGAGGACGAGGTCCTCTAGCGCCGGCTCGCTACCGGGACGTTGGTTGCGCAACCTCCTCCGGCAAAGTCGGCGTCCGTCAGGCAGTTCGGACACCACGTCGTCACCCTCGATCAAGGTACTCGCCGGGACCACAGTGTGTTCCGCGATTAGCTGACTAACCGCGCCCTCGATCTGGACCGTGCCAGATGACAGCACTATCAGGCGATTGCAGGCTCGTTCGATGTCCGAAACGATATGGGACGACAGAACCGCCGTCGCGCCGGACTTGGTGATCTCTGCCCTCAGAACGTCGATGAATGCGCGTCGCGCCAGTGGGTCGAGCGCCGCCAACGGCTCGTCCAGGAGGATAACTTCTGCTTGCATGCCAAATGCAATAGCAAGGCCGAGTTGTGCTGCTTGGCCACCTGATAGCGTGCTCGCCTTCGCTTCTTGTGTCACCCCCAGCTCGGACATGCGTTGAAGGGCCTGGCCCTTGTCGAACGCCGAACCGCGATAGTGCGCCACATAGTCCAAATGGTCGCGCACGGTCAGGTCCCTGTAGAAAACCGGTGATTGCGCCAAATAAGCCACCCGGGGAAGGACATTCCGCCGGTCCCGCCAGGGTTCCAAGCCCAGGGTAAGTGCTCGGCCGCTCGTTGGCTTTTCGAATCCGATCCAAGTCTTCAGAAGCGTCGACTTGCCAGCTCCGTTTGGACCGACCAGACCCACCACGCATCCCTGCGGGATCGAGATGTCGAGACCTCTCAGAGCCCAAGTTCTTCGTCCGTACCGTTTGGAGAGACCGATAGCTTCGAGTGCGCTGGTCATATCCTGCTCGAGATCGTTGCCAGGGGAGAGCCGAGAAGCCGCCAGGTGTGTCTCGGCCCTCCCGCCTACTTGTCGAATCCTTATCCCCTACACATTCACTTCGTTGGAAGTGTACGTCGTGAGGATGACGCCATTCATCCAGCCTTGAGTGCTGGTTCTATATCTGTTGCCGGTCGAGCCGGCGTAGTCGTAGCGCGGGTTGACAAAAGCGGAGTTACCGTAGGTCAAATCCTGACCGGTCATATAGTCCCAGGTGATGCACGACCCCCACCACATGGAGCTACATCGCCAGGTTTTGACGTACGCCCTTAGGGTAGCCGCCGGGTAGTCACAGCGCGAGTATCCTGAGGAGTGGATCACTGTCCCGGAGGTGGTCGTGCTGGCATAGGTACTACAGTTGTTGGCGCTGGCGACTAACGGTGTTGCTAGCGCCAAAGCGCCTCCCGCCGGGACGATGATCGCGAAGGCGAGAGTGAGCCTCAAGAGGCTTTGATGCATGGTTCCCCCTTTGTGGGTCTGCTCGGCGGCGTCACAGCCGCCGATCATGTGTTGGGTGCCTCTTGGTCCGGACAGAGTCCTCATGTCCAGTGTCGGACCGACTGACATTCGTGTGCGGGATGCCGACCCTCTGCGGCCCCTCTCCCCGCTCCGCGCTACTGCGTTCCCATCGACATGCTACCCGATCGCAGAGCGTCTTGTCAGGCGGCTGCGCGTCGCCGTAACGCTAATCGATCGGAGGCGCCGGGCCTGGTGATCCCCGAGGCTCAGGCGTCAGAGGCGCCTACCCCACTGATCCATCGAGGGCATCATTCATTGTCGAAATCCGCGGGTGCACTCGGAGGCAGCTACGATCACCCGCGTGAGCCCAAACCTCGTCCCCGCTAGCGCCTTGACCTGCACGGACGTGGACGCAGTCGGCAAATGTGCGGCCTGCCCGCCGAATGGGTCGCCCTCAAGGGCCCCGTCTACGCAATGGTGGCTTTCGCCAGATGCATCGCCTGTGCCGTGGCGGCTACGTTCACCCGGGCCGGGCCGGATTCGGCCTATGACTCCAACTGAGATCGCCGCCGACGAATTGGGGATCTGATCTACTCCTCAGATGTTGCCCGTCGGGCGACTGGTCGCAGACTGAGTTCATGCTCGGGGATGGCCGGACCCCACGCCTCCGATCAGATTAGCACCGCGGTAGTCGGTCGCCTTCCGCCTTTGATCTTAGGTTCGCGCCGATCGTTTCAGGTCACCGTTCTGGCCGGCTTAGCACCGCGCTTATCTGTCGCCTGCACTCCCTCGAGAGCCCCACGAATCTTTCATCGGCGCCAAGTAAACCGGTTTACAGATCTGACGCTGTAACGCGAATTTGACGCTCTGGCGAACAGCGCATAAGTGGAAAAGAAATGGGGGTTCTGAGCGTGAATCTCACGAGAAGAGCACCGCGCTCAGCAGCTTCTGACTTGGAAGGCTGACGCTCTACCGACTGAGCTACTCCCGC
>PLNK01000165.1 GCA_003142755.1 Chloroflexota bacterium | reverse complement strand
GATGAGCGGCTTTCCCTCCTCGGGTTCGGCGTTGGCGAGGGTCAACCAGTCGGAAACCTGGGGCGGGACGTCCGTGAAGTCCGGTGGGGTCATGCCGCCGGGAAAGGGTCGAATGTTGTGCTGGCGGAAGCCGCCTGGCGTTTCACCTGGAAGGAGATCATCGGGCGGTTTCACCTTCCATGCAGGCTCGACGACACGACGATGGACCTCACGCAGCTCCGTCAGGGTGATGTACGGTTCGCAACGCTCGGTGTCACGGTCGCATGCCTGCGCGTAGACCCACTCGGCGGCATCGGCGTAGCCCTTCACCTCGAGGTACTCCGCGAGCTGCTTGTCGCCGACCGCGTGGCCCGTATCGAGGAGCCGGCGCACCTCCTTGAGGAGGAGCGTGTTTCCCTCGATCGCGGTCGAGTTGTGGGTTTCTTCGTACCAGATATCCGCCCAGATGTCCCCGGCTACGTCTGGGCCTGGAAGGCCTCCGATACGGTTCAGCTCCGCTGTCGTCTGCTCGACCGACGCGTATATGGACATCCGCGTGGGCCGGCCCCGGCCAGCCTTCGTGATCGCCATCTGGTACGTCGCGCCTCAACTAAATGGACCGTACCAACAATGCTAGGCAGTGGTACGTCGACCGTCAAGGATATCGACCGTACCATAGATTGGCCCCACTCGAGCATGTCGGCGCGGGGGCGCCCTACCGCAGCCCGCAAGATGCGATAGCTTTCGGTCATGCGCAGACAGGAGCGTCGATGCGGGGTCGGCCGATCCGGGCATCGCCAAAGCGGAAGTTGGCAGGCTTGACGGCGGATCGAGTCGAACGGGCACTTATCGCCATCGAGGAGCGTGACGGCGAACTCGGCCAAACGGCCTGCCTTGTGGCCGACATCCTGACGGCCGGGGAAGGGGAGGAGGCCATTTGCCAGGCCTCCCTGCAGACCTTCCTCTGGAGCGAGCTGCCCCGCAAGTTCGACCCGGACGAATGGATCCAGATCGTCCGCGGTGCGACCACACTGCTCGATGAACTCGATCTCCACCGATATGCCTTGATCGCCGGGTCGGTCATCACTCACCAGGTGCTCAGAGCCTGGCAGGAATCTCCACGCCGCGGCTGGACGGCTTACCGAAAAGCCGCCGAAGCCTCGGGAGTCCTGCCGCCGGACACGAACGACTTCGAGTGGGGCACGGCGATGGGCCTGAGCGAAGTCCGGGCGTATCGTCGGGTCGAAGTGGAACTCGAGCGAGCCCTGACCTCCAGAGACCTGCTACCGGGCGGCCCCCGATGGAAGCCAAGACAGCGGGCACTGACGGAAAACGTTCTTCGAGGACCCGATCCGGACCGCCCCGAGCGGACCCTGCTGGAGACGATTCGCCAGGAGAGGGTCGGATCGTGGGTAGGCCTGGCCCGGCCCGAGCAACTGCAAGCATGGCGCGCCGAGATCGCGGAGACGATTGGCGAGCCGGTCCCGACAGCCGATCCGGAGCCGGCCGTTCGAGCTTTGCGCTGGTTCCTGGCTCTAGCCCGCGGCGGTGTCCACCTCACCCAGGCCGGCTACCTGCCTCCGGCGAGCGTGCGGGAGGCCGCCGAGCTGTTCGGCTGGTGGGAGTGGCCAGAGCCGCCCAGAACGGAGGCCGACGTTCACCAGTTCGAATTCCTGCGCGAACTCGCTTCGCGTCTGCGTCTCGTCGCGAAACGTGGGCACCACCTGACGACTACGGCCAGCGGCCTCGCTCTGCTCGACGATCCAGACGCTCTGTGGCGCTTGATCGCACCCGAGATCGGTTGCCAGGATGAATTCCACGCGATGCTGACCGAACTGCTCGCGCACCGGCTCCTCCATGGCCCCGTCGCGGGCTCGGAGCTTGAGACCTCGCTGCTGCCAATCGTCGAGGCCCAGGGCTGGAGAACGAGGAGCGAGGCTCATCCGACCTTCTTCCGATGGGAGGTCTATGAGCCCTGGCGCCAGTTCCGGGCCCTCGGGCTGATCGATGTCGACGATCCGCCGTGGGTGAAGGGGGAGCGCACCGGGCAGCAGGTGACCACCCTGAGCTCCATCGGGCGAGCCACGGCCATCCGCTTCCTCCGCTCGCGGGCGACAGGACCCCAGAAGCTCTAACTCCAGCGGGAAGGGAATCTCGTCCGGCTGTTTGCATCGAGAGCGGTGATGGCGTCGATCGATTGCGAACGCTCTACAGCGTCAGCTTTGCGGTCTCTGTGAAAGGCTTCGTCGAGACCGGGTCTTCTCTCGACCATGGATGCGGCCGCAGCCATCTCTATGGACGAGGAAACGCGGCGCCGCGACATAGCCGGAGTGGTTGGCCCCTCCAAATGGGCTGGGCTCTGTCACCGTCCGGATGGCATAGGCTGCCCATACGGACGGGCCACCATGGACCATGACGCGGAACGCTCCACGAGGGCGGGCTGGTTGACCGGGCGGGATCGGTGGAATCGGCACTTGGGAGCCAAGAGCGTCAGCGTTTAGTTACACGCTGTCGTTGAGCGTGAGATCCGCGGAATCCGCTACAGTTATACGCTGTACGAGCGTGGTGCTAAGCCGGGCGGGCCTCTCTGGGGGCTTAGCGGCGACACTTACCCTCTGTTTGTTAGGCTCGAAGTGCGCACCGACGCGGCGCAGCCTAACAATCGAAGGCAAACGGGCGGGAGTAGCTCAGTCGGT
>PLNK01000046.1 GCA_003142755.1 Chloroflexota bacterium | reverse complement strand
AGCGGGGGCGGGCGGAGGGGCCCATTGCCACGCACCACATGCCGAAGCCGCGCCGGCCCGCCAGGCCCATCTATACTCAGGGAGCCCCGCCGGTCGATGTCGACCGGCGCCCCGTTGTCTTAAGGAGCCCGCGTCATGGACACCGCCAAGGATCAAGTCGTCCCCGCCACAGCCGCCATGGCCCCGGCCGGCGCACCGGCCCGCGACCTGACCCCGGCGGAAGTAGACGCGCTCGTGGCTCAGGGCGACTACGCAGGCATCTCCAAGCCGCACCTCTCGCCCATCCTCGGTCGCTACTACGAGCGGAGCTGGAGCCACGGCGAGGGTCACACCCTCTACGACACGGCAGGCCGAGGGTTCCTCGACTTCACCTGCGGCATCGCCACGACCTCGTTGGGTCACCACCACCCGGCGGTTACGGCGGCGATCAAGGATCAGGCCGACAAGCTGCTCCACATCTGCAACGCGCTCGGCTACCTCGAGCCGGTCGGTCGACTGGCAACGATGCTGGCCGACTCCTGCCCTGCTCCGCTCGACACGGTCTTCTTCGGCAACTCGGGCTCGGAGGCCGTCGAAGGCGCGCTCAAGCTGGCTCGTCGAGTCACGGGTCGACCCGGCATCATCGCCTTCCGGGGCGCGTTCCACGGCCGGACCTTCGGCGCCGCCTCGATCACCAGCTCCAGCATCAACTACCGGCAGGGCTACGAGCCGCTTCTGCCGTCGGTCTACCTGACGCCTTTCCCGAACGTATACCGCTACTTCGGCGACGACGAGGAGGCTGCCACGGCAGGCGCGATGGGCGCGCTCAGGACGCTCCTCGGCCACGAGATCCCGGCGTCGTCAGTGGCGGCGATCATCATCGAACCGATCCAGGGCGAGGGCGGCTTCAACCCGGCCCCGGCGTCATTCCTGCGCGAGCTGCGGGCCCTATGCGACGAGAACGGCATCCTGCTCATCGCCGACGAGATCCAGACGGGCATCGCAAGGACCGGCCGAATGTGGGCATTCGAGCATGCCGGCATCGTGCCCGACGTCGTCTGCGTGGCCAAGGCCCTTTGCAACGGCATGCCGATCGGCGCCATCGTGACCAGCCGCGAGCTCCAGGAGCGCTGGGGCGTCGGGGCGCACGGCAGCACGTTCGGTGGGAACCCGGTCAGCTGCGCGGCCGGCGTGGCGGTCATGCACACCATCGAGACGCAGGGCCTGGTTGCCAACGCGGCCGCTCGCGGCGCCGAGCTCCTGGCGGGATTGCGCACGCTGATGACCGAAGACGATCGCATCGGCGACGTCCGAGGTTTGGGCCTGATGGTCGGCGTCGAGTTTGTCAAGGACCGCGCCACCCGCGACCCCGACACGGAGACCTGCGAGGCGCTGATCCAGGCCTGCGCCGATCAGGGGCTGCTCGTCCTCAACTGCGGCACGCACCACAACGTGATCCGCTTCCTGCCACCGATCGACGTCACGGCCGAGGAGATCGCCACGGGCATTGAGTTGTTCCGAGCCGGCCTGAAGTCACTCCCGCGCAGCGCCGCCTGATCCATCGCCGCGGGCAACTCGGCTCGCCAACTGATCGCAGATACGTCGATGCCCGCGGCTTAGACCGCGGGCATCGACTTTGGCTCTCCGGATCAGGGCACCTGACCCTCGCGACGGGTCTCCGGTGAAAGCCTGGGGTGTGTTATCGATTCTTGTCGAGGAACGTCATGACGTCCTCGAGGCGGAAGCGGCGGTCGCCTCGCTTGCAGACCCGATAGAAGGGCAGTTCCCCCCGATCGCCAAGCCGCTTCACCGTGTTGACATGAAGGTGAAGCATCGCAGCCACTTCGCTCGCGGTGAGCATTGGACCGAGTTCGTTAGCGGCTACGGCAGCCATCGGTTTCCTCTGTGTCTGCATTTTCGGTGCGCTCGAGGCTTCTATATCTGTATGCGAGGCCTTCCGGGCCGAAGCGACGCGAACCGTACAGACTCCACCCAACCGTAACAAGCCGTACTTTGGACTGCGGCCGTAGGTACCAGCCAGATGCCCGGCACATGTACCGGGCATCGACCGCCATCGGTCCGGGTGGGCAGTGCTCGAGATGGAAGCCGCCGGGATTGCCCGGCGGCCGCTGTGTTGCCTGGCGGCTAACTCGGCGAGGCCGACGGACTGACTGCCGATGTTGGCGCAGCGGTGGGCGTCGCACTCGGGACGGCGGAGGCGCCGGGCGAGCCGGATGCACCCGGCGACGTCGACGGGTTCGGAGTCGGCGGCAAAGCCAGGGTCGGCTGATCCACGGGCTTCAGGCCCATGTCGTACCCAACCGCAGCCCACTGCCCCTCGAACAACTCATTCGCCGCCGCCAGCTGAGTCGTGTAGTTAACGAGGTCAGCCTCCGTCTTGGCTGTCGCAGCAGTGTCGAGGATGTTCGCTTCGCTGTTTCCGTACTGCTCGAGCTGAAGGATGTCCTGGCCGGCAGTGATGTAGTCGGCGGACGCTGTCGAGATCGCACCAATCGTCCAATCCGTGATCGGATCCAGCTCGGCCATCCATGACTTCAAGGCGTCCCGGTAGTCCTTGAAGCCCTGGATCTTGGTGGCGAAGTCGCTCGTGGGGGCGTTGATCTTCAGGCGGGCCGCGTCGATCTTGGGCGCGTATTTCGTCTCGATCGTGGTCCAGAGCTGCTGTGGCTCGGGCGGCGGCGGATTGACGAAGCTCCTGTAGACCCAGAACACGGCCAGGATGACCATGAAGGCACCGAACAGCGGCAGGTAGGCGCCGAGGTATCGGTACACGTTTCGAAGCCAGGTCCAGCGCCGAACCCTGGGGGCTCCACGATGGCGCAAGCCCGTCGCGGCATGGGCGTGGACGCTCTTAGCTTCGCTCTTGCCCTCGCTCGCGATCGTCGGCTCCGCAGCCGCGACCGGCTTTTTGCCCGCGTCTGCGGGACCGTGCGACGGCGACTTGCTGCTATGTCTCGGTGGCACCGCGCGGCCGCGGCGCGTCTGTGGCGACAATGCGGATCCTCCTGACGATGCCCGGCGGCTCCTGAACCGCAAATACGACGGGGCCGCGCGAAGTCTAGCGCGATTTCCGGTTCGGGCGCGACCGGCGGCGAAGCTACGCAGCCCGAGCAGGCGCAGGAATCCATGCACTCGAAGGTTGCGTTTGCGAGCGCCGTTACCAATTCGCAACCTTCGCAACCTTGACCTGGCACCACTCGCTATTCGACACTCCCTTTTCCGCGGCGGAAGAGGGCTCCTGCGTAGGAGCAGGCCACGCTGTCACCGTCGCAGAGCGCTGGAGGCGGTTCCAGCGGAGTCGAGCGAGGACGTGACGTGCTGAGGCAGAAAGGCGTACCGGGAGCCCAGGGGCTGTACGACCCTGCCTTAGAACACGACGCTTGCGGCTTCGGCTTCGTCGTGGACATCGCCGGTCGCCCCTCACATGAGATCGTTCGAGATGCGTTGACCGTCCTGGTCAATCTCGAGCATCGCGGCGCCACGGGCTCCGAGAAGAACACCGGCGACGGCGCCGGTCTGACGATCCAGATCCCCCACCGCTTCCTGGCCGAGGTGGCCGCCAAGTCCGGCGTGCGACTTCGCGGCAAGGGTGGCTACGGCGTCGGCATGGTGTTCCTGCCGCAGGACAGGCTAGGCCGGGTCGAGTGCTTCCGTCTCTTCGAGCAGGTCATCGCCGACGAGGGCCTGCATTTCCTGGGCTGGCGCGACGTTCCCACCGACAACGCCAGCCTGGGCAGCAGCGCCAAGGCCGCGCAGCCGCTGATCCGTCAGGTCTTCATCGATCGGCCGGAGCGCCTGGTCGAGGATTTGGCCTTCGAGCGCAAGCTGTACATCGTCCGCCGGCTCGTCGAGAAGGCGGTC
Source organism: Chloroflexota bacterium (assembly GCA_003142755.1). Classification (GTDB taxonomy): domain Bacteria; phylum Chloroflexota; class Limnocylindria; order Limnocylindrales; family CSP1-4; genus Fen-1039. The sequence continues at coordinate 55,670 of PLNK01000046.1, read as the reverse complement.
TCGCGCTCGGCGATTCCGTCGCGCGGCGACTTCTACATTCCCTCGCTGAGCTGCCGGACCATCGTCTACAAGGGCATGCTCAATGCCTCGCAGCTCCGGGTCTTCTATCCGGACCTGACCGACGAGCGCGTCGAGAGCGCCATTGCCATGGTCCACTCGCGCTTCTCGACCAATACCTTCCCGTCCTGGCCGCGAGCTCACCCGTACCGCTACATCTCGCACAACGGCGAGATCAACACGCTGCGCGGCAACGTCAACTGGATGCACGCGCGCCAGTCGCAGTTCAAGTCCACGCTCTTTGGCGACGAACTGACCAAGGCGCTGCCGGTCATCGACACCGAGGGCTCAGACTCGGCCATCCTGGACAACGTCCTCGAGCTGCTCTACCTGTCCGGCCGCTCGGTGGCTCACGCGTTGATGATGATGGTGCCCGAGCCCTGGCAGCACCACGAGTCGATGGCGCAGGAGAAGAAGGCCTTCTACGAGTTCCACGCCTGCCTGATGGAGCCGTGGGACGGACCCGCCTCCATCGCCTTCACGGACGGCATTCGCGTGGGGGCCACGCTCGACCGCAACGGCCTGCGCCCGGCCCGCTACTGGGTCACCAAGGACGGCCGTGTGGTCATGGCTTCAGAAGCTGGCGTGCTCGACATCGCCGCCGACCAGATCGTGTCCAAGGGCCGCCTGCAGCCCGGCCGCATGTTCCTCGTCGATACGGGCGAGCAGCGGATCATCTCGGACGACGAGCTCAAGCGCCGCGTGACCACCGAGCACCCCTACGAAGCGTGGGTCCGCGAGTGGCTGGTCAAGCTGACGGAGCTGCCACCACCGCCGCGCGTCATCGAGCCGGACCACGAGTCGGTCCTGCGCCGCCAGGAGGTCTTCGGCTACACCGCCGAGGACGTCCGGATTCTCATCAACCCCATGGCCATGACGGGCACCGACCCGGTCGGCTCGATGGGCAACGACGTCGCCCTTGCCGTTCTCTCGGAGCGACCGCAGCTCCTCTATTCGTACTTCAAGCAGCTCTTCGCCCAGGTTACCAACCCACCCATCGACTCGATCCGCGAAGAGATCATCACCGCCACCGAAATGGCGATCGGCCCGGAGGGCAACCTCCTCGAGCCGGACCCGCGATCGGCCCACCAGCTCGAGATGCCCTCGCCCGTCCTATCGAACGAGGAGCTGGAGAAGATCCGCGGCCTGGCCACGGGCGACGCGTTGGGCAAGGGGTCAGCTAACGCTGACCTCCACGGCTTCAAGACGATCACGCTGCCGATCCTCTACCAGGTCGCCGATGGCGGGGCCGGACTGCGCAAGGCAATCGAGCAGCTGCGTGACCGCTGCTCCGAGGCGATCTCAGAGGGCCACAACATCATCATCCTCTCGGATCGCGGCCACGACGCCACCGCCGCTCCGATCCCCGCCCTGCTGGCCGTCTCGGCCGTGCACCACCACCTCGTCCGGTCGGGCACTCGGACCCAGGTCGGCCTGGTGCTCGAATCCGGCGAGCCGCGCGAAGTCCACCACTTCGCCCTGCTCATCGGCTATGGCGCCAGCGCCGTCAACCCGTATCTGGCGTTCGAGACGGTCCACGACCAGGTCCGCCTGGGCATGATCCCGGGCTCGGCCGAGATCGCGGAGAAGAAGTACCGCAAGGCGATCGCCAAGGGCATCGTCAAGGTCATCTCGAAGATGGGCATCAGCACCACCCAGAGCTACCACGGCGCCCAGGTCTTCGAGGCGCTCGGGCTCAACCAGGACTACGTCGACGAGTATTTCACCGGCACACCGACTCGCATCGGCGGCGTCGGCATCGACGTCATCGCGCGCGAAGTGAAGATGCGCCAGGATCGGGCCTACCCGCCCAAGCGGCCGATCTACCACAAGCAGCTCGGCGTCGGCGGCAACATCCAGTACCGCGTCGAGGGCGAGCAGCACCTCTTCAACCCGCTGTCCATCTCGCAGCTCCAGTACGCCACTCAGAGCGGCAGCTACGACGCGTTCAAGGAGTACTCGAAGCTGATCGANNCACCGCCATCCCCTCTCGGTCGACGAAGTCGAGCCGGTCGAATCGATCGTCAAGCGCTTCAAGACCGGGGCGATGAGCTACGGCTCGATCTCCCGCGAAGCGCATGAAGCGTTGGCGATCGCCATGAACCGCCTCGGGGCCAAGTCGAACACGGGCGAGGGCGGCGAAGATCCGGCCCGCTTCGAGACCCTACCCAACGGCGATTCGCTCAAGAGCGCCATCAAGCAGGTCGCCTCAGGCCGCTTCGGCGTCACCAGCGAGTACCTGGTCAGCGCGCGTGAGATCCAGATCAAGATGGCCCAGGGCGCCAAGCCCGGCGAGGGCGGCCAGCTGCCCGGCCACAAGGTCTACCCCTGGATCGCCAAGGTTCGACACTCGACACCGGGCGTGGGCCTGATCTCGCCGCCGCCGCATCACGACATCTACTCCATCGAGGATCTCGCGGAGCTGATCCACGACCTCAAGAACGCCAACCCGGACGCCCGCATCTCAGTGAAGCTGGTCTCCGAAGTAGGCGTCGGGACGATCGCCGCCGGCGTCGCCAAAGCCCATGCCGACGTAATACTGATCAGCGGCCACGACGGCGGCACCGGCGCCTCGCCGCTGTCGTCGATCAAGCATGCCGGTCTGCCGTGGGAGCTGGGCATCGCCGAGACGAACCAGGTCCTGCTCATGAACGACCTGCGGTCGCGCGTCGTGGTCGAGGTCGACGGCCAGATGAAGACCGGCCGCGACGTCGTCATCGGCGCCCTGCTCGGGGCCGAGGAGTTCGGCTTCTCGACGGCACCTCTCGTGACGCTCGGCTGCGTGATGATGCGAGCGTGCCACCTCAATACCTGCCCGGTCGGCATCGCCACCCAGGACCCGGAGCTGCGCAAGCGCTTCAACGGCGACCCGCAGTCGGTGGTCAACTTCATGACCTACGTGGCCCAGGAAGCCCGCGAATACATGGCCCAGCTCGGCTTCCGAACCTTCGAGGAGATGGTCGGCCACTCCGAGCGGCTCGAGATGCGTCGGGCCGTCGACCATTGGAAGGCCCACAACCTCGACTTCAGCCGGATCCTGTTCCAGCCGCAGCTGCCCAAGACGACGCTGCGGACCTGTCAGATCGGACAGGAGCACAAGCTCGAGATGTCGCTCGACTCGACCACGCTGATCCCGCTCTGCGAGCCGGCTCTCGCACGTGGCGAACGCGTCGAGGCCGAGCTGCCGATCCGCAACGTCAACCGCGTCGTCGGCACCACGCTCGGTTCTGCAGTCACTCGCCGCTACGGCGGAGCGGGTCTCCCAGAAGACACGATAAGCCTCCGTTTCCGCGGCACCGCCGGCCAGAGCTTCGGCGCCTTCATCCCCAAAGGCGTCACGCTGACCCTCGAAGGCGACGCCAACGACTACCTGGGCAAGGGCCTGTCGGGCGGCAAGATCGTGCTCTTCCCGCCGCGTGAGTCCACCTTCGTGGCCGAAGACAACGTCATCACCGGCAACGTGGCCTTCTACGGCGCCACGTCTGGCGAGGCCTACATCCGCGGCATCGCCGGGGAGCGGTTCTGCGTCCGCAACTCGGGCGTCAACGCCGTCGTCGAAGGCGTCGGCGATCACGGCTGCGAGTACATGACCGGCGGTCGCGTCGTGGTCATCGGCAAGACGGGCCGCAACTTCGCCGCGGGCATGTCCGGCGGCGTGGCCTACGTCCTCGACGAGAGCGGCGAGGGCGGCGCGGCCGGCGGCGGCTTCGAGCGGGTCTGCAACAAGGAGATGGTCCAGCTCTTCCCACTGTCGGATCCCGAGGAAGTCGCGGAGATCCGCCGCCTGCTCGAGCGCCATGTCGAGTACACCGCCAGCCCGCGGGCAAAGGCGCTCCTCGACGAGTGGCACACGACCGTCAGCCGCTTCATCCGCGTCGTCCCGAACGACTACCGGCGCGTCATGGAGGCCCAGGCTCGGATGCGCGAGAAGGGTCTCTCGCAGGACGAGGCTGAGATGGCGGCATTCGACGAAAACGTGCTGGACGCGCGCCGAGTGGCGGGGAACTAAACGATGGGCAAGCCGACTGGTTTCATGGAGTTCGGGCGCGAACCGGCCCACGTCCGGCCGCCGCTGGAGCGCGTCAAGGACTGGGCCGAGACCCATCCCGGCTACGAGGAGAAGACCCTGCGAGAGCAGGGCGCCCGCTGCATGGACTGCGGCACGCCGTACTGCCACACCGGTGCCCTCGTCAACGGCCTGGCCATGGGCTGCCCGATCCACAACCTGATCCCGGAATGGAACGACCTGGTCTATCGGGGCCAGTGGCGCGAGGCGCTCATCCGGCTGCAGAAGACGAACAATTTCCCCGAGTTCACCGGCCGCGTCTGCCCGGCCCCGTGTGAAGGTTCGTGCACGCTTGGCATCAACCAGCCGGCGGTGACGATCAAGACCATCGAGAACGAGATCATCGAGCGCGGTTTCCTCGAAGGCTGGGTCGTGCCCGAGCCGCCTTTGGCCAGGACCGGCATGAAGGTCGCGGTCGTCGGCAGCGGGCCGGCGGGACTCTCCGCCGCGGCGCAGCTGAACAAAGCCGGCCACGAGGTCACCGTCTACGAGCGCGACGACCGTATCGGCGGCCTGCTCGTGTACGGCATCCCCAACATGAAGCTCGACAAGTCGGTCGTTGAGCGGCGGGTCAAGCTGCTGGAGGCCGAGGGCATCCACTTCGTCACCGGCACGGCGGTCGGCCGGGATGTCGAGGCCGAGCAGCTGATCAAGGACTTCGACGCGGTCGTCCTCGCCACCGGCTCGACCATCCCGCGCGACCTCAATGTCGAGGGCCGCGAGCTGACAGGCGTCCACTACGCCATGGACTTCCTCGTCGCCAACACCAAGGCCCTGCTGGGCCAGTCCGCGACGCACCTCTCGGCGGCGGGCAAGAACGTGATCGTCATCGGCGGCGGCGACACCGGCACCGACTGCGTCGGCACGGCCATTCGCCAGGGCGCGAAGAGCGTCGTCCAGCTGGAGATCCTGCCCAAGCCGCCTGACACGCGCGCCGGTGACAACCCCTGGCCGCAGTGGCCCAAGGTCTACAAGCTCGACTACGGGCAGGAAGAGGCCGCCGCACTGTGGGGCGCCGATCCGCGCCGCTACCTCCTCAACACGAAGCGGCTCATCGGCGAGGCTGGCGCGGTCACGACGATCGAGACAGTAGAGATCGAGTGGATCCACACCCCCGGCGGGCGGCCCGAGATGCGCGAGTGCCCCGGCACCGAGAAGTCGTTGCCGGCCGACCTGGTCCTGATCGCGATGGGCTTCGTCGGCCCCGAGCCGGCTCTCCCGACCGCCTTCGGCTGCAAGCTCGACCATCGCGGCAACATCGTCCATGACGACGACTTCATGACCACGACGCCGGGTGTCTTCTCCGCCGGCGACTGCTCCCGCGGCCAGTCGCTCGTGGTCTGGGCCATCAACGAGGGTCGCCTGGCGGCCCGCGCGGTCGACAGGTATCTGATGTTCGGCGAGTCGGTCCTCCCCGACTACTAAACCGACTGTCACCGGCCGGCGAATTCCGTGGGCCAGCTCAGCTGGCGCGTTGGCCTCGCGTCCGCCTGGGACCTAGAGCCAGGCTGGCCTGGCTCCTCGGCGGACGGCGTCCGGGGGCAGCGGGTACCTCCTCAGGCTGCCTCTGCGCGTCAGGTCGGCGAGCCGGGCACGGCGGGATCGACCGAGATCATAGCCAGCGACTTCCCATCGGCCGCCTTCAAGGCCAGCATCCGGCCATCGGGCGACCACCACTGCTGCTGCAGCCACGTGCCCGTGGGCTCGTTTGGGCCGGGCTGTCGCTCCGCGACCAGACCCGCCGCCGAGAGATCCAGGAGCGTTGTGCCGTCCGCGGCGAGGATCGATCGAACCGCGCCCGTGAGGTCGGCCTGGAGCTCGAGGCCCGTGGGCGATTCCGCCTTCCAGGTGGTGCCCGGCAGCGGGCTGACCGCCGCTGGGTCGAGATCGACGAACTCAACCTGGGAACCGGCGCCACTGCCGGCGGTGGCGGCCACGGCGATGATGCTCTCGACGTCGAGCCAGCCCAGGAAGCGGAGATTGGGCAACGTGTCGACTTCACCAGAGCCGAGATCCGCGACCTCGAGGTCGCCGTCCGACTGGGCCGCGATCGACGTGCCGTCGGGGTTGAAAGCCATCTCGCCCCGGACGCCGGGCAAAGTCGCCACAACGTTGCCGCTCTCGAAGTCGATCACCTGCACCGGCCCCTTCCAGCCGTGTAGCTCCGCGTCCGCCTGGCCGCAATCCATGTGGCCGACGAGGGCGTACTTGCCGTCGGGCGACCAGCCGAATGGCGTCGCCTTGTCGCGGGTCTTGACGTACCGGCCGTCCTTGTACCAGTCGATGATGGGATCGCCAACGCAGGCCGGCACGGCCACGACGACGGCCGCCGAGCCGTGGCCGCTGGCAACCGCCCGAGAGTTGGCAGTCGGTCCGCCGGAGTAGTCGGTGCCGAGTGTCGCTACGTAGCCGCTGCCGTCGATCACGTGCGTCCCGTCGAGCCAGCTTTCGATCGAGCCGTACGTCGAGACGAGCTTGCCGAACCGGTCGTAGACACGTGTTGTGTAGTCGTCGCCGCCGGCGACGAGCAGATGGGCTCCGTCCGGCGCCCAGGCAAATGCCGACCACTGGGCCATCGGCAGCTTCGCCACCACTCCGGTCCCGGGCGGCGTCACCAGCGGCGACGACGTTCCGGAGACAGTGGGAGTGGCGTGGTTGGCGGCGGCGACTGCCGGGGCGCTCGAGGCGGGCGTACCGCCCCTCAGGCCCAGCAACCCGGCCGCGACCACGAGGCCGGCGATGACCGCCATCCCGATCGGGACCGCCCACCACAGACCCCTGGCTCGCCTCATCGACTAATCCTCCCCATCTGATCGCCGACTTTGTGGATACGCATCCGGCCGGCCCGGGGATCAAGGGTGGCGACCCCGGTCACCTCAGGACGGCGGCGGCGTCAGTAGGCCGGCAGGTGGGATGTTGAGTATCCAGCCTACCTGGATGTGGTTGATGTCTTTGATCTGCGGGTTGGCGAGCTGGAGCTCCCACGAATGCAGGTTGAACTGGGAGGCGATCTTGTCCCAGTAGTCGCCGGAACGAACCGCGTACGTCATGAAGGTTGGGATGGGCGCGGCCGTAAGCAGTCCGGCGGGCGGGATGTAGACCACCGTCCCGGCCTCGAGTGTCTCGACGTTCTGTAGCTGCGGGTTGACGGCCCGAATCTCGGCGAGAGGGAGATCGACTTTCGCGGCGATCGAAGACCACGTGTCGCCGGAGTTCACCACATACGCCCGGAAGGTGACCTGCGGGGCCGCCGTCGCGGCGTCGGAGGGAGCGGCTATGGGCGCGCCTGAAGCCGCGGCGGCGGATGCAGTCACGGTACGGCCGGTGGAAGGCGACGTGAGCCCCGCCGAGGGGCCACCCCCGCGGATACTGAGGAACCCGACGCAGACCGCCAGGGCAACCACGACGGCCGCGCCGATGGCCGGTACCGCCGATCGACGCCCCAAGGGACTGCCGAGTCGCCCACTGACTCTGACGACATCGACTCTCGAGCTGTCGCCAGCCTCGCCGCCCGCCAGAGCCGTCGCGTCCAGCGGTCGATCGCCCCATGCACCGCCGAGGACCGACTCGGCGCGGCGATGCCCGGCGAGCAAGCTGCGGCAGCGCCGGCAGGCGTCGAGGTGGGATCGCTCGGCTCCGGCCTCCGGTGCCGACGGTGCGCTCGCGAGTTCGAGTAGCCGGCGCTCCGGAAGGTGGCTGCCGGGCCGGATCTCCGCCAGCCATTCTCCAGCACGAGTCATCGAGAACTCCCTTCGACCGATTGGACGGTCGACTCGTCGATGGCCAGGAGCCGGGCGAGTTTGCGGCGGGCGCGCCAGATGCTCGAGTAGACGGTCCCGGCCGCGACACCCATTAGCTCGGCGGCTTCGTCCTGCCGATACCCGAGCCCGAAGACGAGCGTCACGGCGACCCGCTCGCGCTCCGGCAGACGGGCGATTGCACGCGTCACATCCACATCCGGGAACTCGACCAGCGGCCTTCGTTCCACCTGGTCCGCCCCCGACGAAGGCGCCCGACGGCGCCGAGCACGTCCTGCGCCCCGCACCGCCATCGTCCGAACCCAGGCCTGGAGCTTCTCCGGGTCCCGCAGCTGATGCAGCTTCTGGCGGGCATGGAGCAAAGCGTCCTGAGCCACGTCCTCCGCGTCCGGTCCTGCGCCCAGCGCCCTCGCCAGCGCGACGAGATCGCGGAACAGGGCCGGGTATCGGGCATCGAATCCTTCGGCGTCGATCATCAACCCCGTCCTGACGGCATCCATGCCTCTGTAGTGTGCAGTGGCGGCGCGCCGCCTTTACAGCCGACGGGCGATTCCCGATGTATCCGGGCACGATGGCAGGGGCTACCGTTGCCGCATGCCAGCCCATGACGCCGAAACGGAGCGCATCCGTCGCATCTACGACCGGCGGGCCGCAACCGCTCCGCCGGCCCGCGGCGACGCCAATCTCCGTTGGCTGTGCGGCAGGGCCGAGGGAAACACCCTCGAGATCGGGATCGGGCGTGGACGCACGCTGCCCTTCTACCCGCCGGACGTGCATCTGACCGGCGTCGATCTGAGCGAGGTCGCGGCGTCTGCTGCCCAGCGGCGCGCCCGCGACCTGGGCCTGAACGCGACGATTTCCCAGGGCGACGCGGCCGCTCTCCCATACCCAGACGACCATTTCGAGACCGTCGTGTTCAGCTTCGCCCTGTGCACGATCCCGGACGACCGTGGCGCAATCGCCGAGGCCGTTCGGGTCCTGTGCCCCGGCGGCCGGCTGCTGCTGCTGGAGCACGTCCGCAGCCCGAACCGGATCGTGCGGCTGATCGAGCGCCTCGCCGAACCGCTCACACTCCGCAGGATGGCCGACCACCTGCTCCGCGAGCCGCTGGACCACATCCTGGCCGAGGGCCTGGAGCTGGAGACACTCCAGCGCTCGTGGTTCGGGGTCGTCGAGAGACTGGCCGCCCGCAAGCCGGAGGCCGACGAACTGGCCGAGGCAGTCTGAGCCCCGGCCGCGACAGGAACGCGAGCCGGATCCTACGGCGCAGGCGAGGCCGAGGTCGGAGCCGAGGGCGAGGGCGATCCGTCCGGGACGCCCGCGTATTGGGCCGACTGAATCCAGCCGAAGCCCGACGCAGGCCAGTAGCGCAGCCAGGCGCGACCGATCACCGATGATCTCGCTATCGGCCCAAAGACACGCGAGTCGCTCGAAGCCGCGCGGTGATCGCCCAGCACGAACAGGTCCCCGGCCGGTACCCGCCAGCTCGAGATGCCGGAGGCTGTCGTCGCCTGCTCCTCGAACACATACGGCTCGACGAGCTTGACCCCGTTTACATAGACCGCGCCGTCATGGATTTCGACCACATCGCCCGCCAGGCCAATGACGCGCTTGATGAACGGCTCATTCTGTCCCACTTCGCGGTACCCATCGGGCGGTGCGAAGACGATGACGTCGCCGCGCTTGTAATCGCTGAAGTTGGGGGAGAGTTTGTCGACCAGAACGTACTGACCGGGCTCGAGGGTGTGCTCCATCGAGAACTGGTCGATCTGATAGGGCTGGGCGACGAAGTGCTGTACCAGGAAGAAGATGACGACGGTAAGGACGACCGTCTCGACGATCTCGAGCAGGCACCCGCGCCAGCGGCTGCTCATCCGGAAACACCCACTACGAGCCGGACCCTACTGTGCGGGCGAGTTCGTCGGCGAAGCCGCCGGTTCCGTCGGAGGCGCGCCCGAGGCATCCGGAACGCCCGAATACTGGGCCGACTCGATCCAGCCGAAGCTCGACGTGGGCCAGTAGCGCAGCCAGGCGCGACCGACGACAGTCGACTTGGCTATCGGTCCGAAGACACGCGAATCCTGCGACGCCTCACGGTGATCGCCCAGGACGAACAAGTCGCCAGCCGGTACTCGCCAGCTCGAGAGGCCGAACGGCGTCGTCGCCTGCCCCTCGAACACATACGGCTCGTTGAGCTTGACGCCGTTCACATAGACGGAGTCGTTGTGGATCTCGACAAGATCTCCCGCCACGCCGATGACCCGCTTGATGAACGGGATGTCCTGCCCGTCCTCGAAGTAGCCCTTGGGCGGCTCGAAGACGATGACATCGCCACGCTTGTAGTCGCTGAAGTTGGGAGAGAGTTTGTCGACCAGAACGTACTGACCCGGCTCGAGGGTGTGCTCCATCGAGACCTGCAGGATCTGATACGGCTGGGCCACGAAGTGCTGAACGAGAAAGAAGATCAGGACGGTGAGGACGACCGTCTCGACGATCTCCAGAAGGCACCCGCGCCAGCGATTGGTCATCCGGAACAACTACCCCTCTGCAGGTCGCGAAGAGTCCGCGTATAGGGTCGGCCGAGGGGTCGCGTCCGGACACCGGTCGCGCCCGGGTAGACGGTAGCACCTCCGAGGGTATCGGCGTGCTCGGCAACCGTCAGCAGGCATGGCCGTTTCGGTAGGCGCGCAAGTCGGCCGCCGTCGAATCTGCGCCAGCGGCGAGCGACGCCGCCGATACCCGGCCACAATCGGGCAGTAGCGAGCAATCTCGAAGCCGTGAGGCGCACGTGGACGTATTCGCTTTCGTAGGTATTCCCTTCGTTGTCCTGCTGGCGGCGTTCACGCTCGTGGGCAATGCCATCGGCGACAACGCCGCAGGTCCGGATCCGGTTCCGTCCGTGCCGCCTGCGCGCGGTGCGCGGGTTCGGCGAGCGGCGCTGGTCGTGGTTGCGGCCGGGCTGTCGGGCGGCGGTGCAGCGGCGGCCGCTGCCGGCGGTGCCTTCTCACACCTGACCGACGAGAGCTATGCCATCGAACCGGCCGCGCTCCTGTTCGCCCTCGAAGCCGGTGTCGGTCTGGCCCTGGCCGTCGTCGTGGCGCTCCCGAACTGGTCGGCCAGACGCGCCTGGGTGCTGCGGGCCATCGGCCTCTACTGGCTGTGCGTCGCCGGGCCGGCCTTGATTCTGGCCGACTATGGCAACGGCTGGATCTCGCTGACCGATCAGGGCAGCGCGTCGCTGCCCCTTGGCCTGGCTCCGTTTCCCCTCGAGATCATCGCCGTGATCGTGCCGGCGGTGCTGATCTGGATCGCCAGCCTTGACAGTCGCGTGGCCTCGTAGCCCATCGTTCGGAAACGGTCGCCTGCCCGCTAGAATGGGCCCGTCCTAGCTGGTCCGGTGATCGGGCGCACACCGATCGGGGAGCTTGTCCAGCCGGACCTCATCTTCGGGCCAGTTCTGGACAGTCGGGAGGGTCACGGCAATGGCGACCGGGTTCGGCTTCTGCTCCAGCTGCGGAACCGCGATTGGCGCGGCCGGGCAGCGGTTCTGCCCAACCTGCGGAGCGGTCACAGCTGCGGCCTCCGCCGCCGTCCCCGTCCCGCCGGCCGATGTGCCCGCTCCGCCGCCCGCCCCAGTCTTCGTGCCGCCCGTTGCCGTCCCCACCCCGCCGCCCGCGTACGCTCAGCCGCCGGCCTGGGGAACTCCTCCTCCGCCCCCGCCAGCGGCCTATGGCCAGCCGCAGGCCTGGGGAGGGCAGCCCGCTGCCCCCGTGGCGGCAGCCCGGTCCGGCGTCAACCCCGCCATGTTCCTCGTCGGCGTCCTGGTGATCGCGGCGATCGCCGTGGGAGCTTTCTTCGTCGTGAACAACCCCAAGAACTCGCCGAGCGCGAGCGGAGCCATGGGCAGCACGAGCCCCGGCGGCGGCGGCATGGTCTTCAACCCCTCGACCATCGGCTGCCCGAGTCAGTCCTTCACCACGAACATAGTTCTGCCCGCCTCGGTGAAGGGCACGGACACCCTCACCTACAAGATCGACACGACCACCATCATCACCCAGACCGTGGCCGACTTCGGTTTCGAGAAGCAGGCCAACGGCACATGGACGGTGAGCAATACCAACGAGGAAGGCTCGACCCACTGCGACATGGGCCCCGGCGTCCATACGGCTCGCCTCCTGGACGCGAGCGGCAACGTGCTGGCTCAGGGAGCCTTCACATTCGTGATGTCGGCCAGCCCTTCGGCTGCGGAGCCCACGTCCGCGCCGATCGCCAAGGGCACCGTCACCATCGATCCCTCCAAGATGAGCTGCTCCGCGGCCAGCGTGTCCGTCTCGTTGAACGTGGTCCTGCCCGGCTCGATCCCCGCCGACGCGATGATCTCCTCGGAGCTCGATGGCGCGATCCAGACCACGGATCGAACCGATGTCGGCTTCGTCAAGCAATCCGACGGCACGTGGCTGTCCACCGGCTCGGCCGATAGCTCGACGCTCTGCACCCAGCTCGGGGTCGGCGACCACACGATCAGGGCCCTCGACGCGGACGGCAACATCCTGGCCGAAGGCACGTTCACGCTGCAGCCCTAGCCGCCGGCGGAGGCCAAGTCCGCCGACGACTTCGGCAACTCCAGGTGTTCAGTGTCGCCAGGCTGTATCGTCTCGGGCGTGAGTACTGTCGTCGAGTTCCGTGGTTCATTTCGTCTCATGGAGGGCGATGGCGAGCGCCTGCGGCAGCGAGGCAGGGGTACCTGGTTCGACCGCTGCGGCGAGCTGGCTATCACCGAGCACAACAACCCCAAATGCGACACCTGCGCCCGGGGCGGCAGCTGCGGGCTCGACTGCACCGTCAGTCGACTCCTCTGCCCCAAGTGCGGCGCCACCGCCTAGCCCCACCCACCCGCTCGAGCTGCTTACTTGGCCGTTCCGTCATCCACAGTCCCCCACCCGATCTATCTCGCCGGACGCTGGGTCGAGTCACCCGACCGACTCATCGTCGCGAACCCGGCCCGATCCGATGAGCCCGCCGGCGCCACCTACCTCGCCACTCCGCAGCAGTACGAGGAGGCCGTGGCCGCGGCCGTCGCGGCGTTCGAGCAGACCCGCAGGCTGCCGGCCTACGAGCGTGGCACCGCCCTCCGCAAGATAAGCGCCGGCATCGCCGAGCGGCGCGAAGAGATCGGCCGGCTGATCGCCAATGAGTCGGGCAAGCCGATCCGCGATTCACTGACCGAGGTGGACCGGGCCGTGCTGACGTTCCGGATCGGCGCCGAAGAGGCCGAGCGCATCGGCGGCGAGGTCATCCCGCTGGACCTCAACCCCGCCTCCCGGGGCCGGACCGGCATCACCCGCCGCTTTCCGATCGGCCCGATCGCGGCCATCAGCCCCTTCAACTTCCCGCTGAACCTGGCCGCGCACAAGCTCGCGCCGGCCATCGCCTCGGGCAATCCGATCGTCCTCAAACCGCCGACCAAGGACCCGCTCACGATGCTCAGGGTGGCCGAGATCGTGGCTACGGCCGGGCTCCCCGAGGGCGCGGTGAGCATTCTGCCGATGACGCGCGAGACCGGCGACCGCATGGTGAGCGACGATCGGTTCAGGCTCCTGACATTCACCGGCAGCCCGGCGGTCGGTTGGGAGATGAAGTCGCGGGCCGGCCGCAAGAAGGTCGTGCTCGAGCTCGGCGGAAACGCCGGCGTCATCGTCGACAAGCCGGCCGACCTCGACTGGGCTCTCGGGCGGATCCTCGCCGGTGCGTTCAGCTACGCCGGCCAGGTCTGCATCAGCGTCCAGCGTCTGTTCGTACACGAGGCAATCTGGGACGAGTTCATGGAGCGGTTCGTCGACGGCGCGCGGAAGCTGCGCCTGGGCGATCCGCTCGACCCCACGACGGACATCGGGCCGATGGTCGACGCCGCGGCAGTGGCTCGAACGCAGGCCTGGGTAGCCGAGGCGCTCTCGATGGGCGGTCGAATCCTGACCGGCGGCATCGCCGACGGCTCGTACTTCCCGCCCACGGTCCTGGCCGACACGCCACGGGAAGCGAGGGTCTGCCGCGACGAGGCCTTCGCGCCGGTCGTGGTGGCGGAGCCCTTTGACGACTTCGGGTCGGCGATCCGGGGTGTCAACGACAGCCGGTTCGGACTGCAGGCGGGCGTCTTCACCAACGACCTGGCCCACGCCTGGTCTTCCTTCGAGGCGCTCGAGGTGGGCGGCGTCATCGTCAACGACGTGCCGACCTATCGCATCGACCACATGCCCTACGGCGGGTCCAAGGATTCCGGGCAGGGCCGCGAGGGGGTCCGCTACGCGATCGAAGACATGACCGAGCTGCGCATCATGGTGCTGTCCAGCGCAGGGTAGGCGCGGCCGCGGCCGGGCCGGGCACGGGCTGCCGCTGCCAGAGCCACTCGCGCAGAGTCAGCCCCGAGGCCAGGATGGCCCGCGCGGCCTGCCGTCCCACGTAGCGGTAATGCCAGGGCTCGTAGGTGTAGCAGGTGACGGCCTGGCGGCCAGCCGGATAGCTCATCACGAAGCCGTACTGGGCGGCGTGGGCCGCCAGCCAGATTCCCGCCGCCGACTCGGTGGCGAAGTCCGCGTACAGCCATGGTGCCTGGCCGTAGAGGTCCATGAAATCGATGGCCAGCCCCAGCTGGTGCTCGGAGTGGCCCGGCCGCGCGGAGTCGAGGATCGCCGTGTCGTAGCCCTCGCCGTAGACCCAGTAGTTGAAGGTCGAATACTGGGTCCAGTAGCTGCGGTAGCCGGAGGCGATACCGAGCGGAGCCCCCGCATCGGCGGCCGCGGCAGCCATGGCGGTCAGATCGGGAATGAGCAGCGCCCGCACGTCAAACCCGGTCGCGAAGCCGGCCTGGCTGGCGTTGACGAGGTCGGGCGGCTCGTACGAGTCGGGCAGCGCGTAGACCGTGTCGACGAGGGTTAAGGCCCAATCGTCGGGGCCGCCCAGCCAGGCCGGCACGTCCTCGTAACCGCAGTCTGGGAGCGGTCTGGGGCTCGCGGTGGCCAGCGCGTCGGGCGTCGGGCGCAGGTCGTAGGTGACGTCGAGCGGCAGCGTTGGGCTGTCGCCGGCGGTCGGCTCGGGCGTGCGCGTCGTAGCGGAGGGCGTTCGGATCGCCACCGCGACCGGGAGTGCTTTCGCCGCCTGCGCCGCGTGCGCGGTCGAGGCCATCGGCGAGGTCGAGCCGGCCACGGCCGCCGCCACCACAACCGTCATCCCAACCAGGGTCAGAGCCCGCCGTCGCACGCCTTCACCTTTCTGACGCGGTATCCCGGACCCTGGGCGTTGGCCCGCCGGGGCAGGTCCATGCTACCGGCATGCTACCGGGCGGACGAGACCGTCACCTGAGCTACGAGCGGCACAGGATTGAGCAGGCCGCGGTGCGGCAACGCAGCACCGCGATCCCGTGGCCGGGAGTCGACGGGATGGCCACGCCCCGGCTTCGGAGTCGCTAGAGTCGCGCCATGAAGGTCGGCCTTGTCATCGGCGGGAATATGAGCGAAGTCGGGGCCCTTGCGTCTCGCGCCGAAGCCGCCGGGCTGGAGTCGGTGTGGCTGGCCGAGCTCGATCGGACGGCCTTCGTCCAGGCCGCAGCTGCCATTTCGGCCACGTCCCGCATCGGTGTCGGGACGGCCGTCGCCCTGGCCTTCCCCCGCTCCCCCACCGTCACGGCCATGACCGCCTGGGACCTCGACGAGTTGTCGGGCGACCGATTCCGGCTCGGTCTCGGCCCGCAGGTCAAGCGCGTGCTGGAGGCTCGTTTCTCAGTGCGGGTGGAGAAGCCGGCGCCGCAGATGCGCGAATATGTTCGGGCGGTGCGCACCATCTGGGCCGCCAACCGAGGCGAGGCGGTAGTGCACGAGGGCGAGAGCTACAGGATCACGATGCCGACTTTCCACGGCCCGCTGCGCCCGGACCGCCGCAACACCCCGATCCTGGTCGCGGCCGTCGGGCCGGTGATGTCTCGCATCTGCGGCGAGGTGGCGGACGGGCTACTGGGCCACCCGCTGGCGTCGCCTCGCTACCTGCGCGAGAGGGTAATGCCGGAGATCGGCGAGGGTCTCGTGCGGGCGGGCCGGCCTACCGGCGCCTGCCCGATCACGGCCATGGCGCTCGTCTCGATCGGCGACGACGCCGACGCCGCCAGACGAGCCGCGCGACTGCAGATTGCCTTCTACGCCACGACGCCTTCGTACAAATCCATCCTCGAGTTGCACGACCGCGGCAACCTGCCCCGCGACCTGCGACGCGCCTTCGTGAACCGCGACCGCGACCGCATGGCCGACTTGATCGACGACGAGCTTCTCGACTCGATCGCCATCGCCGGCCGCCCCGACGAAGCCCCCGACCGGCTCCAGGCCTGGGAGGGCGCGGCCGACCGCGTCGTCTTCGGCGTGCCCTGGTACGGGCTCGACTCGGATCGGCAGCGCGACGCCATTGAGGCGGCGCTGGAGCTGGGGGCGCGAGTGGCGGCGGCGGCGACGACCTCGGACAGCGGCCGCCGCTGACGACCGTCTACCGGCCGGGATCGACCTCCGGCGGCTTGTCGGCCGGCTGGCCATCGGCGGCAGGCGGAACAGGCGCCGGACCCTGCGGCGGGTAGCCGGGCCAGGCCGCTACCGCCCGCACGGGCTCCACCACGATGGACCCCATGAGCCGGTCGTGAATCCCGCGCCGTGCCGGATTCGCGCCCGCGGAGACGATGAGCGCGATCAGCCACAGGCTGCTCGCCCCCGACACGAGGTTGGCCAGCGCCCCGACGCCTCCAAACGAGCCGTACACGTTGGCGTTACCGGTGCCCAGCCACTCGTTGGTGGGGGTCCTGGCAATCGCGTTGAGAAGCATCACGAGGAAGACCGCGGTCAGGCATTCGGACAGCCCTTCGAGCAGGAACCAGCGCATGAGCGCGACGCCTATAGGCAGGTTCTTGCCGCTCTCTACGTCCGCTACCCGGAGATTCAAGGCCCGCTGGCACGGCGTGGCGCCGAACCAGGCCCAGCATCCGGCGTAGTAGACCGCACTGAGCCCAATCAACACTACCGCCGCGACAACCAGGGGGCCGGTCTTGACATTCAACAACGGGGCGGTGACGTGGGCGAACGGCTGGTAAGAGTGCGGCGCGAGCTGCCCGAGCTGGTCGAGCGCTTGCTGATTGAGAGTCACGGCACCGCTGGCAATGGCCATGACCACGGGCACGATTGCCAGCAATCCGGCTAGAAACCTATCCAGGATCCAGGCGCCCACACGCCGGCCCATGCTGGCCACCTGGATTCCCGCCGGCAGCGCCACCGCCGGAACCTGGTTCTGTGGAGATGCCCACGCGCCCATTTCTGAACTCTCCTCCGTTGGGTCGTCCCACGTATCTGATTGCCAGACCCGAGAATACCCCGCCGGGTTCACGGCAACTCAGGTTGCCCTGCAACCACGGGCTTGACGGCGCGGTGACCTTGACCGACAGTCGGTCAGTTGCTCGAACGAAGAGGGACCGATGAGCGGGATGCGACTCCGTCTGATGTCGATGCCGGGCGACGGGCTGTCGCGGCTGTTGGCGTCCTGCTGTGACCTTCTGGCTGGAGTGGCGGAACCCCGCGTCGGATACCTGCCCGCGGCGGCAATCGGCGACAACTACCTCGACCCCAACGTGGACGCCTTCGAAGGCCTCGCCGCAGTCGACCTGATCGACCCAGTGGCGGCCAGCCGCGACTCCATCCTGCGCACGCTCGACCGGGTCGCGCTGCTCTACGTCCCCGGCGGGAACACCTCCGCACTCGTGGAGCGGCTCGCGAGGGCAGGACTCATAACCGAGATCGCGGGCCGGTTACGCGACGGCTTGCCGTATGTCGGCTTCAGCGCCGGGGCCACTCTATGCGGCCTCGACATTCTCAACTCCAACGACCCCAACCCGTCAGGCTCCAGCGACTTCGCGGGACTCGGGCTGCTCCCGTTCAGCGTCAACGTCCACTACCCCGCAGATGAAGCGCGGACCGAGCGCGACGAGAGGCTGGCCGACTATCACCACTTCCAGACGGCGCCGATCCTCGCGCTCGAGGACGATGCGCTCCTTCGAGTCGAGGGCTCCGAGATCACTCTGGCGGAGGGCCACGCCTGGGTCTTCGACGGCTCGGGCGAGCGGCGGCCCTACTGAGGAGGGCGAGACGGGGCGCCCCGGGATCGGAGCTGCCCTTTCGCACCCCGATGGGACCAGGCCAGTCCCGCGATGGGCTGCTAGTCTGAATCGGAGACCCGTATCTGGTGAAGACATGGCACTGCCCTACACCTTCTGCCCTGACCTCGCCGCCGAGGCGCCGATACCCGCTCGCGGCATCCTGAGCCAGACGCTCTCGAACGAACGAGGCATCGAGTTCCTGCTGTTCGCGTTCGCCGCGGGCGAGCAACTGTCCGAGCACACGTCCGCTCGGCCCGCGATCATCCACATCCTCCAGGGCGAGGGCGACCTGACGGTCGGCGGGGACGCCCATCCCGCCCAGCCGGGGATGTGGGTGCGGATGGAGTCCGAGGTGAAGCACAGCCTGGTTGCACGGACTCCGATGCTGATGGCGCTCTACCTGCTCCCGAGCTGACGGTCTCGGGCCGCCAGACGCCTCGGGTTGCCTCTCGCGTTTCAATCGGCTTCGTGGCGGACCGCGAGCGCCCAAAATGAGGTTGGCGCCCCCGGGGAGACTCGAACTCCCGACCTTCCGCTTAGAAGGCGGCCGCTCTATCCACTGAGCTACGGGGACTCCGGTCTAGCGCCGCGATTAGCGTAACCGACCGGCGGGAGCGAGCCAAGTCGCCGACGGGTCGGCGCCGCGCGAGACGCCCGTCGCGACGGGCGCGAAAGTTGGCAATCGTCCTTTGGTCCCATTCGTTAGTGGGCCCGGCCGGTGCTAGACTCCGGTCTCTTCCGTCACTGGCCGGCAGCCGGATGTGCTCTTCGGAGGTCGCTATCGTGGCATCAGTCTCGCTCGATTTCGATCGGGCCGACCTGCCCATCGCACCCGAACCGAGAGCCGTCTCGCCGATCCGAGGAGCCGCTTCAGCGCGGGCGACCGACGGCCAGCTGGCGCTCAACATCCCGAGCCATCTGCCGCAGCTCGTGATCGAGCCGGAATGGAAAGACCAGCAGCGCCTATGGGGCCACAGCTTCCACCCCATGTGCTCGTACCTGGCGAGCTTCCCGGCCGGGCTGGTCCACGCCTTCATCGCCCGCTACACGCGACCCGGCGACGTGGTCCTGGACCCGTTCAGCGGCCGCGGCACCACGCCTCTCCAGGCCTGCGCCGAAGGCCGAATCGGGGCCGGCAACGACCTCAACCCCTTCGCCCACATCCTGACCGCGGCCAAGGTCGATCCGCCCACCAAGGCCGACATCAAGACCCGCGTCGCGTCGCTGCGACTCGCCTGGGCCGCCTCGGCCGGTGAGTGGAACGAGCTCGCCGACGCCATAGTCGCCGACCCGGGATCGGCCTCGATCCTGGTCCCCGGCCCCGGCAGCCGGCCGATCGTGGCCGCCGGCCCCGGCTCGGGCTCGACCGGTCGATCGAAGTCCCGCCCCCGTTCGACCGCCAACCGGCCCGACTCATCGGTGGCGGCCGAAGTCGCGCTCGCCTTCCACCCCCGGACGCTGGCCCAGTTGCTCTACCTGCGGGCCGGCCTCGACCCCGACGATCGCACCGACCGCTTCATCCTCGCGACCCTGACCGGCATCCTGCACGGCAAGAGCGCGAGCTACCTCTCAGCGGTCATGCCCAACACCTTCAGCATGGCGCCGCGCTACGTCCGAGATTTCGTGGCGCGGACGGACTTCCACTCGCCCGAGCGCGACACCTTTGCCCTGCTCGACGACAAGCTGCGCCGGCTGTACCGCCAGCCATTGCCCGCCATCCGCGGCATCGCACTTCTCGGCGACGCTCGCGACGCCGGCATCCGCTTCCGCGAGTCCCTCCGAGCCCGGGGCCTGCCGGAGAAGGCCCGCCTCGTCGTCACGTCGCCGCCGTATCTGCGGGTCGTGAAATACGGCTACTACAACTGGCTGCGGCTGTGGCTGCTCGGCTACGACGCCTCCGCCATCGACGACCTGCTCGACGACGCCCACCACCACGATGCCTACCTCGTCTTCATGCGCGAGGTCCTGCGCGGGCTGCGGTCCGCTCTGGCCGACGACGCGGTGGTCGCGCTCGTCATCGGTGACGTGGAGATGGATCGGGGCCGGCCGGCGAACGGCGGCATCGGTCTGGCCGAGTCGGTCTGGGAGATGGCCGCGGCGCCCGAGGGCTATCGGCTGGCGGGCATCGCCACGGACGACGTCGCCGCGGGCCGCAAGATGACGAAGCTCTGGGGAGACGAAGCCGGCCAGGCCACCAAGGTCGACCGCATCCTGATCCTCTCGACCAGCGAGGCAGGCCGTCGTCGGGCCGTCAACGGCGCCACGCTGCCGATCGACTGGGATTGGCCGCCGCGGACACCGCGCATCCTGTAGCTCGCGACCGCGACCGCCGCGACGGCGGTGGTCCGGGCCAATACAATCGACGCATGAAGCTCATGTACGAACCCGGCGACCTCGCGGCGATGGACCCGCTCGTGCTGATGAAGAACCTCGACCACGTCCGCATGACGAGCCGCCGCCTGAGCTACATCCTCCAGCAGCAGGTCCACCTCTACACGCCCACGGCCAACGAGCTGCGCGATCGCATCGACACCTACGTCGAGGCCGAGCGCCAGATCGAGGCCGAGATGGCCCGCCGCCAGCTCCGCGTCTAGCGTCTAGCGCCTAGCGCCTAGCGCCTAGCGCGCCGCCCCGATGAACGCGCCAACGAAGCCCTGCTCCTCTGGCGCCTCCTCAACGGGCTCCGGACGGGCCGGTCCCAATGCCATCACACCGACGAGCAGTCGAGGCCGGCGCTCGCCTTCGGCGCTGATGACTTCGGAGACGAACGCCGCCAGACGCGGCATCTCGGCCAGCCCGAAGGCAATGCCGTGCTCGGCCAGCTCGCCAAACCCCCAGCCGTGGTAGAGGCCCCGGCTCGCCACGTGGCACATCTCGTCGTATAGCTCGGGCCAACCGACGCGCCTGCGCCGATGGCAGAAACGAACAAAGTCGAGGGCGGCGTCGGTGGCGTTGAGGGCCTCATGCCTGCGCGAATCCATGGGTGCACTCGCTCCTCATACCCGTGCCAGACCAGGAATGCAAGACCCCGGTGACGGAACCGACGCTCGGTCCGGGATCGTTCTCGGCCCCCCCGCGTGTCTCTCCACCGCGGCAGGCTGCGTTGCATGCTAGGCGGGCTCCGGCCGCCCGGAAAGGGGTTTCTCCACCAACTGTTCCACTAAGTTATCCACAGAACGGGTGTTCGACGACCGCCTGTTCGAGCCGACCGAGCGGACCCATCAGGAGACCGCCAAACCACCCCGGAACGCACCGCGAAAGCCTCGCCGACCGAGCCCGATGTGGGCCGGCTGGGCACCCGCCCCGGGGCGCCAAGGGACAGACGAAAGGGCGAAGGCGACAGGCCTCCGCCCTTCGCGTTTCACCTGATTACTCAGTTGATGTGGATCACTACGGTCCCGGCCGCCATGTCGTGCCAGGCCCGCTTGCGCGGCTCGAAAGCAGCCCACGCAAACCCGATCACGCCGATGAAGAGCCAGCTGGCGGTGATGGTCTCACCCCAGAAGACCAGGGCCCGGATGACGGCCATGCCGCCGTCGATTGGGCCACCGTCGATCGCCCGAACCACACGCAACCCAAGGGCGCTCTGGCCGAACGTGGCGCCGCGCTTCCACCACAGGAACGGAAAATAGCCGATGCCCACCGGAATGACGGCCAGCAGGCCGATCACGGTGATCGCGAGGACGATGACGATCGCGAGGACGATGAACCAGTCGATGATCAGCGCCACGAACCTGATCCAGAAGCCGGCAAACCGCGGCACATACCCAGAGCCGACCGGAGGATAGCCCCCTGGCTGGCCGTAGGGCGGCGGATACGCGCCCGGATAGCCGGGCTGCGGCTGGGGCGGATAGCCNNAGCCGGGCTGCTGCTGGCCCCAGCCGGGCTGGGGCGGCGAGACCCAGCCTGCGGGTGCATCACCAGGCTGCTGCGGGGGATAGGCCGGCGCGGGCGGCGGCCATGCGGCTGGCTCACCAGCCGGCGGCTGACCGGGTTGCTGCTGATCGTCGGCCATGGCCTTCTCCTGCGTGACGGTGTCGCCCGGCCCGGCTATCCCCTAGCCTCGGCCCGCGGGCTTGACGCCATGCTAGCAGGGGTCCGCGAGTCTCTTGTCTTCGCAGCGCAGCCCAGCCCTCGGCAGTTGAGCCGGCCTCGGGCCACGGCCAACGAAGAACGCCCCCGGGGCGCGGTCCGGGGGCGTTGGAGAGCAGCAAATTGGTACCGCATATCGGATTCGAACCGATGATCTCAGCCTTGAGAGGGCTGTGTCCTAGGCCTCTAGACGAATGCGGCATCGTAGTCCGCCCGCTGGCGGACACCTGGCCGCCGGGGGGCGGGCCGGGCGGGATGATAGCAGGAGCAGACGATGCGCGCCAACCCGAAATCGCTCGGCCGCACCGCCGGTCGGTCACATCCGGTGCGATTCCAGGAAGACTCGGACGCCGTCCGCGACCTGCTGGAAGCTCGTCTCGCCGATCACGAGCCCGTAGTGAGAATGCGCGCCGAACGGCTCGTAGGTGCCGCCCAGCCAATCGGCCAGCCGCTCGGCGCCCGTGGCCGAAGAGGTGCCGTCGAGGCCGGCGCCAACCACCAGGATCGGCACGCCCACGAGTCGGGCTCGATCGATGGCGATGCCCTCGAGGACCTCACGCTTGACCAGCCCGGATTCGTGCGGCTTCTGACCGAAGAGATGCTGCAGCCGAATGATGTCGGCGATCGTGAGGTCGCGGTTCTCGCGCTGGAGCTTCTCCGGCAGCGTCTCCCAGCCGATGTGGTCGCGGCCGTATACGTCCGGGATCTCGCGCAACTCGTGAGGCCGCACGGGTTGGCGCAGGTCGCGCGGTAGCTCGCTGTCGAGCAGGATCACGGCCGCAACCGAGTGTCGCTCGGCCGCCTTGAGGGCCAGCAGCCCGCCCAGGCCGTGTCCCACGGCCACGACGTTGTGGCCGAGCTTGTCGATGACCGCCAGTACGTCCTCGACGTAGTCCTCGAAGTCGACCGCCGCGATCTCGGCCGTCTCCGACCAGAAGTGGTTTCGCAGGTTGAGGGCGTGGCCCTCCCAACCGCGGCCGGCGAAATACGACAGATAGCGATCCCAGATCCAGGACCCGGTCAGCTCGCCATGGATGAAGAGCAATGGCCGCCGGCGCGAGCGGCGCTCCGGCATCCATGACTCCACGTACAGGCCACGTTCGGGAATCTCGATCTCGTCCTTGCGGATCGGGCGTCCGTTCGTGCCAACCGGGTGGGGTCGGGCGACGTGAAGCTCGTCGGGTGTGTTGTCGCTCATTCTCAGGTGGTCCTCGCCCGGTGCGCCAGCCCCTCCGCTGGTCTCACCATTCGTGCGGATTGATGATCAGGCCGGTCAAGGCCTTGGGATAGAAGTAGGTCGACTTCTGGGGCATCACGTCGCCCTCGGCCGCCACTGCGGCAATCTCGGAGACCGGCGTGGGATCGAGCAGGAACGCGGCATCCGCACCACCTTTGGCCGCATCGACCCAGTCGAGCGCCTCGGAGACGGACTTGCTGTAGGCGAGGCGGCCGGCCGTGATCGCGGCGGCATCGATGCCACACAGCCGATCGAGCGCCACCTGGAGCAACGTCACGTCGAGCCGGCGCAGCGCAAGGCCGCCGCCGCGCAACGAGACCTCGAAGGCGTCGCGTTTGGCCTTCAGGATCGCGCCGCCGTTCCGCGTCCAGAGCCCAAACCGGCCCTGCCCGCCCGAAGCATCGGCCGAGCCGAACGCGGCCTCGAGCTCTTTGCGGTCCGCTACGGGCTTGACCGAGAAGAGCCACTCAACATGGTCGAGCAGGTCGCGGACGCCTTCTTCGCCAAGCCCCCGCGCGATGCGATGGGTCGGCAGGACGGTCAGCTTCTGCTTGGTCGTCTCGAGGAACAGCATCATGACGTAGTCGGCCGCGGGATCGGTCTCGCCGGTCTTGTTGGCCCGCCGTTCGTCGCGGTACCGAAGCGCCGTCTCGTAGCGGTGGTGGCCGTCCGCGATCGTGATCGGGTTCTTGCCGGCCGCTTCCAGCAGCAGCTTGACGAAGTTCGCCTGCGGCCCGTCCTCGGGCACTGCCCAGAGGCGGTGACGGACCGCGTCGTCGTCGGCGACGTCGGCTTCGGGGCGCCGCGAGGTGATGGCCCCCAGGGCCTGCACCGACCGACCGCTCGGGTCGGCATACAGTCCAACGACCGGGCTGGTGTTCACGCCCGTCGCCCGCAACAGCTTGTAGCGGTCCTCCTTGGGCGCGGAAAGCGTCTTTTCGTGGGCCAGGACGCCCGATCCAGGCTCGAGATCCTCCAGGCGCAACCGGCCGATGAAGCCGCGCTGCATTCGAACCTGGTCGCTGCCGGGCACTCGATACGTCTGCTCGTAGACGTAGATGCTCGAGTGCGAGTCCTGGCGAAGCGTGCCATCGACGCGCCAATTCGAGAGCGTCTTGGCCGCGCGCCGGTATCGATCGTCAGGCTCCTCGCCTGCCTGGACCTCGGGCAGGTCCAATCTGACGGCGTTCGTCGGATGGCGTGCCAGCAGCGTCTGGTGCAACTCCGGGCCGATCACGTCGTAGGGCGGGCAGACGACGCGACTCAGGTCTCCGATCGCGTCCTGGTCGAAACGCAGACCGCGGAAGGCTCGAATCTGTGGCACAGGGGCTCCTTACCTGCCGACTGCTCACCTCAACGCCCTCGCCCGCAGCAGCCGTTGCTCACGCGAGCCAGTTCGACCGTGCACCGTAGCCAGCGTCGGGTCAGCCAGATCGTACGGTAACGGAGCCGGGACGGCGAGTCCACTCAGGATGGGATGTAGCCGCGGCGCCCTGCGGCGAGCAGGTTTTGGCTCACACTGCTACTTTTCTCGCCATGGATCAGGAGCCCGCGATGCCATCGGACCTGCCATCGAGCGCCGGCGGCCCGCAACGCCCTCCGGCGACCGCCGCCAGACCGGCCGGCCCGAGCGTCGCCCCGACTGCCGAACCGACTCCCGTCCCGCCGTCAGACCACGACCACGGCATCGAATTCGAGTGCGCGTCGTTGCATCCGTTCGAGCACGCGACTGACGCCCAGATGATCGAGCGGCGGGTTCGGACGGTCACTCCGCTCGTGACGCCGACCCCCGGACCGGGTGCCTCCTCGACCCTCCGCCGTGAGGTTCTGTACGCGCTGCGAACGGGCGGACCGGCCGCGCCCGATCAGGTCGCCGATCGCGTCGGTGCGAGCCGAACCGGTGTCCTGCAGCAGCTTCGAACGCTCGAATCCGCCGGCCTGGTGACCCGCAGCCTGAGCCGCCACGGAGTGGGCCGACCCCGCCACGTGTACGACCTGACGCCCGCCGCCCAGGAACTCTTCCCGGCCAACTACGGGGCGCTGGCCCAGTCGTTCCTGACCGCCATTCGATCTATCGGCGGCGAGGCGCTGATCCGCGACGTCTTCGAGGCGCGGCGTCAGCAGCTGAAGAAGCGCATCGCGAGCCGCCTGGCGGACCGGTTGCCGGCCGGGGCATCGCTTTGGGAGAAGGTCCGCGAAGTCGCGGCCTATGAGGACGAGACGGGCTACCTGGGGCGGGCGACGCGCGATACGGACGGCACGATCTGGCTGTCAGAGCACAACTGCGCCATTTCCGGGGTGTCGGGCCCTTACCCGATTGCCTGCGAGGAAGAGCTGGAGCTGTTCGGCGAGGTCCTGGGCGCGAGAGTGCGGCGCGAGTGCCACATCGCCTCGGGTGGCCGCAGCTGCACCTACCGAGTCGAGCCGCTCGAGCAGTAGCCGGACTCGCGCCCGGTCAGTGGCGCGCCGCCGGCCCTGGCGCCCAGCACTCCCTAAGCTTCCTCGCGCTCGACCTGCTGGCGCGTCGCCGGCTCGCGGGCGGCAGCAGCGACGTCGCTGACCTTCGGCACGAACGATGCCTGGAGCGACGTCTGGGCGGCCTGGACCTGTTCCTCGTACGACAGGATCCCGAGTCGGCCGAGGGTATTGAGCTCGTCGCGGATGTAGGTCCGCAGCATCTCGGGGCCGTCGGTACTGATCGCGAAGCGAATCTCGTTGCGGCGGAACTGGTCGAAGATCCAGCGGAACTCCTCCCAGCCCGACACCACGCCCGTCTGCAGGTTCGAGGTGGGGCAGACCTCCAGGACGATGCCGCGCTCGCGGATCATGGCCATCGTCCGCGGATCGTAGGCCGACTTGACGCCGTGGCCGATGCGGTCCGGCTCGAGCAGCTCGATGACCTGGGCCACTTCCTCGACCGGCCCCGCCTCGCCGACGTGGACGGTGATCCCGAGCCGGTACTGGCGGGCCCGCCGGAAGAGCTTGCTGTAGTCGGCCACGCGGAATGTCGACGCCTCGGGCCCGGCGATGTCGATGCCGACGACGCCTCGATCCCGCCAGGCGATGGCCTTCTCGACGACGATTTCGTTGAGGTCATATGGGAAGGCTCGGTCCAGGCAGAAGATCAGGCCGGGCCGGATCGGGTATTCGAGCATGGCCCGATCCATGCCCCGCAGTGACGCCGCGATGATGTGATCGAGGTCCTGCTCCCCGCCGCGGTTGCGCTTCATCGGGTTGAAACGCAACTCCATGGTGGTGACGTTGTTCTTGCGATAGGCCCCGCCGATGACCTCGTAGACGGAGCGCTCCATGGCGAGCGGCGACGATTGGATCAGTTCCGTCCAGTGGAACAGGTGCAGGTAGCCGTCGAAGGAGTGGCCCCGGGTCGGCGAGGCGGTGATCATCTGGCGGAATTCCCAGTAGTCCTTCGTGGGCAGTTTGATGCCCTGCTCGTGGGCGATGCCCCACATCACGGACGGCGTGACGGCGCTGCCGAGGTGGCAATGAAGCTCGGCGAGCGGCATACGACGCGGCAGCTGGCGGACCATTGGCCAGAGCATAGCCACTCCACGGTGATATGCCTTCGGCGATCTGGGCACGACCGACTCCGTTAGCCGATTCGGGCGCCCAGCGCACGCCAGGGGCTCGCGATGGAGGCCCAGGGGTCCATATGCAACCGAGCCGCAACCACCAACGTCATGGACACCTTGCACGCCTTCCCGGCTACGGCTACGCTGCCCCTTCAAGACCCACCTGCGCGTCGTTGGGGCGGACGACGGGCAGCGTTGGCGGTCCCGGAGGACAGGAGGACTACTCGTGATTTCTACTCGATTCCGCATCGCCGGTGTGCTCGCCGCGGCGGCAATCGTCGTCGGCGCCTGCACAGGCTCGGCTGCCACAGCCTCGCCCACGGCCGCGCCCACGACCACCTCGGCGTCAGCCCAGTCGGCCGCGCCGACGATTGCGCCCAGCGTCGCCGCAACGACCAAGATCGTCGGATCCATCCCGGACGATCAGTTGGTCGTCGCAGGCCACCTCACCATCTGCTCGGACATGCCGTATCCGCCGCAAGAGTTCTTCGACGCGAACGGCAACCCGACCGGCTCGGACATAGAGATCGGCACTGAGATCGCCAACAGGCTCGGCCTCAAGGTCGCGGTCCAGAACACTGTCTTCGACACGATCATCGCCGCCCTGACCGGCAACAAGTGCGACATCATCATCTCGGCTCAAGACATCAATGCCGGCCGGCTCGCGGAAGTCGACATGGTCCCGTACTTCAATTCGGGCCAGGCATTCGTGGTCGCCAAGGGCAACCCGTCCGCAATCAAGGCCACTACGGACCTATGCGGAAAGTCCGTCGGCGTCGAGAACGGCACGACTGAAGCCGACCACCTCAACGGCACCGGCGACTACAAGCCCGCCGACGGTCTGAACGCCCAGTGCCTAGCCGCCGGCAAGGCCAAGATCGACGTCCAGCCCTTCAGCAAGGACAGCGACGCGCTCCTGGCCCTGCAGGCCGCCAAGGTTGCCGTGTACTTCACCGACGCGCCCGTCGCCGGCTACTACACGGTGCAGCAGCCCGACCAGTTCGAGCTCGCCCCCGGCCTCCTTCTTAGCGCCGTCAAGCAAGGCATCAGCGTCAGCAAGGACAAGACGGCGGTCAGCTCGGCCGTCAAGACGGCCCTGCAGTCGATGATCGACGACGGCACGTACGTGAAGATCCTCACGAAGTACGGCCTCCAAGCCAACGCCGTGACCTCGACCAACCCTTAGATCCGAGATAAGCGCGACACGATGAGTGCGCTGCGCAATCGAGGCATCCGGCCGGCCATGCTGGTCGGATGCCTCTTTCTCCTCGCCCTGGTGGTTTCGGGCTGCTCGAGCAGCAAGGCCCAAGGCTTCACTTTCAAGGCTGATGTCTTCCTCAAGGCCCTGAACCCCACCTCGCCCGGAGTCACGGGCGTGCTCTATCTGACCATCCTGATCTCGGTCGTCGCCCAACTCATCGGAGTCGCACTCGGAGTACTCGCGGCACTCGGCAAGATGGCCCGCATCCTGCCTCTCCGAATCATCGCCAACACCTACATCTGGTTCTTCCGCGGGACGCCGCTACTCGTTCAGCTCGTGTTCTTCTACTACGGTTTCGGCGCAGCCCACCTGTGGGGCTGGGACGACG
This sequence comes from Chloroflexota bacterium, assembly GCA_003142755.1. GTDB lineage: Bacteria > Chloroflexota > Limnocylindria > Limnocylindrales > CSP1-4 > Fen-1039. The sequence goes on along the minus strand of PLNK01000046.1, from coordinate 27,107 downwards.
TGACTCTCTTCGGGTTCTTGATCCCGGGAGTCATCGTCGCGGCGATGGCCATCCTCGGCGTCAACGAGGGGGCATACATGGCCGAGATCATACGGGCCGGCATTCTGGCCGTGGATCCGGGACAAACCGAAGCGGCCAAGTCGCTGGGCATGACGTACCGCCAGAACATGACCCGGATCGTGCTGCCGCAGGCCGCGCGGGTGATCATTCCGCCGCTCGGCAATGAGTTCAACAACATGCTCAAGACGACGAGCTTGATCTTCGTGCTGGGCGTGGTTGAGACATACAACCACTATGTGATCTTGCAGGGTCAGAACTTCAGGCCCTTCGAAGCGTATGCGGCCTGCGCTCTGTGGTTCTTGCTGATGACGACGATCTGGGGTTTCGTCCAGGGCGCGATCGAACGGCGATTCGCCAGGGGAACGGCCACGGGATCGTCCGCAGCCCGGGGGCCCGGCTTGAGGTCGCGGCTCTTCGGCAGCCGACCTCAGGCTGAGACCGGGATCGACGCTCTGGGAGGCCACTGATGACCACGCCGAACATCAGCACCAACCTCCTGGGCGCCATCGGCGGCGTGCCGCGGCCCGACGTCGACGTCGTGGTGGACGCGCGTGACGTCAACAAGTGGTTCGGTCGGCTGCATGTCCTCAAGGACGTGTGCCTCCAGGTCAAGCGCCAGGAGACGGTCGTAGTTATCGGACCGTCGGGCTCGGGCAAGACAACGTTCATTCGGTGCGTCAACCACCTCGAGAAGATCCAGAGCGGCCGCATCTTCGTGAACGGCCACCTGATCGGCTACCGCGAGACGGCTGCGGGCGGCGGGCTTCCAATAGTCGGCGGGCTGCCGGTCGTGAGTCGGCTTCCGGTCATCGGGCGCCGGAGGAACGGTGGCGGCGGCACGAAGCTGATTGAGGACCGGGAGAAGAACATCGCCAGGCAGCGCCAGGAGATCGGCATGGTCTTCCAGCGCTTCAACCTGTTCCCGCACATGACCGCCCTCGACAACATAATCGAAGCGCCGATACATGTGCGAGGGATGCCGCACGATGAGGCCGTGGTCATCGGTAGGGCGCTGCTCGACCGAGTCGGGCTGGCAGCCAAGGAGAACGTCTACCCGAACCAGCTCTCGGGCGGTCAGCAGCAGCGCATTGCCATCGCTCGTGCCCTGGCCATGAAGCCGGCCCTGATGCTCTTCGACGAGCCCACCTCGGCCCTGGACCCCGAGATGATCGGCGAAGTTCTGGAGGTCATGAAGGAGCTCGCCCGCGAGGGCATGACCATGATCGTTGTGAGCCACGAGATGGGATTTGCCCGTGAAGTGGCCAACCGCGTCGTCATGATGGACGACGGCGTGGTCGTCGAAGAGGGCACGCCGGACCAGGTCTTCAGCGCACCCTCGCAGGAGCGCACGAAGACGTTCCTCTCGAAGATCCTGTAGCCGCCCGCGGGGTCGCGTGGCGGGGTCGCGTGACGGGGTCGCGTGGCCGAGATTGCTCAACTTCACCGGGCGCGATGCTATGCGGGAGCGTCGCCATCCGGATTGCTCATCTTCACCGCAGGTGATGGTGAGCAGGCGAACCATCGGCTCTACCAGTTGATCCGGGCGCACATTGCTCGGGCGGCCCCACGCTTGAGCGTAACCCGCCCGCAGATCGTCGGTCCGATCGTGGTCTGACCCGCAACGAGCCGCCCTGTCGTCGCTTTGCACCACCGGGGGTGAAGTTGAGGAGGAACCAGATCCCACGCAGATCGCGCTCGGGGCACCGCAGCCATCGGTGAACCTGTCGTGCCCTGGCCGGATACGCCGCGTCGAACACTGGTCGGTAGAGTTCAACGGCATTGCGGGCCTGAGTCTCGCCGGGCATCACCAGAACCGTGCCGATGAGCAGCGGCCTCCATCCGAGCTCGACAGCGATAGAAGGAGACAGTCTGCGTTTGCGGTCCAGGGTGGAAAGAAGATCCTGCAGGTCGGCGACCAGTGTCTTGACTTCAACGACCAGCAGCGCCCGAGGCGCCGGCAGCCAGGCGAGAACGTCAATCGATCCGCGCTCGCCGCGCACGCTGAAGGTGTGCTCGGGCAGCGTGACCCAGCCGAGAGCCGACAGCCGCGTCACAACCTCTCGCACCATCGCGGCGTGTTTCTCGTCGAGCAGCTTCGCGAGCTCGGCGCCGCGCCACCGTGGCGCGAACGGAAGCGAGACACCGACGGCTGCGGCGACGCGGCGGAGAAGGCGGAGCGAAGTCCGTTCCAGATCGCCTTTCTCAATCTGGGAGACGATCGCCTGACTCACTCCGGCCAACACCGCCACGTCTGCCTGGCGGAGACCGCGCCGAATACGTACTGCGCGCATAACCGAACCGACTCGAGGGTCATCCATGGGCGCAGCATGACCCGCGACGCTTCACTCAGACTTATCGGACGGAGGCGGGCACGATCCGGAGGCGGGCACGAGCGGCCAGGCGAGCGGCCAGGCGAGCGGCCACGCCGGCGGGCCTACCCGGTCCAGGCGCGATCGCCGACCAGACGGGCCCGCAGTTCGGCCCTCCGAACGTGCGGCAGCCAGCAGCTCTCGACCGCGTCGAGCAGCAGGCCGCGGATACTTGCAGATCAGCTCCCACACCGCGGCATCGGGATTGGCGCCCTCGAGATGGAGGTGCAGCTCGACCTTGGGCAGTCGTTCGAGCCAGTCGATCCGACCGGCAGCACCGTGGCATCCCCTCTAGTGGTGCGGGTGGGTTGGCTCAGTCGGGACGATACACGAGTCGACCGTCCGAGGCGATCGTGGGGGCACGCCGGACTGGCGGCGCAACGGCCACCGACGAACCCGTCGTTCCGGCTTCGCGTGCCGCGCGGCGTGCTTCGGCATCGGGCACCTGGTCGCGGGCGTGGTAGCTCGATCGAACCAGCGGCCCCGACTCGACGTGCTTGAAGCCCAACGCCAGCGCCTCCTCACGCATCTCGGCGAACTCGTCGGGATGGTAGTAGCGCTCCACCGGCAGATGCTCGGCCGACGGTCGCAGGTACTGGCCGAGGGTCAGGATGTCGCAGTCGACCGCCCGCAGGTCGAGGAACGTCTGGTGCAGCTCGGGCCGCGTCTCGCCCAGCCCAACCATGATCGACGACTTGGTGTGGATCGACGGCAGGGCCGAGTCGGCCGCGCCAAGCTCGAGCGCATACGCCTTCGCCCGCAGCAGGACCTCGAGCGATCGGTCGTATCGGGCTCGCTTGCGAACCGCCTTCTGCAGCCGTGCCACCGTCTCGACGTTGTGGTTTAGGATGTCCGGCCCGGCCGCCATGACCGTCCGCAGGGGCTCGACTTCGCCGTTGAAGTCGGGAATCAGCACTTCCACGCCCATGCCCGGACAGGCCACGCGCAGCCGCCGGATCGTTTCGGCGAAGATGCCCGCTCCCCCGTCGTCGAGGTCGTCGCGGGCGACGCTCGTAATTACGACGTGGTCTAGCCCCAGACCGCTGATCGCCTCGGCCACGCGGCGCGGCTCGTCGAGGTCGTGGATCGCCGGCTTGCCGGTCTTGACGGCACAGAACCCGCAGGCTCGGGTGCAGGTGTCGCCCAGGATCATCACCGTCGCCGTGCGCTCGTCCCAGCACTCGCCCATGTTCGGGCAGTGGGCTTCCTCGCAGACGGTGTGGAGGGTCAACCCGTGCAGCAGCCGCCGGACCTCCTGGTACGTCTCGCCGGAAGGTATGCGGGCCTTGATCCAGTCGGGGTGGCGGCGCGGCGCGGCCGACCCCGCGGCCGACCCTGCGGCGTGACCGCCGTCGACTGCGGGTTCGAACGTGCCGCCGCCCATNNCCGACCGCCTCGAGCCAGCAGATCACGTCGCGAACGAACCGCCCGACCTGGGCGCCGTCGGTCGCCCGATGATCGTATCCGGCTACGAGATTCATCATCGACCTCACGGCGATCACGTCACCGTCGGGCGTCTCGCGAACGACCGGCCGCTTGACCACCGCCTCGGTCGTGAGAATGCAGACTTCGGGCGGGTTGATGATCGGCACGGTCAGGACCGACCCGAACCAGCCGGTGTTGTCGACGGTGAAGGTGCCGCCCTGAATGTCGTCGAGCCGAAGCTTGTTCGTCCGAGCTCGAGCCGCCAGATCCTGGATGGCGCGGTTGATGCCGTTGATCGAGAGTTGATCGGCGTCGTGGATGACGGGCACGATCAGCCCGGCGCCCTGCGGTCCGTCGACGGCGATGGCGATGCCGATGTTGATGCGCCGCTTCCGCAGCAGACCCTCATCGGTGTAGTGGGCGTTGAGGTCGGGGTTGCCATGGAGCGCCTCGACCACGGCCTTGACGACGAACGGCAGGAAGCTCAGCCCGACACCCTCGCGAGCCTTGTACGCGTTGGCCTGGGCGCCGCGGAGATTGACGACGGCTGTCATGTCGGCTTCGAACGTGCTGTGGGCGACCGGGATGGCGGCGGCGCGGGTCATCTGGGCGGCAATCCCGCGGCGCATCTGGTTGTGGGGGACGAGGACCTCATCCTGCCCCGGCTCCCAGACGACGGACGACGACGGCGAGGCCGAAGGGGCGGCCGGTGCCAGGCCCGGCGAATGGCTCGGGACCCCAAGCGCGGGTGCCTGCGGGACCGACCTCGAGACGGCCGCCTGATCGGCGGCAGTGGCGGCTCCACGCCCCGTGGCCGCGCCGCCCCGCTGCACGTACGTCATCACGTCCTCACGCGTGATCCGCCCAGCGTGGCCCGTGCCGACGATCTGGATCGGGGAGAGGCCGTGCTCGCGCATCAGCATCCGCACGGCCGGGGTCATGCGCGCGTCGGGATCGCCGAGGGCCATCACCGGCACCAGCTCGGGCTCGGGCTCGACCGGGATCGCCCCCGGAGTGGCGGGAGTGGCGGGAGTGGCAACGGCCGGAGTCTGGGGAGCCGCCGCCTTCGCGGCGGCCGTGCCCGCTCCACGCCCCGTGGCCCCCGCCAGCTCCTCGATGACCGCGATCTCCGCGTTGAACGGCACCGTCTGCCCCTCGGCCACCAGGATCTCGCGCAGGATTCCCGAGAACGGCGACGGGACCTCGGCGTTGACCTTGTCGGTGATCACCTCGAGCAGCGGCTCGTCCATCGCCACGGCGTCGCCGGGCTGCTTGAGCCATTTCCCGATCGTCCCCTCGGCCACGCTCTCTCCGAGCTGTGGCATCGTCACCTTGGCCACGGAACGCTCCTCCTGCGGGCCCACAACCCGGGTCCTCTGGTAACGGCTTGCCTGTCGAACCGGCACGCTAAGGGTAGTGTCGCCGATCTCATGGGCGATCGGCTATTTGCGCCCGCAATTGGCGCGCACTGCGGGCTGCAAGCCGAGTGTCGAACCCGCTACCCTGGCGTCGACGACTCGCTCCAGACGTGAGTCGCACGAAGCCGAGGTGGGGAAATGGAAGGGGAACTTCGAGTTCCGCACGCAGGCGGCACTCCGATCTCAGAGTGGCATCCAGATGAGAAGAGTGTGATCGCCTGGTCCATCATTGCCGCCCCGCTCACAGTCGTGGCGTTACTCGGCTACTTGCTCATCGCACTTCGCGGCGAACTGCCGACGCAAGGGACGTTCGACATACCGTCCATCGTCCTGGTCCTGGCCCTAACCATCGGGCTGGCTTGGGTCCATGAGGGCGTGCACGGGCTCGTCATGATGAGGTACGGCGTCGTCCCCGAGTTCGGCATCTTGAAGATCGGCGGCATCTTCGTCGGCTTCTACACTACCGCGCCCGGGCACCGCTTCAGCCGGCGGCCGTATTTGGCCATCTGCCTGGCGCCCCTCGTGGTCATCACACCGCTCGGCATCGTGGCCTGCATGCTGCCGTTCGGTGCGCTCATGGTCGTGCCGTTTGGCCTCGTCTTCGGCGGCTGCATCGGCGACCTGACGATCGCCTGGCACGTCCTGCGCGGCCCGAACGACGTTCTCTGCGAGGATCTGCGCGACGGGCTGCGCCTCTGGCCCACGGAGGGCTAGATCGTCCGCCGCGGAGCCGGCGCCGGCTTGTCGGTGCAGTCGCCTGCGATTCAACGGGCCATCGGCAGCGCTCGCCGTCGCGGGGGAGTGGCGGACGTGGCAGGGCGCACCCTGCGGGCACCGGCCGTGCCCGGTTCTTCCAGCCTAGTGGCCCCGGCACTGTTATGGAGGCGCAAGCCCGCGAATTCGACCGTGGCATGGCTCCGGTGGACCGTACAGGCGTGCATTCACGCTCATCCGAGGCACGTCGGCAGTGCTGTGGGCCGCAGAGCCCGTCCCGGTCCTCCCTAAGAGTGCCTACACCACTAATNNGGGGCGCCACTCGGCGGCCGGGGAGAAAGAGCCTAGGAGTTGATCTGGCGGCCGGCGACGGCCATGGCCGCTTCGCCGACGACCTCCGCCAGAGTGGGGTGCGGGTGCGTGGCGGCGCCGATCTCCCAGGCCGTTGCTTCGAGCGTCATGCCCAGAGCGGCCTCGGCGATCAGATCCGTGACCGCCGGCCCGAACAGATGCACGCCCAGGACCTCGTCGGTGGCGGCGTCGGCGATGACCTTGGCGAAGCCCTCGGTCTCGCCCACGATCACGGCCTTGGCAACGGCGGCGAAGTTGAAGACGCCCTTCTTGATCGCGATGCCTCGCTCCGTACATTGCTGCTCGGTCAGGCCGATCGAGGCGACCTGCGGGTGCGTGTAGGTCGCGCGCGGCTGATGGTCGTAGTCGATCGGCTCGGGACCCTCGCCCGCGATCTCGTGGGCAGCCACGATCCCTTCGTGCGCCGCCACGTGGGCCAGCATCAGCCCGCCGATCGCGTCGCCGATCGCGTACACGTGCTCCTGGGCCGTGTGCATCCAGCCGTCAACCTTGACGAACCCCCGCTCGAGCTCGACCTTCGTCGTCTCGAGGCCGAGGTCCTCGGTGTTCGGCGCGCGACCTGTCGCGACGAGCAGTTGCTCGACCTTGAGCTCCGTCGCGGGGCCGCCCTCCGGGCCGACCGTCAGCGTGACGCCGTCATCGGAGACCTTGACCGAGGCGGCATCGAAGCGGGCGTTGGTCATGACCTTCATGCCGCGGCGCGAGAAGCTCCGTTCGAGGGCCTGGCTCAGGTCGCGGTCTTCCAGGGGCACGATCCCGGGCAGGTATTCGAGCAGCGTGACCGCCACGCCAAGATCGTGGAAGAACGACGCGAACTCGCTTCCGACCGCGCCCGCGCCGACGATGGCGATCGATTTGGGCAGGTCGGCCTTCGTGGTCACATCGTCGGAGGTGATGATGCGCCGGCCGTCGGGCACCAGGCCCGGCAGACTCTTGACGCGGCTGCCGGTGGCGATGATCACGTCGCGGGCAGTGACGACCCGCTCGCCGCCCGCGCCGCCGCCCGGCGCGCCGTCTTCGCCGTTGAGCGCGATCCGGATCGTCGTCGGCCCCTCGAACCGACCGCGGCCGCCGATCCAGGTCACCTTGTTCTTGTCGACCAGGCCCTTCAGGCCGGTCCACATCCGCTTNNGCGAAGAACTCGGCCGATTCGAGGAGGGCCTTGGTCGGGATGCAGCCGACATGAAGACACGTGCCCCCGATCTTGCCCTGGTCGACGAGCGCCACGCGCAGGCCCAGCTGGGCGGCCCGGAAGGCGGCCGTGTAGCCGCCCGTGCCGGCGCCGAGGACGATCAGGTCGAAGTCGGGGCTGGAGCCTTTTGCCATGAGAGCGGCGGCCTCACGCTATCGGTCGATCAGGTGGACCAGCGAAGCGTATTCGGCGGGCCCGGAACGGGCAACCGACCGGGTAGGTTCCGGCACGCCGCGCAACGAGCAAGCAGGACCGCTACTCCGGCCAGTCGAGCTGGGCCTCCGGTACGCCGAGGCCGCGCGCGTACGCTCGAGCCGCGGCGCGACCCGAGGCGTCGCCGCGCGCGTATCGAAAGACCCGCCCGGCGAACACCACGAACTGCTCGGTGTCGGTCTGAAAGTCGACGAACCAAGCCGGCTGGTCGAGCACCGCGGCAAACGTATCGGCGAGCGCCCCGGCGTTCTCGTCTGTGCTCTCGAATTCGATCAAGGTCCACCGCCGCGGCTGATCGGTGGAGGCGCTCGCGACCTCGACCCGCCTGACCACCACGAGGGTCAACCCCGAGATGCCCGAGACCTGGGTCCCGACCCTCATGCTCTCCGACACCAACGTTCCCTTGATCATCGTCATCCTCACCTCGTCGATCGACGGCCAGGAACGAAACGACCCGGGCGATGAACCCGGGTCGTCTTCGCGAAGGTTTGGGGCGTCAGTTGCCGCGAACCTGGCGGAAGCAATCGCTGCAGTAGACGGGCTTGCCGTTGGTCGGCTGGAACGGTACCTCCGTGGGCTTGCCGCATTGGCTGCAGGTAGCGGCGAACATCTGCCGTGGGCCCCGATCGTACCCGCCACCGAACCCGCCGGAGCGACCGCCGTCGTCGGGACGGGCAGACTTCCGAGCGCTGCGGCATGACGTGCATCGCTTCGGCTCGGAGAACCCGCGCTGAGCGTAGAAGTCCTGCTCGCTGGCCGTGAACACGAACTGCTGTCCGCAGTCGGCGCAGGCCAAGATCTTGTCCGTATACACGAGTTCCCCGAACTCCTCTCAGTAGCCGCTCCCTCCGTGTCCTCGCGGCTGTGCGTGAGAGGCCCGGTCGACGTGCTACGACGCGCCCGCGGCCAGCCCGTGGGCTTTGCGGCGGGATTGTACGTCCGGGCGTCGGGCGTGCATAGCTTTCTCGGCGCGGCTCAGACGCGATCGGCTTCCTGGGGAATGCCGATCGGGGCGACCAGGACGCGACCGGCCACGGCCGAACCGCGCTTGGCCAGAAGCCCGGTCTTTGGCCGGTGGAATGTGACCGTGACGTGGGCCCTGACCACCGGATCGGATAGGTCGCCGCTGGTCAGGTCTACGGCGGTGGGTGTGTCCACCGCCAGGATCGGAATGCCCGCCATGCGGGCTTTCCCAATCAGCTCCACGGCGCTCCGAATTGGATCGCGCAGCGGCCCCTGGACGCCGGTGCCGAGGAGCGCATCGACGACCACCGCCGCCTTCTCCACGCCCTGAGAGAGGATGGCCACGTCCCGGGCGACGGGGGTATGGATCCGCTCAACGTGATCCTCGGCCTCGAGGCGATCCCAGTTGCGGGCGGCGTCTTTGCCGACTGGGCGGCCCTCGGTGCCCACGAGCACGGCCACGACCCGCGCACCCTGGCGCGACAGGTGTCTAGCAGCCACGAAGCCGTCCCCGCCGTTGTTGCCGGGGCCGCACAGGATGAGGATGGGCCCCTGGCCCCAGCGGCCGGTCTTGACGGCGAGCGCTTTCACGGCCGCCGCCACCGCACAGCCGGCGTTCTCCATCAGCCGGATGCTCATGACCCCCATGGCCTGGGCCTTGCGATCGGCCCCGCGCATCGCCTCCGCGCCGATCGCGGGCAGTTCCATCGATCGCGCCCAGCGCCTCGCCAGCGCTTCGAGAGTCAGACCGAAGAGGGTGGGATCCTCTGACGGGAGCGGCGGAGCCGCCTTCGGGTCGAGAGTCGCCGAGGCGCCGCCACTCCCCTCCTCCGCGGCCGCTGGAGCAGCCGGAGGTGGCGCGGAACTCCGTCGTGACGTTGGCATCGCGATACTCCTCGCCGGCTAGCCCGNNCGGCCGGCAGCGAGCGCAGCCTGGCCAGGAAGCGTACCTGGATATGCGATAAGGGATCTATGTAGGGCCGTCGAAGCCTGATGGAACGGCTTACGAGCGGCTCGGCCACCAGCAGCTCGGTTCGGCCGGTGACCCTCGCCAGCTGTCGAATCGACCGCTCGTACTCCTCGATGATGCGGCCCCAGAGTCGGGCGCCATCGGCGTCGCCGGCCAGCTCCGCGTACAGGCGGGCGATCTTCGGCTCGGAGCGGCCCAGAATCAACTCGGCGTTGTCGAAGGCGCTGGCGAGGAACGGCCAGTCGCGATACAGCTCGGCGATCCGATCGAGCGAGCCCGGGCCGTGGGCCTTCTCGTAGTCCTCGAGCGCGGAGCCCAGGCCGAACCAGGCCGGCAGACCGATGCGGGCCTGAGACCACGAGAAGACCCAGGGGATCGCCCGCAGCGACTCGATCCCGGATCTCACCTGACCTGTCCCGTCGGCGGCCGCGCCGTCGGCGGCCGCGCCTCGCCGGGCCGGCCTCGACCCGAGCGCCATGGTCGACAGCTCGGCCAGCGGCGTCACCGCCCGAAAGAATCGCTCGAAGCCGGGCTCCTCGTAGACCAGGGAGCGGTAGGCTCGACCGGCCAGGCCCGCCAGCTCGTCCATCGCCGCCTCGCCCCGCGCGTCGACCTCGTAGACGCAATCGTCGTGTTCGGTCGTGGAAGCGACGACGACGGCGCTGCCGACGAGTCCGAGGTGGTTCTCGGCGATGGCCAGGTTGGCGTAGTTGGCCGCGACGGTCTCGCCCTGTTCGGTCATCTTGAAGCGGCCATCGATCGACCGCGGGGCCTGGGCCAGGATGGCGCGGTTGGTCGGACCTCCGCCCCGCCCGATTGCCCCGCCGCGGCCGTGGAAGAGCGTCAGTTCCACGCCGTGGCGTCGGGCNNTTGTTCGAGTCGGAATAGCCGAGCATCACTTCCTGGCGGTCACCGCGGGCGGCCAGATGACGCCGGTAGCGGGGGTCGGTCAGGAGCGTCTCGAGCATCTCGGCGGCGCCGGTCAGCGCATCGCTCGACTCGAACAGCGGCACGACATCGAGGGCCGCCGTGCCCGGAGCAAGCCCGCCCGTGGCGGCGGCCGTGATCGTCGGGTCGGCCGCGAGTTCCGCCAGGTCGAGGACGCGCAATACGTCCCGGGCGGACCGGGTGAAGCTGATCACGTAGCGGTGACACGCCTCCTCACTGAAGCGGCGTTGGATGGCCGCTGCCGCGCGGAATGTGGCCAGGACCTCGGCGGCCGTGACTCCCGGCACCAGTTCCGTGGCTAGATCCGGGGCCGCCACTCGGCCGCGCAGCGCCGCCAGCGCCGACTCGTGGACTTCGGAGTGCTGGCGCAATTCGAGGGAGGCCAGATGGAACCCGAACGTCTCGACCTGCCAGCGGAAGTCCTGGACCTCGCCGTAGGCCACCCTCGGCAGCCGGTCGGCCACCAGGCTGCGCTGCACCTCGTCGAGTTCGCACACGAGTTGATCGGGGTCGTCGTACCGGCCGGCGATCGGGCCGCCCTCCTCGGTCAGGTACGACCGCGTCCGGCGCAGCCGCTCCGCGATCGCCCCGAGCCGCCGTCGATACGGCTCGTCGGGATAGCGGCGGGTCAGGTCGCGCATGGTTTCCGGCAGCTCCTCGGCATCGCGCGCCAGACGCGTCTCGAGGGCGGGCTGGACTTCCTCCCGGGGCACGTAGGCCGCGATCGTGGCCAGGAGCCGCGTGGCCACGGCCTCATAGCCGTGGAGGAGGTGGTCGGCGTGGAGGCGGGGCACCTGCCGGGTCAGCTCGGCCGTGACGGTGGGATTGCCGTCCCGGTCGCCGCCGATCCACGAGCCCCAGCGCAGGAACGCGGCCACGCGCGCGGGCCGGGTGCCAGTTCGAGACGCATCTCCCGCCGGCCCATCCAACGCTCGGTCGAAGGCCCGGTAGACCCGGGGCACGACCCGGAACAGCGTCTCGTCGAAGAACGTCAGCGCCGTCCGGACCTCCTCCATCGGGCTCGGCGCCAGACGGCGGACCGCCGAGGAACGCCACAAGATGCTGATCTCCTCGCGCAGTCGCCGTCGGATCTCGGCGTCGTCGATCGGCCCGATGCGGGGATCGTCGAGCTGCTCGAGGAGCCGGTAGCAACGTCGCAGCGCCGTGAGCATGGTGCGACGCCGAGCCTCGGTCGGGTGCGCGGTCAGGACCGGCGAGATTCGCATTCGACCGAGCAGCGCAGCCACGCGATCGGAAGTCCAGCCACGCGCCAGGAGCCACTCCACGGCGGCGGCGGGCGTGCCCTCGGCGGGGCTGCCGCCGGCGCGTTGGTCCTTCTTCAGCCGACGCACTGTGTCGCGCTCCTCGGCCAGGTTGACGAGCTGGAAGTAGAGACTGAACGCGTTCGCGAGCGCCTCGGCCTGGCCCACGTCCAGCGAGTCGAGCTCGGTGGCAAGCGCGCTCTCGGCCGCCTCGTCGCCGGTCTCGCGGAAGGCGATCGAACGCAGCCGGCACCGCTCGACCAGATCCAGCAGCGCGGGCCCGCCCTGTTCGGCGATCACCTGGCCGAGCAGCGCCCCGAGCAGCTTCACCTCACGCGACAGCGGATCGCGTGCACCCGCCGTCCCGACCGTGCGCGGCTCGGCCCGCGTCGCGGCGTTGCCTGCAACGGGAGCTGCGGCGCGGTTCTGAGGATGGGTTGTGGCCATGGCGCGAGGATACAGCGGGCCCGGTGGCGGCACGCCGGCCGGCGTTCGGACGACCCGGTATGGAACCGATTCGGCTGCCCCTCGATGGTACGAATGAGGGGCCAAGGTTTCTCCTTAGGGGGCGACACCTATGGCAGAGCAAGCGCCGCCACTGGGGCGAGCTTTCTGCGGAGGCGAAATGAACCGCGAGCGAAGCCGTTGGCTTGTGATCGGGCTGATCGTTGCCAGCCTGACCGGCACCGTCCTGGGTGTCGTGACCCTCAGCGGACTCGGAGGCGCCTCGAGCGGCGACCTGGTCGTCACTTCAACTTCCGCCACATCGAACCTGTTGCTCGTCCTGGCTGCTCTCGTCTTCCTCTGCTTCGAGTTCGCGCACATGCGCAGCCGCCGCCCCAACCGGGCCGGGCGACTGGCGCCCGTCGCCAAAGCCGTCGCCGTCTAGGACGCTCCGACGAACCCGTGCCAGCGCACCCAGTGATGCCCACGTCTTACCGACCGACCGTCTCCGGTCGCCATTCTCGAGCGACCTGAGGCCGATTCCATGGGCCGCCCCGCCACCGAATCATGGGTGACGAGGCGGCCCTCCACTCGATCAGCCCCGGCGGCCCGAGCCCCACGAGCGGCGTCGCACGCCCCGGGCGCGGTCGCGCTACCATTCCCGGCCATGGCCACCGAACTGCTGCCGCGTGAGACACCCCTCGACACGGACCTCGCTCCCGCAAGGGGCCCCCTGACGGTCATCTACGACGAGGAGTGCGGCGTCTGCCGCGAGAGTGTCAAGCGGCTGCGCCGCTGGGACCATGAAGGCCGGTTCGAGTTCATGCCACTCCAGCTGGCGGCGGTCTGCGGGCGGCCGCAGCTCGAGCAGCTGGCCGCGGCGGGACACCTCGCCGACGCCGTCCACGTCGTCGATGAGGCGACCGGCCGGGTCGTCTCGGGCGGGCACGCGGCGCTGGCCATTCTCGACGCACTGCCCGGTGGCTGGCTCCTCCGCCCCTGGGCCGCCCTGCCCCCCACCGGCGCAGCCGCCGACGTCGTCTACCGCGTGGCTGCTCGACACCGCGACCGCCTGGCCTGGCTTGTCGGTCTGCGCGATGAGGTCAGCTGTCCCGTCCGTCCGGCCGCACCTCGCCCGCCCCAGGACTGACCTACACATACGACCCGTCCGGGTAGGTACGGTCGGGCCATTGGTCACCGTTCCGGCAGACCAAGTCCGATGCCGGATTGGCGCCGGAATCCCTAGGCTTGCCGCATGGCGAGCGTCCCTCCCCACGTCATTCCGTTGCGGCTCGTTCAGCCGCTGGCCGTCGACCTGCCACGCGCCGTCGCGGTGCTGAGCGGAGAGTCGATCGCGGGCCTGGGCACGCCGACCCCATCTCTGCGGTCGGGCTTCCGCCGCTACCTGACCGACCTCAGCCTGCCGATCAGGGACCACGCCCCGAGCATCGTCTTTCGGAAGGCCGCCTTCGTCGATCTCGGCGAGGTGCGCGAGACATCCGACGGCTGTGAGGTCGAGATCGGGTGGCAGTCTTCGTCACTGGCACCGCTCTTCCCGGTGTTCGCCGGCCGTCTCTCCCTGACGCGGACCCAACTCCTCCTGGAGGGCTACTACGCACCGCCCGGCGGCGAGTTAGGAGCGGCCCTCGACAGAGCCTTTCTGGGCATCGCCGCACGCGGAACGGCCCGCTGGTTCCTGGAGCGGGCCGTCGAAATGGTCTGCGCCGGCGCCCCCGAGATCGAGCCACCGGGCCAGCTGTCAACCGACCCTGCCCAGCCGATCGGCATTTCGCGCGGCGCGACCAGCTGAGCGCGAAAGACCCGGCATTGCAGCCCTCCGAAGGGCAGTTTTGACCGACTTTCGAATCACTTTCCCTATAGAAGCCGCGCCCGACACGGAGTATGGTGGCCGGGTTCCGATAATCGCTCGCATGAACCGCCGCCCAGTGGAAGGAGGGTCCGGTGCCTGAGCCATCCAGCATCGACGGGGTTCTGCGTGCACTAGTCGAGGCCATGGAAGCGCGTGAGGCCGCAGAGCCGGACCTGCCCGCCTGGGAGGCCAACGCACGGCTCCGCGCCGCGGAGGCGAGTCTCCTGCAGCTGTACCGCAACTCCGCCGGGCCCCACCACGACCGCGTGGCGATCGAGATCGAGGTCGCGCACGCCCAGGTCGAACCGACTGCCGTCGAGGTCGCTTGACCGGACGCGCCAGCTTCGCCTGACTGCGAGGGTTCTTTCGGCTCGCCGCCCGGGGCCGCCGAAGAGAGGGTCGCCGGGTTAGCCTGTGGACGTATGTGGCGTTCGTTTCTGTAGTTGAAACGCCACTCCGCCGATACCTTGCACGGTTGGCCTAAGTGCCAGGAGCCTGCCGTGCTTACACCGGCGACGGAGAAACCGAACGCCACTGCCCATAAGGATCGGCGCCTGAGGGTCGTCTACCGTCGGGAACTCCAGAACAGCGTTTTTTTCTCGGCACTCTTCGTTGGTGCCGGGATCGCGGCTGCAACGCCGATCGCGGTGCTCGTCGAGCCCGCGGACGCGCCGGCCTACGTTGCTCTGACACTCCCCCTGGCGGTCTCCGGCCTTCTGATCGCGGCCGCGGTCCGCAAGCGAGGTCGCCGCCACGCGATTCCGCTCGGAATGCTGGTGGGGCTGCTGCCCGTGCTGGCGACCGCCTTCTCGGTCGCGGTCATGCGTCAGCTCGAGTCCATCTCTCTCGGCATGCTCGGACTCATCCCCCTGGCCTTCGCGATCTTCATTCCGCTCGAACGCAGGCCCCACCTGTCCTGGCTGATCCTGGCCAACGTCATCTTCTTCGGTATGACCTTCATGACCGGCATCACCAGGATGGATTCGACCTATCCAGTCGCGATGCTGCTTGCCGGAGCTGTGGCCGCCGCTCTGAGCCTGGTCGCCAACGACGTCCAGCTGAGACGGCGCCGCAAGATGAACGATCAGCTGCTGGCGGTCCGCGGCCTGTACGGTCGGATGAAGGAACATGAGCAAGATCTCCGACGCCAGGACGAGTTCCTCTTCATGCAGCAGGAGACGCTGGTGGTCCAGCAGGCCGAGTTACTGCGCCTCAATGAGGAGCTCGAGACGATCGCCCGACTCGATGCCCTGACCGGCATCGGCAATCGCCTCCGCCTCAACGAAGACCTGGTTCAGCTCGCCGGTCGCATCGAACGCAGTGGCGGCACGGCCGGGCTGCTGCTCATGGACCTGGACCGCTTCAAGCGGCTGAACGACGCCGCGGGCCACCTCGCCGGCGATGCCGCCCTGCGCGGAGTGGCGGAGGCGCTGCGCAAGACCAGCCGAGTCGGCGACGGCGTCTATCGCTACGGCGGGGAGGAGTTCCTGGTCATCCTCCACGACTGCGACCAATCCGTTCTTGAAGCCGCGGGACAGCGCTACATCACGGCCATCGAGGCCGCCGGAATGCCCCACCCGGACAACCCGCCGTACGGACTCGTCACGGCCAGTGCCGGCGCGTGTGAACTCTCACAGGCCAACTGCACCGACGTGGACTCGGCCCTGCACGACGCCGACGAGGCGCTGTACGTGGCCAAGGCGAGCGGCCGCAACCGCATCGAGATCCACGCCCTGCCCGGGCCCGAGGACATCGTCCCGATCGACCAGCAGCGCGTCGCAAGCTAGGCCGGCCGCCCCGACAGTTCGGCCCTGGCCGGCACCCAAGCGGACCATGCCCGCGGGGTGATACCGTCTTCGGTCATGAACGAAGAGGATGCCTGGCTGTCCGAAACCAAATGGTGGCTGTCCGCGATCACCACGCTGATGCCCATCCTGCTCGTGTTTGGGGCGCTCGCGGCGGCGGTAGGTGTCGTCGCGGAGACCGACGTTGGCGGCGTGTCCGGCCGCTACGACATCATCATTCAGGGCGCCCTGACCTGGCCGCCGTACGTGCCCATCACTCTGGCCCCGTTCGTCGTTTCTGCGCTCCTGGGCTGCCGCCTGCTCGTGCCTACCTTCGCCGGCATCCAACCTCGCCCCGTGGCGATCGTGATGGCGACGTGGCCCCTGGCGCTTGGTTCCGCCCTGATCTGGCGCGACGTCCTCGGGGTAGTGTTCTTCACGGCGATTGGCGTCATCTGGGCTTTGACGATGCCACTGCCCAAGAAGTCCCTCCTGGCCGGCGCCTCGATCAAGGACGCCGCCGTAGTGGGCCTGGCCATGAGCGCGCTGGTTCTCGTTCAGGGAACCCTGGTGGCCATCATGTGGTGCGCCTGGCGACTGTACAAGAACAAGTCGGTCGAGGTTGCGGTGACGGCCGCTTGCGCCGCGCTCATGCCCATCCTGCTGATCCTCACCGAGCTGCGAGACCCTTCGCAGGCGACCATCACTTCCGGCTTCGTGGTCGAAGTCGCGTTACTCCTCGGCCTCATCCTGGCGGGCTTCTTCTTCTGGAAGTTCCCCCGCCCGGTGCGCGAGATCGAAGAGGATGAGTACGAGGAATACGAAGAATACGAAGCGGAGTGATCTTCCTCCGGCTAATCGCGGGCCGGCCGGGGTCGAGGGGATCGGGGCCAACTCGCCCCGACCGAATCAGCGAATGGGCAGCAGCGCGGCTCCTATGCCGGTAGCCAGACCGATCGCCAGGCTCGCCAGGCCGATCTCGAGCGACTTCAGCCGATCTCTCGCGCGGGCCGCGGGATCGACAACCTGCTGAACCGTGCCCACGGGCCCGAAGTTGTAGACGCCACTCGAGCCGAAACCGGCACAGAAGTGGAACCACGCCTGGAGATAGCCCGAGGCCGATCCGCCGGCGGTCAGAACCAGGGCCAGCCGCATCCAGTGGGGCGCGGCGAAAGCCACCAACAGGCCGAACAGGGCAAGCGACACGATGAGCCCTGCGTGCCCGACTCGCCGCCGCCGGGCAATCTCCTCAGGACCGATGTTGCAGACACCGGATTCGTAGCTCACGACGTTGATGGGGCTCAACCCCGGCATGGTAGACATCGTTGCGACCTCAACTTCTCCGAGGGATGGTAGGCCGCAATCCGCTCCAGGGCGCAGATCGCGTCGCCGGGACCGCCAGGCGAGCCTCAGGGCCAGGCCCGCCTCTCACGCAGATGGCGCAGTCGGGGGTCCTTTCAGCCAGTAGCTACCCGTACAATCGGGGAAGGCTCGCGAGTCGTATCGCAACCGATGATTACCGTAGCAGTCGGTCTCGTGACGGCTGGTTCGGGGGCTCGTGATCCCGGAGGATTCGGCCAGTGGTCTTCAATCGGAAGCAGGTCAAGGACGAGGAAGCCCGCGGCGAGATGCAGTCCGCCCTCGTGGAGATGCTCCTCGACGTCTCCGAGCTCGAGCGACGGCAACTCCTCCTCGTCGCCCTCCAGACCGGTGAGCTGAAGAAGAGCGAGGCCGCCGATCTTCTCCGCCTGGTCGACCGGCTCGAGTCTGTCTCCGGCCGGCGCATCTAGTTCCCGCCGGCCATCCCCGCTCCCCTCGCCTTGTTCGGCGCGCCCTGAAGCGGGTCGCTGGTCAGGACACCTGGGCCGTGATCCGCTCAAACAGCCCCTTGAACGAGTCGGCGATACGGCCGTGCGACGCAACGCCCTGCCTCGCGGTGCCCTGCGGGTCCGTGACGTCCATGAGGCGACCCGCGAGCGTGTCGATGTCGTCGACCACTTTCGCTGTTGGGAATCGCTCCACTGCCGACTTGCCCTCGTCGGAGGCGCGGACGAAGAGCATGCCCGCCGATCGGACGCGGGCCAGGGCGGGCAGCGCGACAACTCGCTCCACATCCGACGCCGACACTCCGCTGTTGGCGCGGTTGATCACCAGCGACAACCGATCGCGGAGGTTCAGGTCCTCCGCGATCTCGCGGAACTGGACCGCAGCCCGAATGCACGCTACGTCGGGAGTGACCGGGATGAGGATCCTGTCCGCCTGGCTGAATAGGGCCTGGTTGAGCGGCCCGTAGTCCGGGTGCATGTCGAGGATGATGTAGTCGTACGACGAGCGGGCTTCGGAGATGGCCTCGGCCACGCGCCTCGGCTCGAGCATCTCGGTGTGGAGCGGCGACTCGGCCAGCACGAGCACACCCACGCCACTGCTGTGGACCGCCGCTATCTGCGTCACCGACTCCACCACACGCACGGCCGCCGACCCCGGAAAGCCCGGCCTCGCGCTGTCGCGCCAGGCGCCGGCGAGCGTCCTGGGCCGCTCCAGGCCGAGCGACTGGGCGACGTGGCCCGTGATCGTGTCGCAATCGACGAGCAGCACGTGCCGGTCCTTGCGCATCTGGAGAACGGCCCCGAGATTGATCGATATCGTCGTCTTGCCCACGCCGCCCTTTGGGTTGAAGACGATCACGATCTTGCCCTTCGGTCCCGACTCGGCCTGGCCCGGGCCGCCGATCATCGCCGACTCTTCGGCGATCGGAGACCGGGTGGCGGGTTCGAGGAGCGTCTGGGCCGAATTGCCGGCCGGCAGATTCTCGACTCGGATCAGCATGGCCTCTACGCGCCAGCGGATCGACTCCACCGAATAGGGTCTGGTGAAGTACTCGTCCCTGGTGGCGCCGAAGCCCATTCGACTGAGGGCACGCGGTGGCACGAGCATGAGCGCGGGGATGTCGCGGTTGCCGTCGTGCAACAGGGAGTACATCTCGAGCGCGCGGTCGAAGTCGGTCTCGCCGTCGATGATGGCGACGTTGATGTCGTCGCGATTCTCGAGGAGCCGCTCCAGCTCGTCCGTCGACGCCACCGGAATGGCCTCGAAGCCCGCCTCGGCCAGGTGCTGGCAAACGGCCAAGGATTCGGGACGCGGCAAGACGATGGCTACGGCGGACCGTGGCACGATTGCTCAGGCCTCCCTGCGACAACGGAAGCGATGATCCGAGTCTAGCGGATCGCGGACCGCTCCACGGCTCGATCGGGCACCGTCTTGCAGCGCGGGAGCGGCAGCCCGAGGCGATGATCCGGCGAGGTTCCCGAGTCGTACAAGTATCAGCGGACGTTGGCACAGACATCGCAGACCCGGATGTTGCGAGGTCGTGAACGCACCGCGAAGGCCGGGCCTTTCCCGGAGAGAGGGATCTTCCAAATGCGTCGTGCCCTGGTTTGGTGCGCCCTATTTGGCCTCGTGGTTGCCGGTTGCAGTAGTGCGACGGCCACGTCGGCCCCGTATCCGGCCGCCACCGACAACTACAACCATCGTCCCACGGCCGCGGCGACGTTCGCCCCGGCCGCCACTCCCTACTCCTGGTCGACGCCGCTGGTTGTGGGCACGTCCGCAGCCGTCCAGTTCCCCAACGTCGGCGTCAACCCCTACATCGACACCACCGTCGATGGCGACTCCACCTTCGGACTCGACGTCGACACCGCCTCGTACACCGTCGCCCGCAAGTACGTGTCCGACGGCAACCGCCCCGACCAGGCCAGCGTGCGCGTGGAGGAATGGGTCAACTACTTCGACCAGGGTTACGCGGCTCCGGAGAGCGGCGCCTTCGCCATCCACGTCGACGGTGGCCCCACGCCATTCCTTTCGCAGAGCGAGACGCTACTGCGCATCGGCGTCAAGGCTCACGAGACGAGCGCGAGTCGACGTCCGTCGGCGGCCCTGACCCTGGTCATCGACGTGTCGGGCTCCATGGGCGACAACGACAAGCTCGAGATGGTCAAGTCCTCGCTCCGGCTGCTCGTCGACGAGCTCAGGAGTGACGACCGTGTCGGCATCGTCGTCTTCACCAGCGATGCTCGCGTCGTCCTCGAGCCCACCCCGGGTTCCGATCGCGAGGCCATCCTGTCGGCCATCGGCAAGCTTCAGCCGGAGGCCAACACCAACGCCGAGGCCGGACTCCGGCTGGGCTACCAGATGGCCCACGAGCAGTTCCTCGAGGGCGGCATCAATCGCGTCGTGATCGCCACCGACGGCGTTGCGAACACCGGTAACGTCGATGCCACCGCCATCCTCGAAACGGCCGGCGCCGGTGCCACGTCGGGCATCCAGCTCGTGGCAGTTGGGGTGGGGATGGGCCAGTACAACGACGCCCTGCTGGAGCAACTCGCGGACAAGGGCGATGGCTTCTACGCTTACGTCGACACACTCGACGAAGCGCGCCGCATCTTCGTCGACGAGCTGACGACCACTCTCGACACCGTCGCCATCGACGCCAAGGCACAGGTCCACTTCAACTCCGAAGCCGTGGCCGGCTATCGACTCATCGGCTACGAAGACCGAGGCCTGCCCGACAGCTCCTTCCGCAGCCCAACCGCCGAGGGCGGCGCAATCGGAGCCGGCCACTCTGTTACCGCGCTATACGCCGTGGTCCTTCGCTCCGAGCTTCAGTCGAACGCCTTGCTCGCGACCGTGAACCTGCGCTGGACCGACCCCCAGACGACTCGGGCCAGCGAGATCGCCAAGGACCTCTACCTAGGTGACCTGAACTCGAGCTTCATGGCGGCCGACTCGCACTTCAAGCTCGACTCGCTCGTTGCCGCCACGGCCGAGGTCCTGCGCAACAGCCCCTGGATCCCGGGCTACCGGATCGCGGACGTGAGGAGCGAGGCGGCCCAACTCACACTCCAACTGCCGGAAACGGCCGATACGCGAGATTTCTTGAACATGCTGGACCAGATGTCACGTCTGGATTAGCAGCCGACGTCGCTAGGCCGGCCGCCACGCCGAGTGTCGGCGACCGGCCTCGCGACCGGGACCGCTGCGCAGCCTGGATGGGAGTCCTTCGATGAACGATCGCGATACCGCCACTGAACTGCGTCGGGTTGGCTGNNACGCGAGGCTGCTGATGGCCCCGGCCGTCGACACCAGCGCCATTGCCCCCGGACTCTGGGGGCGGGCTCGATTCACGTCGTACACGCGCGGACCAATCGGCGAAGACAAACGCTGGCACGTCGTGCTCACCCCGCCGATCCCGACCCGCTTCGGAGCCACGGGTCGGGCGCAGGTCGTCTACCTGTGCGGCCACTCGGCAAACCTCGACCTCGTCAAGCCCGCCGCCACGGCCGGCTGGTTCTGGATCGAGACTTGCGAGGGCGATTGGCCGGCCGTCGGTCCGGGCTGCCGCCGCTGCCTGGCACGGGCCGTGCAGCTCGGCTGGATCGGCCTCGACGAGCTGTAGGCGGCGGCGGGCAGGGCCCCGACGGCCACCGGACCGCGGTCCCCTACTCCATCGGTTCGAGCACGAGGACCGGGATCTGGCGGTCCGTCTTCGCCTGGTAGTTCGCGTAGTCGGGCCAGGCTTCGACGGCGCGTTCCCACCAGAGGGCCTTCTCGTCGCCCGTGACCTCGCGCGCGGTGTAGTCGCGCTTGGTGGCGCCGTCCTGCAGCTCGACGTGAGGGTTCTTGACGAGGTTGTAGTACCAGACGGGGTTCTGCGGGGCGCCGCCGAGTGACGCGACCACGGCGTAGACGCCCTCGTGTTCGACGCGCATGAGCGCCGTCTTGCGGAGCTTGCCCGTCTTCGCGCCGACCGAGGTCAGCACGATGACTGGCTTGCCGCGCAGATCGCCGCCCTGTTCGCCGTTGGTCGCCTCGTAGAGCTCGACCTGCTTGCGCGACCAGGCGGACGTGCCCGGTTCGTACTCTCCGGTGAGTGGCATGGGCCTGTTCCTTCGCTGCGGTGTCTGCCGCAAGTGTCGCCGTTCGAGTCCGACCTGGCGAGCCGTGCCGGGCCATGAGCGCAGTCGAGCGCAGTCGAGCGCATCGAATGTGCGGCTGGCTACCCGGCAAGCACCGGACTCAAGTCGTCCCAACCGCGCCTTGCCGCGGATCGCCTGCGCGCATTGCGGGCAGGTCGGGAGCGACAGCTGAACTGAGACGTCGCTGAGCATGATGGCGCGGCCCAGGCCACACTGGTGGCTCACGGCCTGCCCGCCGCCACCTCCACGAGGCCTGCCCATGCCGGCTCCGCTCGGCAAGACACCGACGAAGAAGATGCCCAAGATCGACGTCTTCGGTGTCGAGGACTCCGCGGCAACGCGCTCGGCTGTGAGGTTCTTCCGCGAGCGACGGATCGTGGTCCGATACGTCGACCTGCGCAAGAAACCGATCGAGCCCGCGCAACTCGGCCACTTCCTCGATCGGCTGGGTGCGACGGCGCTACTCGACACCGCGCACGATGTGCCCGGAGACCGCGGCAAGCTCCTGGCGGCGGTCCACGCCGACGTGCGCCTGCTTCGGCTGCCGCTGGTCCGCTACGGCGACGATGTCACCGTCGGCCCGGACGAGACAACCTGGCGGGCCTGGCTGGCTCGCGGGAAGTAAGCGCCCACCAATCCGCGACTGCTACGCTCGACTTCGGCGTGTGGTTACATCATCGGAGTCGAGTTGTATCATGTCGGGCGTGGAACGGACGCAGATCTCGCTGACCGACGAGCAGGCTCGGCGGCTGCGCTCCCTGGCGAAGCGCCGCCGCACATCGATGGCCGCCCTGATTCGAGAGGCCGTCGACAGTGTGTATCCCCCACCGGGCGGGACCGACGACCGCTGGGCAGCGGCGCTCGCGGCCATCGGTGGCTTCAGTTCCGGGAGCTCCGACACCAGCTCCGAACACGATCGCGTCCTGGGCGAGGTGCTCGGCGAGTGAAGGTCTTCGTGGATACGTCGGCCCTGTACGCGCTCCTCGACGAGGGCGATGCGAACCACGCGGCAGCGGCGGAAGTATTCGCCAGGCTTCGGGGTTCCGAGCTGGTAACGCACGCCTACGTCCTCGTTGAGACGCTCGCGCTCGTCTCGAAGCGCCTGGGTTGGGATGCCGTGGTCCGGCTGATGGACGGCTTGCTCGGCGTCGTGGCGGTCCAGCCTATCGATGCGACCACTCACTTCGCTGCCCTGAACGCCTATCGCGAATCCGCCTCGGCGTCGGTCAGCTTCGTAGATCAGGCCAGCTTCGCCTTCATGCACGCGAGTCGAATCGTCGGCGTCTTCGCCTTCGATGCGGACTTCACCCGGGCCGGCTTCGAGGTGCTCTCAGCCTGACATCGGACGCGGCGCCTCGTGAAAAGCCGACTGCCGACACTAATCGGCTGCCGTAGGTGTCCCTGGTATGCGCTCGAGCCGGCGCGGGCCGCACGCGGATACAGACCTGTCATTCTCAATGCGGCTCTTGAACCTGCTAGGAGGCGGGAAATGCCCGCTGTCTCGTACTTTCGCCGTCTTGCCGTGGGGACGGCCGTCGTTGTCCTCGTGGCGCTGGTAGCGGCTTGTGGCACCGCGGGTACATGGCCCGCGCACGTCCCGCTGTTTCGGCCGTTCTCGGACGCGTCTACGGTGACCGCCACGCCGACGCCTGAGCCGACGCCAACTCCCAGCCCNNCCGATGTCGACGCTGGCCAGATTCAAGGCGACGATCGCAAGCTTCGACTTTCAGGCTCAGGGCACCGTGACCGGGACGATCACGGCGGCCACGATCGTCGGCTCGAGGTCAGGCTCGGTCACTGGGACATTCGCGGTCAAGGGCAGCGACAGCGCCGTCTCGATCAGCGCGAAGATCCTGGGCATCACGAGCACGAACGACAACATCGTCGTCGGTGGCTGGTCGTACTCGCGGGCTAACGGGGGCGACTGGACCAAGGCGCCGGCTTCAGGGAAGACGCTTCAGGCCTTCGTTGGCAGCGGCATCGTCCTGTCGGATTACGGCCTCGAGTCCAAGTTTGGCAGATGGCTCCACCGCTTCAATGTCGCGGACGTTGCGGGCGTGGACCTGTCCGCGTTCGGGATCTCGGCCGGCGCCGGTCAAGACAACCTCGCCCTCACCAGTCTGTCCTTCTGGGCCGAGCGCGACGGGACTCCGGCCGGCCTGAGCCTCGGTGTCGCATTCGATCAGAAGATTCTCGGCACGGCTTCCCATGAGACGGTGGCGCTGGACATCGGCATCGACACGTTGTCCGGCGTGACGATCAGCCCGCCATCGAGCTGACGGAAGGTCTTACATCACCCGGGTACGAATTGATATCATATTAACCGTGATACGAACCCAGATATCGCTGACCGAAGGGCAGATGGACCGCCTTCGACGCGAGGCCCGGCGGCGGCATACTTCCATTGCGGCCATCATCCGCGACGCCCTCGACGCAACGGTGACGGAAGACGCCGATCGATTGACCCGGCAGCGGCGTGCTTTCGGACTGGCGGGCGCATTCTCATCCGGGCGGTCCGACACCTCGGAGCGCCACGACGAGATCCTGGGCGAAGAGACCCGCTGGTGATTGTTTTCGTCGACACCAGCGCGGCCTATGCGCTCCTCGACGCCGGCGACTCGAACCACGAGCGCGCGCTCCGCGCCACGGCACGCCTGCTCGGCGAGGAGCTGGTGACACACAGCTACGTTGTCGTGGAGCTCGTCTCGCTCGTCCGTCGCCGCCTCGGCGCCGACGCTGCCGCCCGACTGATCGACGAGGTCCTGCCGGCTATCGAAGTCACCGACGTCGACGCCTCGCTGCGCTCCCGCGCCCTCGTAGCCTTCCGCGCAACAACCGGATCGGCCGTTTCGCTGGTTGACCGAACCAGCTTCGAGTTCATGCGTCAGCGCGGGATCAGCCGAGCCTGGGCGATGGACTCCGACTTCGCCACGGAAGGCTTCGAACTCGAGGCGTAGGCGACGGTCAGGCAGCCGAAGTAGTGCCGAGCGTTGGCTCGATAGGTCGGGCACCAGCCACGATGCCGTCATTATTGACATATGACGTCATGCAGGTACGATCATAGAGATGCCAGCGCGACGTTCCTTCACTCTTCGCTTCGAGCACCCGGAAACGCACGACCTGCTCTCTCTCGTCTCAGATCGACTCGGCGTCTCCATGAACCAGCTCGCCGAGCAGATGATCACGGCGGAGCTGGAAGTGGTGAGTGCGGGCCTCCAGGCTGACCTGATGCACACCCTCGGGATGCTGGGTTCATATCGGAGCAACCCAGAGGCCGAGGCCGAGGCCTTCGCCCGCGCCGAGGTATCGTTCGCGGATCCGATCCAGGCCAGAATGGTTGGCGGCGACGACGATCCGTTCGGCGTTGCGTCCGCCTTCGAGTCCGGCGCTCGCGTCTAGAACGTGCCCATACCCTGGAACGCCGACCCGCCGGGCTCGGGCAGGCGGCTCGCGGCCAACTTGCGTGGCATCGCGCTCGAGATCAAGCACGACGCTCCCGAGCGCCTGCCCGCCACCACCACGATGGCTCAGGACTGGCATCGCCGAGCCTTTGCCGGAATGACGCTGCCCGTTCCCTACTACGCGGGCGAGTTCCGCGACACGGACACGGCCTTCCCGGAGCTGATCGGCTACGAGGTTGAGGTGGGCGGCGTGCGAGGTGTTCCGTCTCCGGATGCGCCCGCGGCGCTGCTCGCCTTCGAGTCGGGGATGCGCTCCGCCCTCGCGGCGCTGGACCCAGTGATCACCATCGGTGCCACGCCGGCTACGGTTGCGGAACTGGACGCCGCCCTCCGGATCGCAGCCATCGCCCACGGCGAGTGGACCCGGATCCATCCCTTTGCCCACGGCAACGGCCGAATCGCTCGGCTCTGGGCCAACTGGGTTGCCGCCCGCTACGGTCTGCCGCTGTTCGTTCGACTGCGCCCGCGTCCGGCCGCCAGTCTCTACGCTGGAGCCGCGGCTCTTTCGATGCGCGGCAACCATGCGCCGATGGTCGCGGTTCTCCACGAGATGCTGCGGTCATACCTCAGCGAGGGCTGACGACGCGTCTGAGCCGCCGACGAGTCGATCGATGGCCGGTGTGGCCGGATCGATCCAGTCCAGGTCAGGGACCGAGGCAAACGATCGATCGGCCGAGACGAGCGCCTCAGCCCCGCGGGCGAGAGCCACGGCAGCCAGCACGGCGTCGAACGCGCCCAACTCGGGGTATTGCTGGAAGAGCGCGAGCCCCGCGTCCAGGTCGGCGGCGGTCGTGACGATCGGGTTCAACGCGACGACGTAGAGCCTGGTGAGATTGACCGCGTCCTCGCGCGTACGCCGGCGGGCGCGCACGTGGGCGAACTCCTGGAGCACTTCGACTGTCGTCGTCGCCTCGATGGTCCCGTTGGCGTGCGCGGCGAGCAGACGGCGACAAGGCTCCCGAAGCGGATGCTCCTCGCCAACAGCGTAAGCGAGCACCGTCGTGTCGAGGATGATCACGCGGGCCGCTCGCGTGCGGCGTCAAGTTCGTGGCGCAGTTCCGCCGGATCCGAAGGGACCGCCATCGGCTCGGCCGCCAGAACTCCGGCGATAGCGTCCTTGCGAGTCTCGGCGCCGGATGTCATCTGATCGATGGCATCGCGGACCACCGTGGCAACCGACACGCGACGCCGCCGCGCCTCGCCGGCCACCCTTCGATAGCGAGGCTCGTCAAGGAGAATCTGAACGCGACGCTCAAGGTTGGGCATGTGCATACGCTAGCACATGCCATGACGCAACGGTTGAGTGGTTGCCTCTCCTGCAACAGCCTGTCGCAAGACCGAGTCCATGTTCAGTCAAGGGAGTTCGGGAAGTCCGTCAGCAGTGCCCGACCGAGCGGGTCGACCTCTCCGACCGGAACCAACCCGTCCAACTCCGCCGACTCAACCCCCAGCATCGATGCAGCCCGTTCGGCGGCCAGATGGCCGGCCTCCACGAGACGCAGCGCCCTCTCTCGGAACTGCGGTGGCAACTCGGTCTCGCCGCGGTCCTGTTCACCCCGTGGCTTGAGGCCGTATTCCCGCAGCAGACTCGCATACGTCCAGTTCTGCGCGAGGAAGCCATCCAGCTCGGGCTGGCTTATCAGGGCGAAATGCCGAAGGATGATGCCCGC
>PLNK01000138.1 GCA_003142755.1 Chloroflexota bacterium | reverse complement strand
TCACCCTTGGGCGTGATCTTGCCGACCAGGATGTCGCCGGGCTGGACCTCGGCACCGATGTAGACGATGCCTTCCTCGTCCAGATCCTTGAGCGACTCCTCACCCACGTTGGGGATGTCGCGCGTGATCTCTTCGGGGCCGAGCTTGGTGTCGCGAGACTCGAGCTCATGCTTCTCGATGTGGATGCTGGTGAAGAAGTCTTCCTTGACGAGGCGCTCGCTGATGACGATGGCGTCTTCGTAGTTGCCACCTTCCCAGCTCATGAACGCCACGAGGACGTTGCGGCCGAGGGCCAGCTCGCCTTGATCGGTGGAGCTCGAGTCGGCGATCGGGCCGCCCTTCTCAAGCCGCTGACCGACATCGACGATAGGCCGCTGGTTGATGCAGGTGCCCTGGTTGGAGCGCACGTACTTCTGGAGCAGGTATTCGTCGAGCTCGCCCGAGTCCGTCTCGACCTTGACGCGATCCGCGGTCACGCTCGTGACCACGCCCGGCCGGCGAGCGACCACAACCTGGCCCGAGTCGAGGGCCGAGCGCCACTCCATGCCGGTCCCGACGATCGGCGACTCCGGCTCGAGAAGCGGCACGGCCTGGCGCTGCATGTTCGAACCCATCAGGGCTCGGTTCGCGTCGTCGTGCTCGAGGAACGGAATGAGGGCCGTGGCCACTGAGACGACCTGCTTCGGCGAGACGTCCATGTACTCGATGGCGTTTGGACGCGCCTCGGGGAACTGGTCGCGGTAGCGGCACGGAATGCGGTCCTTGACGAAGTGCCCCTGGGCGTCGAGCTCGGCGTTGGCCTGAGCGACGTGGTGCTCTTCCTCCTCGTCCGCGGCGAGGTACTCGATTTCCTTTGTGACCACCGGACGGATCTGGAAGGCCTGGGCCTTCTGGCGCTTGAGTTCGGCGAGGGCGGCCTCGTTGAACTTCTCGCCGGCCTTGACGATGACCTTGCCATCCTTGCCGACCAGGTCGACGCCGGCCTCGTGGCGGGCGATGTCCGGATCATCCCAGGCGATCGTCCGCTTGACCTTGCGGTATGGCGTCTCGATGAAGCCATAGCTGTTGATCCGGCCGAAGGTGGCGAGCGAGCCGATCAGGCCGATGTTCGGACCTTCCGGCGTCTCGATCGGGCAGATGCGACCGTAGTGGCTGTGGTGGACGTCTCGGACATCGAAGCCGGCGCGCTCTCGCGACAGGCCGCCCGGGCCAAGCGCGGATAGGCGTCGCTTGCTGGTCAGCTCGGCCAGAGGGTTGGTCTGGTCCATGAACTGGCTCAACTGGCTGCCGCCGAAGAACTCCTTCATCGCGGCCACCACGGGTCGGATGTTGATGAGGGCGTTCGGGGTCGCCTTGTCGATCTCCTGGATCGTCATGCGCTCGCGCACGACCCGCTCCATGCGCAGGAGGCCAACACGGAAGGCGTTCTGGATCAACTCGCCGTTGGCGCGGATGCGGCGGTTGCCGAGGTGGTCGATGTCGTCGGGCAGGCCCAGCCCGCGGTTCAGCTCGATGAGGTGGCCGACGATGGCGGCGATGTCCTCCCGGGTGATGATCCGCTGCTCGCGGTCGAGCTCGATGCCCATCCGATCGACGACCGGACCGAGCTTCTTGTTGAACTTGTACCGGCCCACTCGACCGAGGTCGTAGCGACGGAAGTTGAAGAACAGGCTCTCGACCAGCTGGCGGGCGTTGTCGCCGGTGGGCGGATCGCCCGGGCGCAGCTTCTTGTAGACCTCGATCAGGGCGTCCTGCTGGGTCTTCGTCAGGTCCTTGTCCAGCGTCGAGGCAATGTACTGGTGCTCGGGATCGCTGTCGACGGTGGCGAACAGGGCGCCGATCTGGTCGTTCTGCTCGTAGCCGACGGCGCGTAGCAGCGTCGTCGCCGCGATCTTGCGCTTGCGATCGACCTTGACTGAGAGCAGATCCTTGTTGCTCGTCTCGAATTCGAGCCATGCGCCACGGTTCGGGATCACCTTGGCCGAATAGAGGGTCCGGCCGCTGGTCGGATCCTCGACCGCGCTGTAGTACACGCCGGGCGAACGAACGAGCTGGGAGACCACGACGCGCTCAGCGCCGTTGATGATGAACGTGCCCTGGTCCGTCATGAACGGGAAGTCGCCCATGTAGACCCGCTGGCGCTGGATCTCGCCAGTCTCCTTGATCAGGAGCTCAACGTTGACGTAAAGGGGCCGGCTGAAGGTGAGGTCCTTGGTCCTGCACTCGAGCTCGGAGTACTTGGGCGCGCCGAACTCATAGTCGAGGAAATGGAGCTCCATCACCTTGCCGGTGAAGTCCTTGATCGGGCTGATCTCGTCGAACAGCTCCCGGAGCCCGCTTTCCACGAACCAATCGAATGACTTCAACTGAAGCTCGATCAGGTTGGGGATCTCGAGGACCTCGGGGATCCGGGCGTAACGCTTTCGAGGCGTAGCCGCAGAAGCGCGAGGGGACTCAGCGACAGACAGCATGAACCGCTCCTTGACGGAGGAGAAAGGGAAGGGCCGCGCTCACAGAAGGAGTAGGATACCGCGATTTTCCCTTGTGTCAAACGGGCGTGCGGGAAGAACCCCGAACATCGCCCACCAGTTGTCCCGTCAGGCGGGACACCGGCGGATGTCGATCCGCCTCCGCAAGGCCCGAACCTGCCCGACCCGGCGCTCGCTCAAATGATCAGCGTCGACGACGGGCGGGTTCGGTCCCGCGAAACGAGTACTACTTGATCTCGACCTTCGCGCCCACTTCTTCGAGGGCGGCCTTGATCTTCGCAGCCTCGTCCTTGTTGACGCCTTCCTTGACGGGCTTCGGGAAACCGTCGACCAGGTCCTTGGCCTCCTTGAGGCCCAGGCCGGTCAGCTCGCGGACGACCTTGATGACCGGGATCTTGTTGGGGCCGATCTCGGTGAGGACGGCGGTGAACTCCGTCTGCTCCTCGACCTCAGCGGCCGCGGCAACCGGGGCGGCGGCAGCAGCCGAGGCCATGGCGACCGGGGCGGCGGCGGTCACGCCGAACTTCTCTTCGATGGCTTTGGTGAGATCACGGACTTCGAGGACCGTCATTGACGAAATCGCGTCCAGGATCTGCGCCTGCGTGATAGCTGCCATTGCGATTTGACTCCTTTGGAGCCGGGCTCAGGCCCGGCCTGTTGTCTCGAGGATTAGGCCTTCTGCTCGGCGACGGCCGACATGACCCCTGCCAGTTCTCGCATGGAGGCGGCCAGGGCGCCAACGAGTTGCGACATCGGCGCCGAAAGCGTGCCGGCAAGTTGACCAAGCAGAACTTCGCGGCTGGGAAGCTGCGAAAGGCTCGTGATCCCGGCCGCGTCCACGATCGCGTGATCGCCGAGCAAGCCGCCCTTGATCTTGACGAGGCGATAAGGCCTGAGGGCATCGATCACGGCCTTGGCCATGACGGCCTCGTTGCCTGATCCGAACGCCACAGCCGTCGGGCCTTCGAGGAGCACGGCGAGCGGCTCCTTGCCGGCATCTTTCGCCGCGATCTTCATCAGCCGGTTCTTGACGACGTGGTACGTGACGTTCTGCTGACGCAGGGTCCGGCGGATCGCGCCGAGCTCGGAGACCTTGAGGCCGCGGTATTCGGAGACGATCATCGCCGAGCTCGACCGGGCTATCTCGGTCAACTCCGCGACGGTCTCGCGCTTGGCCTCGGTAGGCATGTGTGACCTCCTTGGGTTGCCGCGCGCAGCCGGCGCGCTCGGAGGGCGAGTCAATCGGCTTCGCCGATTGACTTTTCGAGAAAGCCTTCCGGCCTTCTCGTCGTGGCACCCGAAACTTCACAGTCCCAGGAACCACGGCGCCCCTGCGACGGCTTTCGCCGACAGGGGCGCGCCCACCAAGAGCGGTGGAGGCCTGTTCCCTGCCTCGGCGTCGAGCGAGAGTTTCGCGATTAAGCCCCGAAGGGCCGGCGCTGTCTTTGGCGGTCCGTCTTATTCGGTTGTGGCTCGGTCGGCGCTTCCGCCGCCGAACCTCATGTGTTGGGCGTCGTTACGACGCCGCGGCGACCGCGAGGACGCCCGGAATGTCGATCCGGATGCCGGGTCCCATGGTCGGGGTAATGGTCAGGGTCTTGAGGTACTGGCCCTTGGCGCCGGACGGGCGCGCTCGGTTGATGGCATCGAGCAGGGTGGCCAGGTTGTCGACGAGCTGCTGGCTCTCGAAGCTGGCCTTGCCGAACGAGACGTGGATGATGCCACCCTTGTCGACCTTGAATTCGACGCGGCCCGCCTTGACTTCCTTGATCGCGCGTTCCAGGTCGAACGTGATCGTGCCCGACTTCGGGTTCGGCATCAGGCCCTTGCGGCCAAGGATGCGGCCCAGGCGACCGACCATGCCCATGACGTCCGGGGCGGCGAGAGCAACGTCGAAGTCCGTCCAGCCGGCCTCGATCTTCTTGACCAGGTCCTCTGCGCCGACCTCGTCGGCTCCGGCGCGCAACGCCTCGAGGGCCTTCTCGCCCTGGGCGAAGACCACGACGCGGACTACCTTGCCGGTGCCATGGGGCAGCACCACCGTGCCACGGACCATCTGGTCGGCGTGGCGCGGATCCACGCCCAAACGAATGTGGGCCTCGACGCTCGCGTCAAACCCGACGTAGCTGGTCTTGCGGGCAAGATCGGCACCCTCGGCGGGCGCATACAGCTTGGTGCGGTCGACGAGCTTGGCGGCTTCCTGGTACTTCTTACCGTGCTCCGGCATCTGATCTCCTTCTGGCGGCCTCCCCGGCCTCCCGGTTCAGCCTCCCCCTTCTCGCGGGGTCTATCGCCGGGTCTACCCGGGTTGTCAGTGGCCTGGCTGCTCGCTCCGGCGGTGGAGCAGGTGTTCCGTGGCTAGCGGAGAAGCCGCCGCAGGCGAGTTCTCCGAGGTGATTGGCCTCCGGGCCAATCACACAACTTCGAGGCCCATGCTCCTGGCAGTGCCCTCGATCTGGGCCATGGCGCCCTCGATCGAGTTGGCGTTGAGATCGGACATCTTGATCGTGGCAATCTCGCGGATCTGCGCCTTGGTCACCTTGCCGACGGTCTCACGGCCGGCGGTCGCGGTGCCCTTCGTTACCCCAGCTGCCTTGCGGAGGAGATCCGGGGCGGGCGGGGTCTTGAGGACGAAGGTGAACGAGCGATCCTCGAAGATCGTGATTTGGGCCGGGATCACCTGGCCGACCTTGTCGGCTGTCTTCTCGTTGTACGACTTGGTGAACTCGACGATGTTGATGCCGTGGGGGCCGAGAGCCGTGCCGACCGGCGGCGCGGGCGTGGCCTTGCCAGCATTGAGCTGCAGGGTGAGTACGATGCGGATCTTCTTGGCCACGGGGCTCGAGCTTCCTTTCGCTTACAGCTTCTCGACCTGGAGGAAGTCGAGCTCGACCGGGGTTTCGCGGCCGAAGATGCTGACCAGCACCTTGACTTTGTTGCGCTCGGGGTTGACCTCGTCCACCGTGCCGATGAACTCGGCGAATGGACCGTCGGTGACCCGGACGTTCTGACCCTTGGTGAATGCGACCCGATAGCGAGGTGTCTCCACGCCCATCTGCCGGAGGATCTGCTTGACCTCCTGCTCGTCGAGCGGGATCGGCTCGCTGCGCACACCCGGGATGTTGCCGCCGCCAACGAAGCTGGTGACGCCAGGAGTGTTGCGGACCACGTACCACGAGTCGGGGTCGAGGATCATCTCGACCAAGACGTAGCCGGGATAAACCTTCTTCTGCACCGTGTGGCGCTGGCCCTGGCGGATCTCGATCTCGTCTTCCATCGGCACGAGGACCTGGAAGATCTTATCGTCCATGCCCATCGATTCGATGCGGTGCTCGAGGTTCGCCTTGACCTTGTTTTCGTAGCCAGAGTACGTGTGGATGACGTACCAGCGCTTCTCGGGCGGCCGAACCGCCTCGCCGGCCTGCTCCGTCTTCATGGTTGAGATCACCCGGTGATGTACGTGGCGAGAAGGCCGAAGACGTAGTCGAAGCCGGCGATTATCACGGCTACGACTGCGCTGACCGCCAGCACCAGGATCGTGAGATTACGAGCCTGTTGCGGCGTGGGCCAGTTGACCTTCTGAAGTTCTTGCCATGAGTCTTGGATGAAGCGCTGGATGCGCGACACGGCAGCTCTCTTGCTTACAAGCTTGGATGTGTCTGGCAGGCGCCGCGGGACTCGAACCCACAACCCCTGGTTTTGGAGACCAGTGCTCTGCCAAATTGAGCTAGGCGCCTGCGAAATGGCCTTCGCCGCGGGCTGTCAATACCGTCGTCAGCTTAGCTGACGCGTTGTCGCCTGTGCTCCTCGCTCACGTACCTTAGTACGCTCGCTCCGGTGCTCGGCTCCGCCTCGGTCTTGCCTCGCCGGCGGCTCGGCTTGTTCCTCTACTTTGCCTCTCGGTGCAGGGTGTGGCGGCGTTCACGAGGGCAGTACTTGCGGAGCTCGAGTCGGCCGGGATCGTTCTTCTTGTTCTTGCGCGTGGTGTACGTCCGCATCTTGCACTCGGTGCAAGCGAGCTGAATGATCGGACGCGCGTCAACCTTAGCCATTCGTCACTCGGTGATTGTGGTGACGGCC
>PLNK01000147.1 GCA_003142755.1 Chloroflexota bacterium | reverse complement strand
TCCGCGGGTCGCGGTCGGCGATCGGTGGAGTTCATCGTTCCGCGAACGCGTACCCGGCGCCACGAACCGTCAAGACGAATCGAGGGTTGGAAGGATCGTCTTCCAGCTTCTCTCGCAGGTGGCTTACGTGGACGTTGATCGTCTTCTCGTCCTGGTCGAGCGCCTCATAGTCCCTGATCAGCTCGAGCAGCTCGCGGCGCGAGAAGACGCGGCCCGGCCGGCTGGCCAGATGGCGCAGGATCTCGAACTCGGTGGCAGTCAGCGGCACGCGGCGCTCGCCGCGCTGGACGCGTCGGCGCTCGAGGTCGATCAGCAGGTCGCCGTGGCGCAACAGTCGGCCGCCGCCGGCGTCGGCGAGGTCGCCGTAGGCT
Source organism: Chloroflexota bacterium (assembly GCA_003142755.1). GTDB lineage: Bacteria > Chloroflexota > Limnocylindria > Limnocylindrales > CSP1-4 > Fen-1039. The sequence continues at coordinate 4,854 of PLNK01000147.1, read as the reverse complement.
CGTCGGAGAAGCGCCTTGATCCGGCTCATCAGCTCGCGCAGCCCGAATGGTTTGGTCACGTAGTCGTCGGCGCCGAGCTCCAGACCGATGACCTTGTCCATCTCTTCGTCGCGGGCGGTGAGGATCAGAACCGGCGCCTTCGAGCCGCTCGCGCGCAGACGGCGCAGGACTTCGAAGCCGTCGATGCCGGGCAGTCGGACGTCGAGGACCACCAGATCGGGTCCCTCGCGCAGTGCGAATTCGAGGCCTTCCTCGCCCGACCTCGAGACCGCGACCTGATAGCCCTCCTGCTGAAGGGCGTATTGGATCCCTCGCGCGACGGCGTATTCGTCCTCGACGATCAGGATGGTGGCAGCCACCGGCCGATCCTACACCACCGGCAACGGCGTTCGGTATGGTCGAGAGGCGGCCTCACACGGCAGTCGAGGCGGCCGCGGCTACTGACCTGCTGCTTGGCGCGTCCAGTCTTCGCGCGCCCGTGGTAGGCTCCTATGCCGAAGCGCCTCCGCAACGGTCAAGTGCGCTCGATGGACCCGCGCAGGGAGATTTCACCAGTGTCAGCCCCGACAGTACTCGCCGCCAGCCGCCGCACAGAGACCGGTAAGTCGGTTTCGCTCCTGCGCAAGGCCGGCCGCGTTCCCGCGGTCGTCTTCGGTCACGGCATCGAGTCTATCCCCGTCTCGCTCGATGCCCACGAATTCGACCACCTCCGCCATACCGTCCAGTCCAATACGATCATCGAGCTGAAGATCGACGGCAAGGACGTCCACCGGGTAATGGTCCACGGCATTCAGATCGATCCTCGGCATCGCCACCTGCTCCACGTCGATCTGTTCGCCCTCAAGAAGGGCGAGGAAGTCACGGTCGAGATCCCGCTCCACACCACCGGAGAGTCCTTCGCGGTGGTCCGCCTGGGCGGCACGCTCCTGCACAACATCGACCGCATCAAGGTCCGCGCGCAGCCCGAGAACCTGCCAGAGTCGCTGGAGTTCTCGATCGAGTCGCTCGTCGACTTCGACATGGCGATCCACCTTCGTGACCTGCCGCTGCCGGCGGGAGTCACTCTCCTGTCCGACCCGGACGAAGTCGTGGCCAAGGTGGCCGCGCCGCACGTCGTCGAGGAGCCGGTGGTCGTTGCGGCCGAGGCCCCGACGGAGGATGCTGAGACGACCGAGGCCAAGACCGAGGCCTGACGCCCCACGCGAGCGTGAGCTCGCGCGATCGGGGCCTGACACGGAAGGGCGATTATGGCTGGCGTTCGAGAAGCTGGAGGGGCTGAGCCCACAGCTGAAGGAATGCTGTCCGTCGACGAACGCAAGGCCCTGCTCAAGCGCGTCGTCGTCAACCTGACCCGGGAAGAACGGGCCAGAGTCCGACGCCGAGGCGAGTTCGACGCTCTTCTGGTCAGGGGCTCGACCGTCGACCACCGCTTCCATTTCGTCGTCCTGATCATGCTGGTGGCCCTGGCGCTCGGGGCCAGTCAAGTCGTGACGGCCGGTCCGGGCCTCGTCGCGGCCCTGGCCGTGCCCTGTCTCTACGTTCTGTTCTGGCTCTTCCTGGCCCTGACCGGCGGCGAGGAACTCGAGCGCATCTCGGTCGACGAACAGGGCAAGATCGGCAGCGTCAAGTCGGGTCGGGACCGCGAGACTCAAGGCGACTTCGTGCGGGTGGCGATCCCGGTGGCCGTCATCGCGGCGTCGTGCTGGATCACGGTCGGGCTCATCCACGACATCGCCATTCCGCCACCGCCGAACTGCGACGCGCCGACCACGAGTGAGGATCCGGACGCTTGCCTGACGATCCCCAACATCGCCATCCTGGCTCAGGCCACCTTGCCGCCGCAGCGTACGGCGCCCCCGCCAGTCGTCGCCACCGCACCGCCCGATGCGGCCACGCCGATCGCCAGCCAGTCGCCCACGCCGATCGCCGCAGCCGTCGCCGCGCCCGGAGCGAGCCCCGAACCCGGTGAGGGAGCGTTCAGCGTCGAGGTCACGATTGTCCTCGAGCGGATGGTTCGGAGCTTCCAGCTCGTGATATCGCTCATCGTCCTGCTGGGATCGATCTGGTTCTTCCGGCGGATGGTGACCGGGACGTGGGTCGGTTTCATCCGGCCCGTGAAGCATCGCCTGAGCGACGAGTAGAGGGTCGGCGCAACAGCATGCGGCGCCACGCGCGCCGCCCCGGGCTCAGCCCTTGCGGGCGACGATCGAGACGATCGGCGCTCGAAACACCAGCTGGTCGGGCGTCAGGGTGTTCAGGCGGCGGCGCAAAACCTGGACGACCCTCTGGCGAGTTCCGTCGTCCATGGACCCGAACAGGTCGATCTCGCGCGTCGTCGTTCGGTGGGCGATGAAGTCGTCGACGCTCCACGGATGGTCGAGGGCATAGGCACGGGGAGCGACCCGCCGGAACCCGACCGAACGGAGCTCGTCGGCTGCGGCCCGCATCGAGCGGTAGTGGCCGGCCTTCACGTCTGTGTCGACGGGGCGTGATATCCCGACCTCCATCAGCGCCTGCTCCAGCTCGAACTCCGGCGCGAATGGGACCTTCTCCTCGAGCCAGCCGTAGACGGCGAGAATGCCGCGCGGCCGGAGGACTCGGTGGAGTTCTCGCAGCACGGCGATGCGATCGGGAACTTGCTGCAGCACGAAGCAGGTCATCACGACATCGAATGCTGCGTCGGACGCGGGCACGGTCGCGGCGTCGGCCTGGACGTAGTCGATACGTTTGCGAGCCGATTCCGGCAGCCTACCCTCTTCCCGTCGGGCTACGTCGAGCATTCCGACCGAGCCGTCGAGCCCGACCAGTCGAGCTCCCGGCCAGCGTTGGGCAGCCTCGAACAAGCCGCTTCCCGTGCCGCAGCCGAGGTCCAGAACATCGCGGACACGGCCGTGCGGAAGCCCGGGGTCGATGTGCCCAAGTCGATCGACAAGGCGTATCGAGGATGGCCGGAGGACCGGCGCCCACCAGCGCAGGTAGCCTTCCGCGGTTCGATTGAAACGTCGGACGCTACCAGTCACCATGCCGGAATCTTGCCACGACGGACGAGCGGGCGCGGGGCGCGGTGGCTTCGAGGCGGTCCGCCGCTTTCGCCGCCGCGTCTTACGATTGGCACGTGCCCAGCCTGTCGGTCTCACGTGGCGGTTTGCGTCGTTCCGTGCCGGTCCTCGGCGCCTTCGTCGTGGGCGCCGTGGCATACGCGCCGCTGTACTGCTACCCGCTGCTCGCGCCACAGTTCGAGGCCACGTTCCACGCCGCTCGCGAGCTGGGCCAGATGCCGTGGACGATGTTCCTGCTCGTGTCGGCGCTGTGCTCGCCCCTGCTCGGGCGCGCCTACGACGTCTTCGACGACCGCATCCTGCTGCTCGTCGGGGCGGTCCTCCTGGCCGCCGGCTGGCTCGTCGCCTCGGCCGCTACCGACGTCGCCTTCCTGATCGCCGCATACGGCGTGTTCCTCGCGATAGGGGTCCAGCTCGTCTTCGTCGGCACGACGACCGCCATCGCCCGCCGCTACGCCGGAGTGGCCGGGCTGGCGCTCGGCGTCGCTTACGCCGGGCCCGGCATCGGAGTGGCGCTGGCTCTGCCCGTCGCCGCAGGCCTGATACCCGACATCGGCTGGCGGTCGACCGCGGTGATCTTCGCCGTTCTTTCGCTCGTGGCCCTGCCTTTCGTGTGGCTGATGACCACCGGCGCCGCGGTCCTGGTGCCGGCCGCGCGAGGCTCGAAGGTGGCCGGGCCATCAACGTCGCCGGCTCGGGCGACTGCTCAGTCGGGGGCGGGCCTCCACGAGACCTCGGCCCCCGGCGCGATCGCGGCTTCGCAGGAGCTTTTGCCGCCGGGAAGTCGCTCCCGGCCCGACACCCTGCGCCGGACCATTCGGACCCGCCGCTTCCTGATCCTCCTCGTCGGCGCGGTTGGCATCGGCTGCATCGACGAAGGCGTGTTCCAAACGTCGTCGCGCCACGCCGTCTCACAGGGCATCGACGCCGGGTTCGCCGCGACGCTGCTGGCTTTGCAGTGCTACGCGTACGTGGTGGGGCAGATTGTGGGCGGCGGGCTGTCGGACCGGTTTGGGCGGCGCTTCATCGGGCTCCTGTGCGCAGGGCTGATCGTCGTCGGCGCGAGCGCGATATTCGCCTCGAATGGCTCACTCCTTGCGCTCGCGGTCGCTGGCAACTCAATCTACGGTTTCGCCATCGGAGCGACGATCGCCATCCGCTCGGCTGCCTTCTCGGACGTGTTCGGCGGTCACAACTTCGGCGCCATCTTCGGGATCACGGCGATGGCCTACCCCGCCGGCGGGATCATCGTCATGAACGCGGGCGGCATCATGTACGACCGCATCGGCAACTACTGGCCGGTCTACGGCATCGCCATGGTTTCGGTGCTGGCCTGGACCACGGCGCTGATGATCGCGGGCCCGCGCCGCCACGGGCTCCGCAACCGCCTGCGGAGCGCCCGGGCCCGGATCCCGGCGTAGCGGCCGCGGCTACGCCACTTCGCGTCTGATCGTGGCCGCGGCGAGGACCACGAAGACCGCCGCTATCCCGGCCAGTACTCCGAGGTCGAGCAGGACCTGCGGCGAGGTCAGATCGGCCCCGGCGATCATCACCTGGCGCAAACCGTCGATCGCGTATGTCACCGGCAGGATCCGGGCGACCGGCTGGAGCAGGCTCGGCAGCTGGTCGATCGGCCAGAAGAAGCCGCCCAGCAGACCCTGGGGCACGATCACGATCGGGATGAACTGCAGGATCTGCAGCTCGGACCGGGCGAAGGTCGAGATGAAGATGCCCAGCGAGACCGCTCCCAGCCCCAACACCAGAACGAGCAAATAGGCGATCAGCGGGTTGCCGA
>PLNK01000117.1 GCA_003142755.1 Chloroflexota bacterium | reverse complement strand
ACTAGGCGACCTCTCCGCGGCGACGGCCCGCAACGGGCCAGAAACGCCGGTCCGCGAACCGGCGACGTCGCCAGCCGGCCAGACCGGCGACGGCCCGCACCTGCGGGCTTGGGTTCAGAGGAGTGGCGGAGAGGGAGGGATTCGAACCCTCGGTGCTCTCGCACACCGCTTTTCGAGAGCGGCACCATCAACCACTCGGACACCTCTCCGCGCGAGAGAATACCAGAGCCGAGACAAGGGACGGCGCGCGGCGCCAGCGAGGCGCCAGCCCGGCGCCGAGGGGCCGAATCGATCGGGGTTCGACTAGCCGAGGGCGGGCTTGAGCCTCTCGGCGGAACGAAGAAGCTCGACCGGTTCGCCGCTGGCGAACATCTCCTCGGCCTCATCGCAACGAATGCCGCTGACGACCTTGAGCTTGCGGGCCAGCCTGCCGTCCTGGGCGAGCTGGATCACGCTGCCGGCGGCACCGTCGACCTGGTTGGAGACGGCGTATACGAGGGCCTCGACGTCGCTGGCCAGGAGCGCCCCCACGCACATCGGACAAGGCTCGCGAGTCACGAAGATCGTGACATCGGCGAGACGGTCGCGGCCCAGCTTGCGGCTGGCCTCGCGCAGTGCCACGACGACCGCGTGCGCGGTGGGGTCGTTCGTCTCCTGGACGCGATCGTGAGCCCGGGCGACCATCGCGTCGTTGACGACCGCCACGGCGCCAATGGGGGCCTTGCCTTGATCGAGGGCCGTCTGAGCCTCGGCCAGAGCCTCTCCCATGAACAGTTCGTAGTTCATGGCTCGGATCATACAGGCCGACTGGGGGCAGAGGCAGGCCCCGGACGGGGAATTGCCTCCGGGCCGGCGCCCGTGCGGCTGCTAGTCGGCGCCACCGCGGATCGCTCGAGCCAGTACGGACATGTCTTCGTCTCCGTGGCCAGCGGACATGAGTCCGTCCTCGATCGAGGCCGTCAGTTCGGCCACCGGGAGATCCAGATCGAGCCGGCGCGCCATGTCCAGGGCTATTCCGAGGTCCTTCCGATGGAGGGCGAGCCGGAAGCCGAGCGGGTATTCGTCGTCGATCATCCGGCCGCTCCTGTTGTCGAGCACCCAGCTCCTGGCGGCGCCGCCGGACAGGGCCTCGACCAGCCGGTCGGGAGCCAGGCCGGCCTTGATGCCGAGCACGATTCCCTCCGCGACGCTCAGGTAGTAGCCGCTGATGATGACCTGGTTGACGGCCTTGGCGGCCTGGCCGCTGCCGACAGGACCGAGGTGCGTGATCGTTTTGCCCATCGCCTCGAGCACGGGCCGGGCCCGGGCCACGTCCGCCTCCGCGCCGCCGACGAACATGGTCAGGGTCCCGAGCCGCGCACCCTCCGAGCCGCCCGAGACCGGGGCGTCGACAAGGCCCACGCCGCGTGCCGCCAGCCGGCCGCCGAAGTCCCGTGTCGAGTCGGGCGAGATCGTCGAGCAGTCGATCACGAGGCTGCCGGATCGAGCGCCGGCGGCGATCCCATCGGGGCCGAATAGGACGGCTTCGACGTCGGGCGTGTCGGAGACGCAAATGACGGTGATGTCCGAGTGCGCGGCGACGTCGCAGGGCGAGACCGCCTGGCGGGCGCCCATCTCTACGGCGGCAGACGCCCTGGCCGGATTCCGGTTCCAGACGGTCAGGTGCGCGCCCGCGCGAAGCAGGTTGGCCGCCATCGAGGCGCCCATCGTGCCGAGGCCAACGAATCCGACGTTCTCCATTCGGTTTCCTTTCGGACTGCTGAGTGGCGTGAGGAGGCCATATTCTGGGCCTGGCGCTCGGAGGACTTCACCAAACGGTCGATCAACGTTCACAATACCGGCCGTGAGGGAGAAACAGCCGGCAGCCGTTCCGCGTCAGCGCCTGTCCCGGCTCTGGCCCACCAGAGCCGTGCCCGTCGGCATCGCCGGCGTGCTCGTTGTGCTCCTGGCGATCCTCATGGCCGTAACCCTGTCGGGCTTTGGGCTGGGCCGGTCGCAGGCGGTGGGCGCTGCCCCGTCAGCCACCGCTTCCGCGCGACTCACGGCACAGCCATCCGCGACCGGCGGTCGCGAGTCGCCCAAGCCGAGCCAGGGCGCATCGCCGTCGCCGACCGGCGAGCCTTCCGCGGCTGGGGCCGGGCGCCGTCCCCCGTCATGCACGGAACTTGTCGATGTCGACTGCCTCCCCTTCGTGGCCCCGACACCGCTGGCATCGATCGCCCCGGATGCGAGCCCGGCTTTCGCGCTCCACGTGCCGATCTTCGAGTATCACCGGGTCAAGCCCTATGCCGCGGAGACAGGCTACTCCCGGGACCTGATCGTTCCGCCCGAGATCTTCACGGCCCAGATGGACGTAATGGCCAAGGCGGGCTGGCACACGATCACCATGGGCCAGCTCGGCGACGACCTGCGCCAGGGGATCGCACCGGCGACGAAGAGCTTCGTGGTTTCCTTCGACGACGGCTACGAGGACGGATACACGTACGCCCTGCCGATCCTCCAGCAATACGGTTTCGTGGCGACGTACTTCGTGATCGGCGGCCGCATCGGCCACCCGGAGCAGCTGACCGTGGGCGAGATGCGGATCCTGGTAGCCGCGGGCAATGAGATCGGCAACCACACCATGAGCCACGAGGATCTTCGCGTGTCCACTCCAGTGCAGCTCAAGATCGAGATCTACGGCTGTTCGGCGGCCATCGCCCGGGCCGTCGGCGTGTGGCCGCAGTCGTTCTCCTATCCGGTCGGTCTAACAAATCAAGCTGTGAGCGACGCGGTGGCGACGAGCCCCGGCATCGAGACGGCCGTGATCCAGGGCGGCTCCCAGCCCGAAACCTGGGCCAACCGCCTGACGCTGCCCCGCATTCGCGTCGGCCCCGGGTCGAACCCGCAAGATCTAGTGGATCGCGCCAGCAGGTACCTGCCATGAAGCTGTTCCGACGCCGCAGAGTCGAGCCCCTCGCCGATGGCCGCGCGCCTGAGGTCGAACGCAATGGGCGCCGCAGACCGAGCCTTCGCCGGCTGCTCTCGGCCCTGCTGCTGGTCGGTGCGCTGGCCGTGCTCACCAGGCCCGGCAAGCAGGTCGCCCGAGTCGTGGCCCGCTGGATCGATGGCCGCGTCGAGCGCTTCTCGGAACCGGAGAGTGGCACCTACGCGCGCGTCCTGGCTCCGGTCCTCGGCCGGCTGTATCGCCGCGTCGCGGACGAAGCTGCGGCCGAGCTTGCTGCTCGCGGTCTCATCCGCCGGCCTACGATCGTGGACCTTGGTTGCGGTCCGGGCGATCTGGTCGTGGCGATCTCGCGACGTATCCGCGACGCCCGGATCATCGGCCTGGATCTATCGCCGAGCATGCTGCTGTGGGCCGGCCGCCACGCGACCACGGATGGGCGACTCAAGTTCGTCGTCGGCGACGCCGCCGACCTGCCATTCGGCGACGCGTCTGTGGACCTGGTCGTATCCACGCTCAGCCTGCACCACTGGGCCGAGCCGGCGGACGTTTTCGCCGAGATCGCCCGGGTGCTGAGGACGGGCGGCGTGGCCCTCGTCTACGACCTGGACCTGCTGACTCTGGGCTCGTCGCAAATGGCCGAGGTCGCCAGAGAGGCCGGCCTCGAGCCGGGCGACATCACGCGCGAACGGGTCGGCGGCGGTCTCATCACGCGGCTCTTCGTGAGGTTCCGTCTCGAGGGTCTGGCCGAGGAGTAAGCCCGAGCCGACCCCGGCTCAGGCCACGACAGCCCGCCCTCGGATCATCCGCTGAACCGCCCCGAGCGGGTGTCCGGCCCGGGCCGTCGCGGTTTCGGGGCCAACCCCCGCTGCGNNGAGACACAGCCGCGCGCGCCCGTAGCTCAGTGGATAGAGCGCCAGGTTGCGGACCTGGAGGTCGTGGGTTCGAGTCCCGCCGGGCGCGCCAACTCCTGAACGTGAAACGACCCCGAGTGTTTCTCGGGGTCGTTCGATTCTCGGCCGATGGTGGGCGTGGCCTGGTCGGTCAGCCTCTGTGGGTGAGTCGGTGCAGCAAGCCGCCGTGGCCTGCCGCGACCGGCTCGGGCAGGGATTCTTGTCTGGCCACGACCTCTTCTATGGGATCAAGAGGGATCTTCCAGGAGCCCTGAGCTTCGGGATCGTCCGGACCCAGGTCATCACCCGGCATCCGTACCGGCGCGCGAGTGGCGACATCAGGGCCTGGGGCGGCGCCAGCATTGGACTCAGAACCTGGCTTCGGATCGCTCATCGACTCATCCTCCACCCGGAATGGGCGACCGACGGCCGTCGGCATTCTGCAAGAATCAAGGTAGCACTGCGGTCAACCCGAAGAGCCTCTCCGGGCTCACGGCGGCCAAGCGATGGGCGCACGATGCGACTAGCCTGGTGGCCGCAGCTGGCGGCCGGATGTCGCAGCTTACAGAAGGAGAAGGGGTGCCGTTCGGCCGGTTCGATGGTCGCAGAAAGAGGGGCCGGCCGGGCCCGATGTGGGCGCTCCGGCGCGTCCTGGCGTCGGTCGCGGTGGCCGCGCTCGCCGTCCTCGTTGGCGCGTGTGGCAGCCCGACGCCCACGAACTCACCACGTCCGACAGTCGCCATGTCCCCAACGCCGTGGGCGACGGCGACTGCCACTCCCTCGCCTACGCCGTCGCCCACTGCTGAGCAGCCCACGGTCTTTCCGATCGCCGTCGTCGTGCGCTTCGACGACAACCGGCTCAGCATCGCGTCAGACGCGCTGAGAACGGCCCTGACGGCCGGCAAGGTGACACTGCCGTGCGAGGTGAGCGCGCTCGGTCTGGGGGGCACGACGTTGACTCTGCCCTCGACCACCGCGTGCATGCCGGCGGCGCTGATCGCGGCCAAGGTCCACGACACGGCCGGCGTCATGGCTCTGCTGCCGCCTGGGCTCGTGACACCCTCGATCAAGGTTCTGGCCATCGGCGACGCGGACCTGTTCGGGGCCCCAAGCCACCGCGCCCTCCCCTACCCGCTCTACGCGACGGTCGCGACTCACGCCGACTGGACGGCCTACAACGCGGTGGCGGTCCGAACCCTCATCTCGACCGGCGACACCTGCCCGGACCGCGGCGTCTCGTACATGGCGGTCGACAAGAAGATGGGCTGGACCTGGGTCCTGGACGGTGGCACGGTCCACTACCGCGGCACGAAGCCCGACAGCTACGGCTGGGGCTGGCAGGTACCGATCATTTCGCGCAACGGCGACAGTGGCAAGGTGGATGCGCTGATCTCCGACAACGACGTGAGCGCCAACGACTTCGAGTGCCCGATGATCTCCGGCTGGGTCCAGCACAACGATGGAATGGTCTTCAACATCGATCCCAGCGTGGCCAAGCTCCTGGCGACCGAGGGCGGCCTGAAAGTCGTCACCCTGGGCTCCAACCACATCACCGACGCCCGCCAGACGGGTGTGCTCCAGACGATCGACTATCTGGACGCCGCCGGCATCAAGCACACCGGTGCCGGCAAGACCCTGGCGGACGCCCTTGCGCCCGCCGTGGTGGACGTTCGTGGGATCAAGTTCGCGTTCGTCGGCTGGGACGACATCCAGGGCTCGGCGGCTGCCACCGACACTCGCCCGGGTGTCGCGCCGCTCACCGACGACAACGTCTGCAACTCGATCAAGGCCGCGCGTAAGGTCGCCGACGTGGTGATCGCGATGCCGCAATGGGGCTGGCCCGAATACCACGCCACGATGACCAAGACGCAGGCCACGCAGCGGGCTTTCTTCTATCAGTGCGGCGCCGATGGCATCCTCGGCAGTGGCACTCACTGGGCCTCGTGGGCGTCGATCCTGCCCGGCCCCGACGGCCCGCAGTTCGCCATCGGCAGCCACGGCAACTTCCTGTTCGATCAGAGCTGGAGCCGCCAGACCATGGAGGGCGTGATCGTCGAAGCCACCTTCTACGGCACGCGCCTCGTCCAGTTCCGGCTCCACCCCTATGTGATCGTGCAAGGCGCTCAGCCGAACCTGCTCGACCCGACCACCGACGGCGCCTACGTGCTGAACCAGGTCTGGTCCGTCAGCGACGTGCGATAGCGGCGCAGTAGGGGCTACCTCGGTCAGGGTTCGATCGTGGGCAGGCTGGCCGCGGCGACGGCCTGGCCGTGCCGCTTGTCACGCTCCGAGACCGTGTGGAAGGTGATGGCCGGACGCTGGACACCTGGGGCTGCCGCCGGGTCGGTCGAGTCGGACGCCAGGACTCGCCGGGCCCAGTCCAGGATGATGTCGCCGCCGATGCCGGTTACGACCCGCCCGAGCACGAGCACGTTGTCGAAGTCGTAGATATCGCGGTATTCGAGCAGGGCGTAGCCCAGGTAAGCGCCGATCGTCTCGTAGATACGCGCCGCTCGCTCGTCGCCGGCCTGCATCAGCCGTTGCACCATGACGAGCCGGTCGGGCAGCGGCATGGCGGGGTCGACCTCGATGCCGGCCGGGGCGAGCAGCCGCCCGACCGCCTGCTGCGAGAGGTACTGGACCCCGCAGCCGCGATCGCCCGACCACTCGTCGAGTGGCGCGGCAGGCGCATAGTCGATCGGAGCGAACGACAGTTCGTTCAGCCACGACGTCAGGCGGCCCTCGCAGGTCACGAAACCCGCCGCCTGGCTCGAGCCCATGGCGATCCCCAGCAGCCCACCGACGTTGCCGACCATGGACCCGGCGAGGGCAGTCACCTCACCGTCGTTGACGACGACGAACGGGATGCCGCCCCAGGCCTTCCTCATTTCGTCGAAGAGGCCGGGGACGCGGGCCCCGAAGACGTCGGGCGGCACCGACCGGAAGAGCGAAGCGACCCTGATCTGACTGTCGACGTAGATGCCCGCGGCGCTGCCGCCGATCGCGTCCACGCGGGGCAGATGTGCGGCGGCGCGGCGGAGCGAGTCCATGATCTGGTCGAAGTGCCACTGCGGGTCGGCCTGGCTCGACGGATCCCACAGGATCTCCTCGCTGAAGACGACCTCGCCATCGATCACGGCCGCCGCCTTGCGGTCGCTCGCGCCGAGATCGAAGCCGATGCGGCAGCCTTCGAGGTGGCGGCCGAGGTCGGTGTGCTTCTCCTGCGACACCGGGAATCGTTCGCGCGGCGCGGCCACGACCTCGAACGGCACTTCGTACACGGCCTGGCCCATCATGTGGGCGTCCCAACGACCCGCCACGTCTTCGAGGTAGTGGCGCCGCAACTCATCGACGAGTTCCGCCGGACCGTCCGCCCAGACCCTCGCGCCGCCGCAGGACCATAGACGCGCCTTCACGACGCGCTCGCAGACGGCCCGGCTGGCAGCGGCCCCGGGGTGACCCTCGGCGAAGAGAAAGGCATCCGCGGTGCATGTGACGGCCCCCGGTTGTTCGACGGCGACGGCGCCCACGATCCCGTCGCCGGAACTGCGGACGGCCTCGGCCAGCGCTCGCCGCGCCAGCACCGCCGGGCGGAAGGCGGTATCGAGCGGCGGCACGACCCTGGGCGCGACGAGGTAGGCATCGAGCGGTCTGGGCCGGACAACCGACCCGTCGGGCCTGGCGGTCACTCCAGCTGCGGCATGCGCGGACGGCTCCATCTCTACGGGACCGCGTGGAGGCGGCCGTGATACCGCTCCCGGAGACGGGCGTTGTGCTGCTGCCCGCCATCCTCGGAGTTGGCCATGTAGACGGGCAGCTCGATGTCGCGCCCGGCCAGAGCCATGACGGCCTCCACGAACACCTCGTGGAGGAGCGCCGTGGCCACGACCGTGGACGTCGCGCCGACACCCACCAGGCCGACGCGCACAGCCACGTCGGTGGCAACGCTGCCGTTGTCGAGGACGATGTCGGCCAACTCGAGAAGCCTCAGACCCGACGAGTGGCGCGGCCTGGAGGCTCGGGATATCTCGACCGCGGTGACCGCTATGACCGGCGTCCCCGCGGCCCGGGCGGCCATGGCGACCTCGATCGGTGCGGAGGTTGTACCTGAGTTGCTGATCACGACCAGGCAGTCGGCCGGCGTGAAGGTCACTTCGGTCAGCAGCGTCGCGCCGTAGCCCTCGACGAGCTCGGAGGCGCCCCACATCGGATCGAAGATGACCTGCAGCGGGGCGATGCTGCCAGCTCGCATGTTGAGGTCCAGTGCCGCGAGCTGGGAGTGGCCGCTGCCGAAGACGTACACGATCCCGTCGCGAACGACCACGTCGGCGACAAGTTCCGCCGCGCCCGGCAGGGAATCGACGTTGGAGACCTTGGCCCGGCCCAGAACAGTGGTCACGGCCTCCAGGTATGGGCGGCGCCGTGGCTCGAGGACGGCCGTGCTCACCGGGCGGCCTCGGCCGCGGCTCCGGCGTCGTAGACCAGCCGGCCGTCCACGATCGTGGCTCGGACGTCCCAGGCCTGATCCACCAGAACGAGATCCGCGGCCCGGCCCACCGCCACGTGACCCAGGGCGTCTGCCATGCCGATGACGCGGGCGGCGTTGGCCGTGGCGAATCGGACGGCCGTCGAGGGATCCACGCCCGCCTCCTCCACCAGGTTGCGGATCGCCTTGTTGAGCGGCAGGAGCGAGCCGGAAAGCGTTCCGTCGGCCAGTCGGCCGCACGTCCCGTCCGAGATGTACTCGCGGCCGGCCAGCACATACTTGCCCGGCGGCATTCCCAGGCCGGACAGGGCGTCGGTGACCAGAACCAGCTCGTCGGGGCCCTTGACGCGAGCGATCATCTCGATCGTTTCGAAGGCGATGTGGTTGCCGTCACCGATGAAGCCCGCCGGAACGGGCGTGGCCAGGACGTACCCGGCGATGCCCGGATCGCGGTGCTTGAACGGCCGCATGGCGTTGAATAGATGAGTGGCCATGCTTGCGCCCGCATCGACGGCGGCTCCGGCTTGGGCCCAGGTCGCGTTGGTGTGACCCATCGAGACGCGCACGCCGCGCCTGACGAGGTACGAGACGAGGTCCAGGGCGCCCGCCAGTTCTGGGGCCAGGGTCAGGTAGCGGATGTCTCCCTGGTCGAGCCAGCGCGATGCTTCGTCGATGTCCGGCAGTCGGACCTGTTGCTCGGCGTGGGTGCCGCGGTAAGCCGGATTGATGAACGGCCCCTCGATGTGGACGCCGAGAACACGCGCTTCGCCGGTGTGCGGCGAGCGGCGCAGGTTCGCCAGGACCGGCCCGTACGCCGCTGCCGGGGAAGTCACGACCGTCGGGACGAAGCCGGTCACACCGAAAGTGAGCATCCCCCGACAGATACGGTCCATGTCCGCGGAGGGGTCGGCGAAGTCGTCGCCGAATGCACCGTTGACCTGCACATCGAGCAGACCCGGGAGGATCCTGCTGGTCTTGTCGCCCAGGCAGCCCTCGAATGGCTCGGCTGCGGGCTCGATTGCGGTCACGGCGCCGCCCTCGACGGAGACCAGGCATTGCCCGCGGTCTTCGGGAGCTAGGAGATGGCCGAACAGCTTGATCACGACGTCTACGTCACCTTCATCTGGTTGCCGAAGCTAGCGTATCGAGTCCGCCAGCCCGTGTTGACTTGAGACCCCCTGCGCCGGGACGAGCGCAACCAGAGACGAACCCTGGGGATTGGGCCGGCTTCGGGCCACGCCATTGAGGGAAGGGGCGCCCGACTTGCCCAATCAGCCGGGCGCCCAGGAATGTCTATCCGCGAACGGCGCCCTGCGTAAGGCCGCCGACCATTCGACGCTGAACGATGAGGAAGAAGATGAGAACTGGAAGCGTGAAGAGTGTGGATGCCGCCATCGTCGCGCCCCAGTCGGTACCAAAGTTGGTTCGGAACGACACCAGCCAGACGGGCAGGGTGTAGTTCGTCGGGTCGGCCATGAACGTGTAGGCGTACAGGTATTCGTTCCACGCGGTGATGAAGCAGAAGATCGACGTCGCCACCAGCCCCGGGGCAAGCAGGGGCAGCGTGACCTTCATGAAGGCCTGGAACCGACTCGCGCCATCCACCATCGCGGCCTCCTCGAGGTCGACCGGGATCCCGGCCACGAAGCCCCGAAGAGACCAGATCGTGAACGGCAGCGTGAATATGAAGTAGATGAGGATCAGCGTCGGCACCTGGTTGTAGCCGATCGGCAGGACGCTGAAGGGTCCCGGGAGCCCGTTGCGGATCGCCAGGAAGATGGGGATCAGCAGGGCTTCGAATGGGGCCATCTGGGCGACTGCCACGAGCAGCAGGAAGCTCGCTCGGCCGCGGAACCTGACGCGGGCCAGGGTCACGGCCGCGAGGAAGCCGACGATCAGCGAGAGAAGCACCGTCGACACCGTTACGAAGACACTGTTTCGGACCAGCTGGGCCAGGTTCTGCTCGCCCAGGGCCTTGATGAAGTTGTCCAGCGTGGGAATCGGGATGAAGACCGGCGTGTAGGTCTGGAACTGGTCGGCGCTCTTGAAGGCCGTGTTGACCATCCAGTAGACCGGGAAGACGAAGAAGAAGGAGACCATGAGTCCCAGCCCGTTGGTGACGATGCGGCTCGTGCGGCGGCTCACTGCTCCTCCTGTGACTTGACCATGCGGCGGATATAGGGCACGAGTACGACGAGGAGCAGCAGCATCATGATCACCGCGGCCGCGGCAGCCACTCCGAATTGTTGTTCCGCGGGCCCGAGGATCTGGGTGTACAGCGACAGCGTGATCGTCTGCCCGTCGGGCCCGCCCTGGTTCATCGCGGCTATCTGGGTGTAGACCTTGAAGTCCCAGATGACGGACAGGAAGATCAGCATCAGGAGCAGCGGGCGGAGGGCCGGCAGGGTGATGTAGCTGAAGATCTGGCGCTCGTTGGCGCCATCCACGCGGGCGGCCTCGGGCAGTTCCTTCGGGATCGACAGGATGCCGGCGTAGAGGCTAAGCGCAACGAACGGGATGGCCTGCCAGACGATCAGGAGCGTGATCACGGCAAACGTGGTCAGGCCCGTGTCGAACCAGGAATGGTTCAGGTAGTTGCCGAAGACGCCCAGGCTGCTGATGGCCCAGTTGACGACGCCCAGCTTGCTGTCGAACAGCCACTGGAACAGGACCGCACCGGTGACGACTGGCATTGCCCAGGCAAGAACCATGGCCGAGGTGAGCGTCAGTCGAACCCACCTGTCGAGTTTCGCCAGCAGGAGCGCAACCAGAGTCCCCAGCGAGATCGTCAGCGCCACATTGGCCGCCATGAAGAGGACCGTGCGCATGAGGACCGTGGGGAAGTCCGGCAGGCCGGCGGGGCTGTTGAAGATCAGGTTGTAGTAGTTATCTACGCCGATCCACGTCGTGACGTTGTTGAGGAGCTCGAAAAGACCGAACTGCTGCAGGCTCGTGAGAAACAGCAGGAGGACGGGCCAACCGAGCAGGAGGACGAACGTCAGGAACGCGGGGGCAAGTGCCAGGTACGGCAGCGCGTCCCGTACCGCTGTCTTGCGCGTGTGATAACGCGAGGGAGCGACATTCAGAGCTGAGGCGCCTGTGGGGTTCTTCGCCTTCGATTGCGCCCGAGTCATCTGGTGCGCTCCCTCGCGGTTGTCTACGGGGTGGTTACTTTCGAGAGCTGAACTACTTGTTGTTGATCACGCCATTCATGGCCGTGTCGGCATCCTTTGCCGCCTGGTCGACCGTCTTCTGGCCGGTCAGGATCGCGGTCATCATGCTCTTGATCGGGTTGTTCGCCTCGACGGCGGCCCAACCAGTGGCGTTCGGGGTGAACCCGGAACCAGCGGCGGCTTCAGAGGCCTGGATCGCCAGGGTCTTGGCTGCTGTGGTGCCGTTGTTCGGGATGTTGGCCGCGTAGAGCTTCAGGCTCGGGATCCAGCCATCGCCGATCTCGGCGTTCTGGCCGGCCGGAGTGGACAGCTCGGCAATGAAGTCTTGCGCTGCCGCGATGTTCTTGGACTTGGCAGCGACACCGATGACGGAGCCGCCGAGGAAGACCGGAACGGTCTTGCCATCGTTGACGCTCGGGATCGGGGCAGTGCCAACCTGGTCGGCGGTCTTGACGACGCCGTTGGCGCCGTAGCTGATGCCGACTTCCCAGCCATTACCGATCATCATTCCGACCTTGCCCTGGAGGAACAGGGTGTACTCGGCCGGATTGGCCTCGTCCTTGTCCGCAGGACCGGTCGAGCCGGCCTTGTAATAGTCGACGTAGTCCTGGATGCCCTTTTCGGAAGCGGGGGTCTCAAGGGCGCCGGCCCACTTGCCGGAGGAGTCCTGGGTCGCGATCTGGCCGCCGTTGTCCCAGATCATCTGCATGAGCGCGTACCAGTTCTGACCGGGCAGGTAGAGGCCGGAGAAGTCCGTGACGGACTTGTTGGCGGTCTGCAGGGTCTTGGCGGCCGCGATCAGCTTGTCCTTGCTCGTGATCGTGGAGATGTCGATGCCGGCGGACTTGAAGAGGTCCGTCCGGTAGATGAGGACGCGGTCACCGGCGTAGAACGGCACGGCAAAGAGCTTGCCGTTGAGCACCGAAGCGTCGTTCAGGGAGGCGAGCCAGAGCTGGCCCGGGTCCGAGCTGACGTTGGAGGTGCCGCCGCCGAGCATGGCGCGCGCACTGGTGAGATCGGCAAGAGCACCGGCGGCCTCGAAGGTGATCGCGTCGGTGTTGCCGATTTCCATGACATCAGGCGGGTTGTTGCTCGCCAGAGCCGTGGTCAGCTTGGTGACGATGCCGTCCCACTGCTGGACCTGATAGTTGACGACACAACCCGGATGGGCATTCTCGAAAGTGGTGATGAGCGACTTGGAAGTGCTGTCGCTGAACGAACCGGGCATGGCCCAGACCGTGAGCGTGGTGCAGGTCGCCGGAGCAGCCGTGGGCGCCGTGGTCGGGGCGGCAGCCTGGGTCGCCGGAGCCTGAGTTGCCGGGGCCACGGTCGTGGTCGCGGCGGAACTCGAGCAGCCTGCCACGAACATGGCAGCCATTGCGATCGGGACGAGCTTCGATAGTCTCGTCATCCTCATTTGTTCCTTCCTCCTGGTGAGCCGAAAAGCATCCTTCTGCTGACGGCCGGTTTCTCCGGGCCAGCTCGGTGACCTTCCTTCAGCCGGCAAGTCCTCCTCTCTCGGCAACGGCGAGACGCGGTGGGACACCGGCCTTCGTCGTGGGCTCGGCGGCGGCCTCTGTGACGAACGTTCGAGGTCGCGGCATCGGGTGGAGTGGGCGAAGATTAAGACCGAGCTCGCGGGTCATCAGCAGCGCCGATGCCCCCAGGACGACGATGTCGTCGATCCTGCCAAGCTCGAAGGTGGTGTCGACGGAGAGTGCTGCGAGGGATCGGCTCGAAGCCGCCTCGCTGATGACCTTGAGCCACGGCTCACCGAAAGCGGCCATCGTGCCCGCCATCACCATCCGTCGGACGTGGAGGGCGCCAATCAGGCTCGCGACGGCCTCTCCGAGGTGCGTCGCCGATTCGAGGACGATGGCGCGGACCTGCGGGTCGCCCCGTTCGAAATCGGCGATCGCCTGGTCCATCGATACCGGATGTCCGCGCAGCGCGGCCAGGCTCGTCAGGACGGCACGGGCGCTGGCCAGGGTCTCGAGGCAGCCACGCCGGCCACAGCGGCAGACGTCCCCATTCGCGTCCATGACCGTGTGGCCGATCTCGCCCGCGCCAAATCGGTCGCCCCCAAAGAGCTCGCCGTTTAGGACGATGCCGGCGCCGATGCCCTGGCCGACCTTGATCACGATCAGGTTGGCGCCGCGCGTTTCGGCGAAGACGTGCTCGGCCAGCGCCGCCGCCTGGCTGTCATTGGCGACGTAGACAGGCACCTTGAAGCGCTCGGCCACGAGCGCACCCAGCGGCAAGTCCCGCCAGTCGCGCTTGACGGCCTCGACGACGGTTCCGTCGGTGGTGTCGACCAGGCCCGGGGCGCCGACGCCGATGCCGAGAATGGGGCCTTCGGCTGTGGCGATGACCTGGTCCATCAGGCTCATGGCCAGTCCGAGCGCGTCGTCGCCGTCGGCATCCTCGGACGGGACTTCGACGCGATGGACGATCTCGCCCCGCAGGTTGACGGTCGCGGCGGTGAATACTCGATCGCCCAGGTCCACCCCTACGAGGAGGCGTGCCGCATCGGGCACTTCGAGCAGGATGGGAGCCTTGCCGCCAGTAGAGGGACCCCTGCCGATGGCCTGTGCAAGGCCGGACGCGAGCAAGCCTTCGACGACGTCTGAAACCGTGGTCCTGGTCAGGCCGGTCAGTCTCGCGACGTCGGCCCTGCTGACCGGAGCGCGGTCGTAGATCGTGGCCAGGACGAGACGCTCGTTGTGCTCACGAGTCTCATGGCTCGTGGCCTTGGCTGTCCGCTCCACACGTACCTCCACCGGACGGCTTCGTCCACCTCTTGGACACTTTGTTCAGATGTTGGACACTTTGTCCAGGTGATTGACAAAGGAAGATTAGAGCCCCTGTCAAGTGCCGGAGCAAGGGGTCGAGAGCAAGTTCTTGGGCACCGATGGGCGCCGCGCCAGCGTCGACCGGAATCCGCCTGACCTCTCCCGCACCCGCGCCGGCGCCGGGCATGGCGAGCGGCGGAGCCTACTTGACACGGGCACTACTCTCACTTTGTCCAAGGGCTGGACAAAGTCACAACGCCTCCGGATGGACGGGCGCCAGAGGCGACGAACCTGTCGGGCGGAGGAGCGCGACGGGCGTCGCGCCTCGCCCTACACGTGGTCGTGTGCCGGTCGGCGTCACCCGCGCCGGAGGCGCATCCAACTCGGCCGAGGCACAAGAGGAGACGGCAAAGTGAAGGTCCCCTTCTACGGGCACACTCGACAGTACGAGAACATCAAGAGCGAGATCGACGCCAACATCGAGCGGGTGCTCACGAGCGGCTCGTATGTCATGGGCCCGATGCTCAAGCAGTTCGAGACCGAGCTGGCCGAGTACACCGGCGCGAAGTACGCGATCGGCGTGGGCAACGGCACGGACGCGCTCTGGCTGACTCTCATGGCAATGGGCGTCGGCGAGGGCGACGAGGTCATCACCCACGCCAACACGTTCTTCGCCACAGCCGAGGCGATCTGGGTCGTCGGCGCGACCGCCGTCCTCGTCGACTGCGACACCAACACCCGCTGCATCGAGCCGGCCGCGATCCGCAAGGCCGTGACCAAGCGCACGAAGGCCATCCTGCCGGTCCACCTTTATGGCCAGTGCGCCCCGATGGACGAGATCCGCAAGATCGCCGACGAGTTCGGCCTCTTCGTCATCGAGGACAACGCCCAGGCCTTCGACGCGGCCGGAGCGAAGTTCAAGATCGGCCAGCTCTCCGACGCGGTCTGCACGAGCTTCATCATCCAGAAGAACCTTGGCTGCTTCGGCGATGGTGGCGCGATCTGGACCAACCACCAGTACATCAACGACACCGTCCGCAAGCTGCGCAACCACGGTTCAGGCGCCCGAGATCATCACTCCTTCGGCTTCAACAGCCGCCTCGACGACCTGCAGGCCGGCGTCCTCTCGGCCAAGCTCAAGCACATCCATGCCTGGAACGACCAGCGCATCGCCCTTGCCGCCCGATACGACAAGGCCCTGGCCGGCCTGAAGACCATCCGCCTCCCCTACCGCCGGCCGAATTACCGCCACGTCTACCACCTCTACGAGATCGAGGTCGTGGATCCCTCCGAGCGGAACGCCCTGCTCAAGTACCTCAACGACGCCGGCATCGACGCCAAGACGCACTACTCGATCGCCATCCACGAGCAGGAAGGCTTCCCCTGGGGCAAGGACGCGCGACTCGTCGGCCCGCTCACGAACGCCGAGCAGAATGCCCACTCGTGCATCAGCCTGCCGATGTTCCCCGAGCTGACTCACGAAGAGCAGGACGAAGTCATCCGGGTCCTGCGGGCCTGGAAGGCTTAGGCCCCCGATGGCCGAGAAGCCCTACACAGTCGCGGTTGCCGCGCTGGGCAAGCGCGGCATGCATCACGCCACCGCCGTCAAGAACAACTCGCGCTTTCAACTCGTCGGCGTCTGCGATATCGACGAGTCCCGTGTCGAGACGGCGAAGGCTCAGCTGGGCGTCGCCTACGGCAGCACCGACGCGACGAAGATGCTGGCCGACACCAAGCCCGACGTCTTCATCTTCTGCACTCTGCCGCAGCTCCGGCTGCCGATGATCAAGGCCGGCGTCGAGGCCGGCGTGAAGCTGATCGCATACGAGAAGCCGATCGCCACCTCGATGAACGAGGCCCTCGAGATGTTCGAGCTGACCCGGGCGGCGGGCGTCAAAACGGTGGTGAGCCATCAGCACCGCTACGGCGACCACTACGCGAAGGTCAAGGAGATCATCGAGAGCGGAGCCATCGGCCGGGTCCACACGGTCTACGGCACTTCGATCGGCTGGATGATGCACATGTTCAGCCACATGATCGAGTACGCCAGCTGGTACAACGACTACGCCGATCCGGTGTGGGTCGCGGCGCAGGCGTGGGGCACCGAGAAGTACGCCGACGTTCACACCTCGCCCGACTACGTCGGCGCGATCGTGCAATTTGCCAACGGCGTGCGCGGCTACATCGAGACCGGCGCCGACGCGCCCGACGTCCCCGAGGTCGACTCGATGTGGCAGAAGTGCCGCATCGGCGCCCAGGGCACGGACGGCTTCGCCGAAGTCCTGACCGGCAAGGCCGGCAAGGGCGGCGGCTGGCGGGCGGTCACCCGCAACGGCGCCTGGGGCGGTCCCGGGGCAATGGACTACGACCACGATATGCCGCCCTACATCGACCAGATCGCCGACTGGCTCGACGACGACGCGCAAGGCGTCGCGACGCCTCGCGTGCATCCCTGCAACGGGGAGCGGGCGCTCAAGGGCTTCGCGGTGATGATGGCCGCCCTCCGATCGGCGACGACCGGCGGACGCGTCGACCTGCCCCTGGGTCGCTCGGCCGAGCCGGAGCTCGACGCCTTGAAGAAGGTCCTCGACTCCCGCGGCTAGACCTCGGACCTGCTCCTCGAGGCTCGAGCCCGCCGTTACGGGAGTCCGGAGCCGCGGGTCGCTACCAGGGTGGCGACCCGCGGAACCTTTTCCAGCGCGACGGCTCCATTCGGCCGCGGGCCTACCGGTCGGCTTCAGCACGATGCTGGCGATGCCGACTTCCCGCACACGACACTCCTTGGTGTTTCTCGCCCGCTCAAGAGTCGGCCAAAGCCCGTGACGCCATGCTTGACAGCGCAGCTCGGCTGCTATGAATAGCCCCTTCATCCGCAGCTCAGACAACCCGATCATCACCGCCGATCATCTCCCGTACCGGGCTCACGCGGCCTTCAATCCCGGTGCGACCCGCCATGGTGACGACATCGCGTTGCTCGTGCGGGTTGAGGGCTTCCGAGGCCAATCGCACTTCGCCGTGGCCCGCAGTGCCGACGGCGAGCACGACTGGCGTTTTGATCTCACGCCGGCGCTCGAAGGCGACGTGGCACTCCATCCCGAGGACGCCTGGGGAATCGAGGATCCGAGGATCGTCTACCTGCCCGAACTCGCCCTGTACGCGATCACCTTCACTTCCTACTCTGAGGACGGGCCGCTCGTATCCCTGGCCCTGACCGAGGACCTCGTCACATTTGAGCGACTTGGCCCGATCTGTCCTCCCGATGACAAGGACGCCGCGCTCTTTCCCAGACGGTTCGGCAATGAGTGGCTCATGCTCCATCGTCCGTACGGCGGCGGGCCGGCGAACATAGTGCTTTCCCGCTCGCCTGACCTGCGGCACTGGTCGGAGCCCGAGCTCGTCCTTCCAGCTCGAGCGGGCGGTTGGTGGGACGCCGGCAAAGTTGGGCTCGGACCACCGCCTCTCGAAACGACCGCCGGCTGGCTGCTGCTTTACCACGGGGTTCGACTGACCGCCTCGGGCGCGCTCTACCGAAGCGGCCTCGCGTTGCTCGACCTCGATGATCCGACCAAGGTGATTGCGCGGACAGACGATTGGCAATTCGGGCCGGAGACCGACTATGAGCGAACCGGCGACGTGCCGAATGTCGTGTTTCCGAGCGGCTGGGTGCTCGATCCGTCGGGCGAGCGGGTCCTCGTCTACTACGGGGCCGCCGACACGGTGATCGGCCTGGCCACGGCCTCGATGTCGGACCTGCTCGCGACGCTCGGCGTTTCCGCAGCAGCTTGATACCGGCTGGCGGACGTATCGCGGAGGCGCGACATTCAGCCGCATCAGGCTCCGTGAAGTCGCGCTGAGCACGAAATGGGGTTTGGAGCGGGAGACGGGTCTCGAACCCGCGACATTCAGCTTGGAAGGCCGGGGCCGGTTAGCGCACCCATTCGGCCCCGGCCCAGTTCGGCAAGGAGGGTGAAGCGCTCGGTTATGGGGTGTAGAGCTCCGCCGACGCCCAATTGTCGCCCGCGCCGTGCTGACCTCCGGTGATCAGGACCTTGCCACTTGCCAGCAACGTAGCGGTGTGCAAGAACCGAACGCTCGACAT
>PLNK01000066.1:27102-38195 GCA_003142755.1 Chloroflexota bacterium | reverse complement strand
CTTGACGGTGACCGTGGCGGAGTCGGTCAAGGGCGAGGACAGGTGGCCCGCGGAACTCGGGGCATTCGTGTAGTCGAGCAAGCTGGCGGTATTGGTGATCGCGGCGCTCGGGTTGGCAGTGCCCGCGACCTGGAGCGTGTAGCTGATCAGGGCGATGTTGGTCCCAGTCGTGTTCGTCACGCCTGCGGAGACGCCCGGGGCCAGCGATCCGTAGGTCCCGTCCACGAGCTGGATACCCTGATCGAACAGACCGGTACCGCCGACGCCGATGTTGGTCGTGGCGATGGCCGTCGACCCGGAGCCGTCGGTGACGCACATGTCGGTGCCGCCGCCAGGCAGGACGAAGCCGGCCGGCATCGTGTCCTTGACCTTCACGCCGAACACGTCGGCGTGGCCCGTGTTGTGGACCGCGACCACGAAGCGGACGTAGTCGCCCGCGTCGACGCCACTGAGGTTGCTGTCGATTGGATGCGCCGCGAGTCCGGCGGTCGTCACCGGGCCGCCGCTGAAGCCGGGGCATACGCCCGCCGGCGGCGCGACCGTCGCCGCAAACGTCACGGGTCCCCTTGTCGTGGGCGCGAAGACGGCCGCCCCGTTGTCGGTCCCGACGACGCCCTTGGTGATACTCAGGACCGGCTGGTCAAGGGTGATCTGAACGATCGCGTCCGCGGTCTGGAGCGTGCCCACCGCGTTCTTGGTCTGGCTGCGGGCCTGGTTCGTCAGCAGCAGACCGTCGGCGAACGGATTCGTCGAGACCGTGACCGTGAAGAGAATGTCCGCCGTGCTGGCAGCGGGTGGGTAGAGGGCGTAGTCGCCGTAGGTGAACTGGATGCTGTTGGCGCTTCCGTCGGTCGTCGGGACCGGCGTCGGTGCGCCCGTCTTGAGGTGGAAGTCGTCGGCAGGCCCGTACTTCGCGTGCCCCGCGGCCGGTGCCGTCGCGTCCGCAACGGCGTCGAAGATCGTCACCCCGGCCGGGAAGACCGGCAATGGCAGGAAGTCGGTGATGCGGAAATCGTCGGTCCGGCTCGTCGGGAAGCTCTGCTCGAGCCTGTAGGTGACGGTGTCGCCGGGCGACACGTGAAGGGGCGAGGTGAAGCTCGTTGACCCGTTGACCGCGTAGATCGTCTTCTGCAGCGTGCCACGATCGATAGAGATGGACGCGCTCGTGCCCGCGGTGGCGACCCCGGCGCTGCCGTCGCCGATCGTGTTGGCGGTCGGATTGAGAGTGCCGGTGTTGAGGACGATGCCCGTGGCGGCGGCCTGGTTGCCCAGCGTGTCGCCCTCGACGACCTGGGAGGTGCCGTTGACGTAGGTCTGCTGGACGATCGATCTGAAGACGATCGTGGCCGTCGTGGCGCCGTCGTTGTAGGTCGTGCAGTTGGGAGTCGCGCTGCCGGCCGGATTGATGCAGCCGCCGATCATGGCGCCCCCGTGAGCACTCTCCCCGCGCGTCGTCATCTCGTTTGAGACACGGAACGAGATGGGCGTCTTGCCCAGCCCGTTGGCTCCGGAGTTGGTGAAGTTGGCCCCGTTCATCGAGGCGGCGACCAGGTTGAAGCCGTTCCCGGCCACGGCCAGGGTCGGAGTGAAGCTACCGTCGACACGTGTGCCGTCGCCCAGAAGGTCATCCACGACAACGGTGTTGAGGGCGAAGTAGTCGGAGACCTGGACCGAGATCGTCCAGGCCAGGGTGTCGCCGGGGCTCACGCCGGCCGGGCCGGTATCGATGGCGAGCGCGACCGACTTCTGGACCGCGATGGACTTGTCGGTGAGGGTGTGCGGGGCCGAGGTGGCGTTCACCACGGTCGTGGAATCGCGCACGTCTATCGGCACCCACGAACCCGACGCGCTGGCGCTGTTCACACTCGTGGCGAAGGCGCCAGTGGCCGCGGGCAGGACTGGATTGCTGCTCGAATCGAGGCGTGGCACGTAGAAGTTGAACGTCATCGTGGCGTCGGTTCCGCCCGTCCCCACGACTGAGGGGAAGTTGCGGGACAGAGTCCCGCCAGGCGTGGTGAGCAGCGGCGTGGAGACGGCCGACGACACGGGCGTCGTGGCGTTGGTCGAGAGGTACTGGATGTTGTTGGGCAACGTGTCGGTGACAACCAGGTTGGTCACGGTCTGGCCGGGAGCCACCGTCACGGTGATCGTGTAGGAGCGCGGGTAGTTCGGGCCGGTCGCCGTCTCGTCCTCGGGCCCGTTGTAAGTCTTGGTGATGCGCATGATCGTGGGCGTCACGTTGACCGTGGTGAGCGTACCCAGCGTGCTCGGATCCGTTGCCGGATCGTTCAGCGGAGTGGCGCCGAACTGGAAGCCGCCGCTCGCGCCGATGGTCAGCGGCGTGCCGGCGTCAGCGAGGTTGCTGAGCTGCGTGGTGACGTGGACCGTGGCGGCCGGCTGGCCCGGCGTGAACGAGCCGAAGGGCAACCTCAGGACAACGAACGACTGGTTCACCGCCAGCCCACAGACCTGCACGGGCGCCCCGGTGATCTGGAGAGCGTAGGGGTGGGTCACGCAGCCGCCGGCATTCGCGGTCAGAACCGTCGAGGTGACCGTCGCGCCGAGGTAGGTGGCGCTGGTGAAGGTCAACCCGTCATTGAGGTCGGCGCCCAGCGGCAGACGCAAGTCAACGTACGGCCCGTAGCCCGTGGCTGTCGAAGAGTTCCAGAAGTTGACGTCGAAAGCCAGGCTCTGGCCGATGAGAGGGGAGGTCGCGGCATCGATGCTGACGGCGGGCACGGGCGGATCGGCCCCCTGCGCGCCCGGCAGCGTGACCAACGTGGCCAGGACGGGCGAGAGCAGGACGGCGGCGAGGCCGGTGATCAGCCGGCGCCAGGCCCAGCGCGAAGACATCTGTTGCAACCTCATTTCAAGCGCGACAAGTCAAGGGCTGGGACGGGCCGCCCAGCGCAGGGTAGGAGTCGGCTCGTCCGGCGCGTCCTGCACGTCCGTACCGGCCGCGACGAGCATTCGAGGGGGCTCTCTTAGTCCGAACTGCCTAGCTCGTTTGGGCGGATCCACGAGGCAGCGGCCGCGGCTCGGAACCGGGGCCCGGCCCGGAAGGTGGACCCGAGGATGCGCCAGGCGGCTCCGGTCTTGCGAGTCGCCGGCCGAGA
Source organism: Chloroflexota bacterium (assembly GCA_003142755.1). Lineage (GTDB taxonomy): Bacteria > Chloroflexota > Limnocylindria > Limnocylindrales > CSP1-4 > Fen-1039. Next base: position 35,079 of record PLNK01000066.1, on the reverse strand, counting down.
CTCATAAGGTTCGCGTCGCCCAGGCGTTCGAGGCGGGCCCGAGCTGCCTCGAGAGTCCTGGGCGCCTGCCTCATCGGGGCTGCGCACGGGCCGCACATTCGAGCCGCGGCTCGCCTATCGTTGCGCCGAACCCGCGACCAGTTACAGGGTCATGGTCGGTCCATGGCCCTAACGTTTGATAGTCGACTACGGTCGCGCTGGAATACGGTGCGCCGCATGGACGAGACGAACCGCATCTGCCCCTGGTGCTCTACCCCTATTCCCTCCAGCGCCGACGCCTGCCCCAAGTGCGGAGCCCTCGTCGAAGGCGCCATCGCCAAGGACATTCCCGGCATAACCGTTGTTGACCCGACTGCGAATCTCGGGCCGGATCAGGGAATTCTCCCCGACGAAGCCGATCCCAAGGCCTGGTGGTCTGCCGGCCACGACGCCGCTCCGGTCAATCCTGAGGCGGTTCTCCCGCCGAGCGAAGCCGTGCGCCTGGAGATGCGCAAGATCGAGCTCGAGGCTCAGATCGAGAATGCCGGGCAGGACGTCATGAGCGCGACAGGGGACGAGTCGATCCCGGTCGGCCAACCTTCGGAAGAGGCGGTCGAGGCCCTCGAGGCCGGGCTGCTCGACACGACCGGGCCCGCCGGCGAGACCGACCTCGCCGAACTCGCCGCACCCTGGGAAGACCCCGAACTCATCAAGCGGGTCGAGCGCTGGGAGAGCGACAACCCCGACCGGCCCTAGCGCGGTTCCGGAAGCTCCGCCTTACCAGTTCGTGGCCGCCGACGCGGGCGCCCAACGAGACTCGGGCGAGATTCCGGGCCTTTCAATGTCCCTCCACCGGGCCGCCGAGGCAAGAGTGTTGTTGTCCCGAGCCATTAGTTGACTTGACGCCCAGGTCTCGGCCCGGCTAGCCTTCGGCCGATGCGACGCCTGGCAGCGATACTCGTGCTCACGGCCATGATCTGGCTGCCCGCGGTCTCCACTGCGCCCGTGACCCACGCGGCCTCCATCTGCACCGGCTGGACGAGCACGCGCCTTCCGCCCCCAGCGATCCGCGTCTATCGAACCAGCGGCCCGAACGCGGGCACCGTCCAGAGTGTCGACTTCAAGACCTATGTCGGGGTCGTTCTGGCAGCGGAGTGGCCGCCCTCATGGCCAACCGCATCGCTGCAAACGGGCGCGATCGTGGTCAAGGAGTACGCCTGGTTCTACGCGACGACCTGGCGAGGAGGCTCCGGCGGCGGGGGCTGCTATGACGTCATCGACAACAACATCGATCAGATCTACTTGCCCGAAAGCAAGTCGCCGACTCCGGCCGAGACCGCCGCCATCGAATCCACCTGGTACGAGTCGATGACCAAGGGCGGCTCGTTGATCCTGACCGGCTATCGAAGCGGCGAGGACGTGGGTTGCGGCACCGACTCGGACGGCGCCCACCTCATGCAGCACAGCTCGCGCAGCTGCGCGGCGGCGGGCATGAGCGCCGATCAGATTCTGCAGCTCTACTTCGGCCCGGGCCTCGCGATCGGGAAGCCGCCGGCCCAACCCGCGGCCGTCTTCGAGTCGCCAGGGTTTGGCGAGACGTTGACCGCGACCGCTTCGGCCACAGCCGCCTGGAGCGAGGAGACCGCGGCCGGCGCATCGATCACGGGGCGCAGCGTCGCGCTCCAGATGGCGGCGCCGATCAACGGGAGCTGCCTGGTAGATAGGTGGCTGCCCTCCACGCCGCCTTGGACCTCGACCGGGGCTTCGCCTCAGACCGCAACGGGGCTCAGGTCCGGCTATTGCTACCGCTTCGTGGTGGGCCTGACCGGCTCGGGCGGGACGACGACGCACTCGGCCTCGAGCGCAATGCTCGTCGACCCGTTGGCTCCGGTTGCGACATTCACCAACCCGGCCACGGGCACGCTGACCGCGATCACGGACCCTTCCACCACGATCCAGTGGACTGAGGCGTCGGCGCCCGGGACCGGGATTGAGTGGCGCAAGCTCCAGCGCGAATATGCCGCCCAGACGGCGCCCGGCAGCTGCGCCGGCGCGCAGTGGATCGTTGGCGACACCAGCTGGACCGTGTCGGGCATGGACTCCGGAACCCTTGCCCACTTCTTCTGCTACCGCTGGCGGATGACGCTCTCCGACTCGGCCGGTCACGCGGGGACGTGGCTTTCGGGGGTCCTGGTCGAACCTGCCGCCTGACGCTCCTGGCGGAGCGGTGCGGGCCCGCTCTGTCCATCCGGCAACCCATTCGCCTCCAGGGCGTACGATTGCCATCGACAGACTTTCGTGAGGCAGCGAATCCTTGCCGAGTTCGAGGTGTTGAGATGGGAACCGACGATCAGAACGTACCGGGCGAGCAGCCGGGCGCGGGCGAGCAGCCGGACGCGGGCGAGCCGGCAGGCGGCGGAAGCAGCCGTCGCGAGCAGGCGCAGCGGGCCCGAGAATTGGGCGAGCGCTGGGTTGGCCAGCTCCAGGTGATGATCGAAGAGGCAGGCAAGACTGCCGGGCCGGTACTCCGCGACGTGGCCGCGAAGGCCGCCGAGCTGGCCGCGGTCGCTGCCGAGAACGCCGGCCCGGTGGCCCACAAGGCCGCCAACGTGACCGAACATGTCGGCGATCGACTCGCCGCCCGAAGCAAGGACCTGGCCGCTGATCTACGGCGGGCTGCCGAAGCGGGGCGAGCCCAGGCCGCGGCGCCGGCCGATGAGACTGCGGCGCCCAATCCGGACGACGCGCCCAAGTCGTAGCCCGCGGCGAGCGGCCCGCGACCGTCCCTAGAGCAGAGCCATCTTTGCGCGGAAGACCTCCGTGCCGTCGGCACGGCTGAGTCGGTACGCCCAGCCGCCGTCGAGCGGCCACGTCCGCCCCACGAGCACGTTGTCGCGTTCGGCTGACGCCACGAAGTCGATCTCGTAGCGCCGGGGGATCCTGGTTAGCAGCGCACCCTGGCCGGCGGCTTCGAGCGCCTCCTCGAGGTAGTCGAGGTAGACGCTGTTGTTGACGTGATCGAGCGGATCCAGATCCCGGCGGCGGACACGGAACGTCTGCTCATCGGCCTCCGGCGGCGCGGCCGGAAGACTCACTTTGAGCATCTCGAAGGTCGACGCGTGATCGGCCACGAACTTCATCATCTCGTCCGGCACGCGGGTCGGCATGCCACGGTCGTTGGTCATGACCCAGTCGATCTCGAGGCTGGCCAGTAGCTCGCTCGATGCGTCGCGGATCTCGCTATGACGGCGGGCTGCGATGCGCCGGTAGCCGGCAACCTGCGTAGTCACGAACACGTTGCCGTAGGTGCGAATGGGCTGCAGGACATCGAGCCTGACCGCCCTGACCAGCCAGAAGAGGCCGCGGGCGGTGTACCAGTCGCGCCCGAAGCCCAACATGGTGGAATGCTGCCAGGCGATGTCGGCCACCCAGGCCAGATAGACCGCCGTACGAATCCCCTCTTCCGCGGTAGCCTCCTCGAACCGGACGCGGTACGGCCGAACGATCCGGTACGGCAGCTGGTCCGCCAGGACGTCGAGAGGCGCGGCGAGAGTGACTTTCTCGGCGGACGCGTCAGTCCATCGGTGCCCTTCGGTCAAGGTCTGGTCTCCCTCAGTTCGTCGAGCGATTCGAGCGCGACCAGCCGGGTGTGGGCGTGGTTCGCGGTGGATCGGTCCAGGCGAAGCTCGCAGGACCGCCGGACGTCGAGGACGACGATCGCCGCACGCAGGTTCACGTCCTCGTCCGCCGCGTGGCTCCGCGCGTCGTCGAGCTGGTTGAGCACGTCTGCGTTGATGCCCCTGGCGCCCCACTTGCAGTCGTATACCTCGGGCCGCGTGTTCGATTCCAGGGTCACATCGTAGGGGTGTATCTCGGCCCGCACGCCATCGAAGAGAACTCGCCGTTCGCGCCTTACGGGCGCATCGGCGCCGGTCCGCGCGGCGAGAAGCCGGGCCGTCAGCTCCTCGACGATCGCGCCCCGGAACTGGCTGCGAGAAGCCTCGCCCCGGCCGGCGACCTCGAGAGATGCCGCCAGGACGAGCTCGGCGTGGCCCCGCGGCTCCCCGCTGGCGGCCTCGCCAAAGAGAGTCGGGAACATCCGGCGCCACGCGTCCGGTTCCGTCCGCTCGCCGTTCATCGCCGCTCGGGCCAGGAGCCGCTCGGCCGTCGTGGCTCCAGCCAGCAGCGTGGCGGCGCGGGCGACGAGTGGATCGGCCTGGATTCCGGCGTAGACAACGGCCCTCGCATCGCGAGCAGCGTCCTGGAACCTCATCGGTCGCCCCGCAGCAGTGAGCGGAACGGAGAATCTTCGTCCGGCTCAGTGGAGTCGTTGTCGGGCGCGCGCGAGCCGTCTCCAGCCGGTTCGTCGACGTCGCCGCCGAGCGCCAGCGCCACCACGTGCGGGAAGGTCGACAGCCAGTCGATAGCCTTGTGCGGATCAGTGATCAGCCCGATCTCGGCTATTGCCTCCTCGACGGCGGCCACCTGTTCGGGCTCGAGCGGTCGCCCACCGTTGGCGTCCGCCAGAGCGAGGATGCTCGGCTCGTAGGCGTCGCCGAGGTCGGTCACGTACTGCCACTCGTCCTCGATCGACTCCGCCAGGTCGGCAAGAGCGCGATACGAGGCCGCGGCCCGCTCTGTGATCCGCTGCCGTTCGTTCACTCGCCTAGCGTAACGGCCTGAGCGGGACCGTGGCACCATGATGACGTCCACTCAGCGGAGGAGCGAAATGGACCTGGGGATTCGTGGTCGGACCGCCCTGGTTGGGGGCGCGTCAGCCGGGCTCGGACGGGCGTCTGCCGAGCGTCTCGCGGCCGAGGGCTGCAAGATCGCCCTCTGGTCGCGCGGCGGACCCGCGTTGGAGAGAGCTGCGGATGAGATCCGGACCCTTCATTCGGTCACGGTCGTGACCATCGCCGGCGACGCCGCGGATCCGGAGACGGCGGCCAAGGTCGCCTGGCAGGCCGAACGGAGCCTCGGCCCCGTCGACATCGCGATCCTCAACGCCGGGGGGCCGATCGCGTCGGAGGCGACGCAGACCGACTCGGCCGAGTGGCGCCGCTCATTCCAGCTGCTCGCGGTCACTCCGATCGAGCTGTCGACTGCGTTGCTGCCGTCGATGCGCAAGCGAGGCTGGGGCCGGATCGTTTCGATCATGTCGTCGGGAATCCGCCAGCCGATCCCGGAACTCTCCTATTCGAACGCCTGCCGGAGCGCGCTGCAGGCATGGCTCAAGACGATCGCCCCCGAGGTCATCGCCGACGGTGTGACCGTCAACGGCGTCCTGCCCGGCCGCATCGACACCGCTCGCGTGGCCACGCTCGACGCCGCCCGAGCGGAAAAGGATGGCACTTCGCCGGCCGCGGTCCGAGCGCGGATGGAGCAGCTGCTGCCCGCCGGCCGCTACGGCCGGCCCGACGAGCTGGCGGCGTACGTGGCCTGGCTCTGTTCAGACCCGGCCCGCTACCAGACCGGCACCTTCGTCCCGATCGACGGCGGGATGCTGCGCGCGATCCCGTAGCGGGGCGAAGCCGCGGGGCGGCTTACGGGGCGAGGATTGCCTTCCACGTGGCGCCGCCATCCGTCGTGGCGAACACGGACTCCGGCCCGATGTTGCAGGCATTCCCGGCGTTCTCGCCGGTGCCGGACGACGATACCTGCGACTCACAGGCTGGCTTGCCTGCGGCCGCCCAGCCATCCGTCGCACTGACGAAGTCCAGCGTCGTGAACATAGAGGGGAGCCCGGACAGCGCGATCGCCTGCCAGGTGACGCCGGCGTCTTCTGTCACCAGGCCGCTGGCCACGCCGGAGGTCGACGGGAAGTTCCAGTCGTTGCTCAGCGCGAGCCAATGGCCCTCGCCCAGCGCCACGAACTCATAGCCATTCACGGCTGCGCTCATATCTCCGGAGATCGACCAGGTGAGTCCGCCGTCGGAGCTGACCATGGAGACGGTCGCCATGTTCGAGCCGCTCGCCCAGACCGCGACCGCCCGCAACGTTCCGTCGGCGCGCCGCTCTATGAGATTGACGTAGACACTGCTGTCCATACTCGCCCCCGGCAGGAGCGGCAGACTGCCCCTGGCCCAGGTCTGGCCGCCGTCGCTGGTGACATAGAGGGTGGAGGTGCTGGTCCCCGAGGCATAGCCGAGTTCGGGATCCACAAACGTGGGCCCCATCAGACACGGTCCGGCCTCGGCCGCCGACCAGGTCGCGCCACCGTCAGAAGTCGAGGCCTGCACGCAGACAACGCCCGACGGCGAAGGCAGCGCCATGCCATCGGAGCCGGTCGGGACGAACGCCTCGAGCGCCACGCCGTTGAGTTCATCGCGGAAGTGCAGCGTCGTCGACGACATCGAACTGGTGGTGTAGCTGATGCCGCCCCCGATGTCGATTGAGCTCTTCGTCCAGGTCAGCCCGCCGTCTTCCGTCCGCTCGACGCCGATCTGACCATCCTGGCCCGTGCCGCCGGGAGTCAAGTCTATGAGCCAGCCGTGGACCGCGTCGACGAACTGAATGTCACTGAACTCGGGCAACGGCCTGGGCTCGGACCAGGTGGACCCGCCGTCCTGCGTAATCCGCAGCGACTCGACGGTTCCATTCGACGCATCCGTCGACGACGACACGACCCAGGCCACATTCGCATCGACCCGACCAACGGACGTGATTGCGGGTCCGCCAAACACGGGAACCGCGACGGCGGGGGTCGGAGTCAACTGCACGCCCGAACCCGGGGGCGTTCCCTGCCAGGTCAGAAGGCCGCTCCCTATCAGAGTGACCACAGCGATGGCCGCCGCGAACGCGAACAAGTTGCGGAGGGTGTGACCCTTCTGGCCGGACAGGGGCTCGCGAATCGAATCCATCGATCCCAGGTTCCGCATGTGCTCGTGCAGCTGCTCGGGCGCGTACGCCGGCGGGCGGACCCGGGCGTGGAGCTCGTCATGGAGATGCTGGCCCAACTCGTCGTCATTCATCGGGGGTCCTCCAGGGTCGCGCGGAGAGCGTGCAGCGAGTTGTGAAGCCTCGACTTCACGGTGCCGGAGGGCACGCCCAGGCGTTCGGCTATGTCGTCGATGGTGAGATCCGCCCAGAACCTCAGCACGACCACGATCCGCTGGTCAGGGTTCAGCGACTCGAGGGCCCGGCCGAGCTCGTCGCGGTTCACGGTGGCTTCGGTGCCGTCGGGGACCCACGGCTGGCGGGCCAGATCGAGCGGCTGGATTCGACTTCTCGCCCTGGTCCGGAGCAGGTCGCGACACTTGTTGACCAGGATCCGACTGAACCAGGCCTCGAGCTTGTCGGGGTCGCGCAGCTTCCGCCGCTCGCGCCAGGCCACGGTCAGGGCATCCTGGGTGGCGTCCTGGGCCTCCTGGTCGTTGCCCAGAATCGCCCATGCCAACCGGTATGCCTGGTCGAGATGACGCGTCGTCAGCGCCCCAAAAGCATCCACCTTGCCTCCCCCGACGAGCGTCATGTGGCCCGGGTCCGCCCTCATAGATCCCTCGACTGCGATCTCACCCATGCGTGATATGACGACGCAGCCGGGCCGTTTCGTTCAGTCGCGGCCGAGTCCAATACTAGGCGCCCGGTCCAGGCACGCCGGCACGCCCCGATCTGGCGGTCAGTCGCCGCGATGGCCGGCCGAGCGAATACCGAAGCTGCCCCAGTGGCCGGTATAGGGCAGCCAGTTCTCCGCTACGTACTCGACGATCGCCGAAGCCGGGCCCTCGCGCAGTTCCTCAAGCAGCCGCTCCAGGTCCGCCCTGGGGCCCTCGGCTACGACGTGGACGCTGCCGTCCTGCTCGTTGGAGACCCAGCCGGTGAGGCCAAGGTGATCGGCTCGCGAGACGACGTGATAGCGAAAGCCGACGCCATGGACGCGGCCCCTGACGCTGGCCTCGAGGCGGGCCATCTCGCCACGCGTCATCTCGTCGCTGTCGCCGCGGTCGCAGTCGACGCCGCGATGGCCTCGACACGCGGCCAGCTCAGGGCCACGACATC
>PLNK01000066.1:0-27086 GCA_003142755.1 Chloroflexota bacterium | reverse complement strand
GTGGCGGCTGCCGCACGCCGGTCGGCGGCCGCGAGTTTGGGAGCGGCCCCGTCGGCGGACGCTTCGTCGGCTGCGGGCTGGTCGGCCGCGTCCGCCACGGCATTCTTCGCGGCCCGGCCCTTCCGGCCGCGCGCCGGACCGGATGCCACCCCTGCCTCATCGCGGGCGGCAACACGGCGCGTCTCGTTCAGGGCACCGTCGAGTGCGGCGGCGGACTTCATGAGTTCGCGGACAGTGGCCAATCGAGCCTGCCGGCCCGCGCCAAGGAGATCCAGAATCCCTCTCGCGATCTCACCGCGGAGCCGTTCCGCGTCGACCGATCTCGCGTAGGCCAGGGCCAGGCCCGGCCGTCCATCGGCCAGTCGTGCCAGTCGGGCGGCGCGCGGCGCGTCGGCGACGCCGAGCTCGCCCAGCCAGCGCTCGATCTCGCGGCCGCCGACCGCTCCCAGCCGGACTCGAACGCAGCGCGATCGAACCGTCGGCAGCAGGCATTCCTCGTCATCGGCACAGAGAACGATGGTGACGCCCGGCGGCGGCTCCTCGAGCATCTTGAGCAGGGCGTTCTGGGCGTCTTCATTGAGGCGATGGGCCTGCTCGACGATCGCCACCCGGGCCCCGCCCTCCATGGCCAGCAGCGCCAGCTCGCCGATCAGGTGGCGGACCGTGCCGGGCTCCGGGTCGGTGGCCTTGCCGATCCGAACCTGCCCGCCGGGACCTTCGGGGGCGAGTCGGTGCAGATCGGGGTGGTTGCCCGAGGCCACCTGGCGGCAGCCGCGGCAAACGCGGCACGGTCGCGAGCCCGGATCCGGATCGGTGCACAAGAGGCCGGCCGCCAGATCCAGGGCAAGCGTCGTCTTCCCGACAGAACCCGGGCCCACGAGTATCACGGCGTGAGGCGCCCGGCCGAGGATCATCGAGTCGATCTCGGCCGTGGCGCGGGGTTGGCCGCGCGTCGCGGCGTTCTTCATGGTCGGCGAGGCTGCCGCGGCGGCCGTCGGCGAGACGGACGCCGCCGCTCCGTGGCTGGTGCCGGCCGGCTATTCGCCGGTCGGCTCGCTGCCACCGGCCAACGCCTCGCCCGCGGCTTCCGCGGCTGCGGCCGTCTTGCGACGGGCCGGGGCTCGCTTCTTGGGTGCGGCAGTCTCGGCGACGTCNNGGCTTAGCCTTCTCGACCGGAGCTTCCTGCTCGCCGGTCGGTTCGGCCTGGCTGGCGCCTTCGTCGGCTTCAGCCGGCTTGCGGCGTCCGCCACGTCGGGTTGCGGCCTTGGGCGCGGCAGTCTCGCCGGCTTCGGCCTCGGAAGCGGCATTCCCGGCTGGGGCCGCGGCTGCACGAGCCGGAGCGGCGTCGCCGCCACTCGGCCGGCTCAACTTGGTCGCGAGCTGGGCTCGGAGGATCTCCTCGAGCTCCGGCGGAACCTCGCTCCACGGCTCGGCCGAGTCGCGACCACTGCTGCGGGGCGCTCCGCCACCGCCGCGATGCTGTTGCGGCAGGGGCTGCTGGCGCGGCGGCCGCTCATCGCGTCGTCGCTGCGGCTGGGGCTGGGCCTGGCGAACAGGCTCGGAGAAGCGTGGCGTGGACGAACGGCCGTAGCGTTCGCGTTCCACAGCCGAGGCGTAGGCGCTCCGCACACCGCGGCCACCTCCCTGACCGCGGCCACCGCGATTGCCGTTTGCGCCGCCACGACGGCGTTCGGCGAGCAGGTACTCGGGGATCTCCGGCTCGGCATAGTCGTCCTCATCCGGAGAGACCGGCGTCAGACGCGCCGGCCGGCTGTCCATTCCAATCTGCGAGTCCCACACGGACCCGAACTGGTTGGTTCGTGCCGGTGGAGCCACCGTCTCGCCCTCTTCGGGTTCGCCGGCTTCGCCCTCGCCGGCCTCGCCCTCGCCGGCCTCGCCTGCCTCGCCGGGGGTCTGCGATCGACCGTGGCCACGACCGCGACCACCGCGGCGGCGGCGGCGGTGACCGGCTTCAGTGTCGCCGTCGGCCGCCTGGCCGTCGGCCCCTTCGATGACTTCGGCTGCCGTCTCCTCGAGCGTCTCGTCGGCGAGCGGCTCGCCTTCTTCGATTTCTGTCGCTCGAGAAAGCTTCTCGCCGGGCAGGGCCACGAGGCGTCCACCGGCGGCGGGACGCAGAGTGGTACGCGCGGCGACGCCGCGGGCGGCGGGCCGGGTCGAGTGCGTGTCGACCACAGCAACTTCGTCCACGCCTTCGCCACGGCCGCGACCGCGGCCACGGCCGCGTCGGCCGCCGCGACCCTCGGTTTGCTTGTCGGGGACTTCGGTCATCGAGAGGTCCTCGTCGTCCCCGGCGACGCGCCGGCCGGAGCGCGCGGAATCGCGGTCGACTCGGGCCATCTGGGTGATGTCGTAGAAGGCGTCGGCAACCTCGATCAGATCGGAGCTGGTATTGCCCCGGAAGCTGATGACCTCGACACGCACGCCCATCTCCTGGACTGCGCGGATGGCCGGGGCGAAGTCGCCGTCGCCGCTGACGACGATTGCCACGTCCAGGTTTCGAGCCGTCTTCATCATGTCGACGACAAGCTCGATATCCAGGTTGGCCTTGACCTTGCCGTCGCCGTACTTGCGAATGTCCTTGCTCACCACTTTGTAGCCGTGGCGGGCGAGGAAGGAATGGAAGTTGCGCTGGTTCTCGTTTTCCGGGTCGAGCCCCGTATATGCATAGGCGCGGACGAAATCACGCCCGGCCACGGCGGCCTTCAGCAACGTGACGTAGTCGATGTCCGCGCCCGCCGCCTTCGCCGCGTAGAAAATGTTCGCCACGTCTACGAAGACAGCGACGTTCTTGCTCACAAATGGACTCCTTGATTGTGCGACCGGCGACGCATCGTCGGACATATCACCTGAAGCGCGGCGCTCCCTAGCCAGTCTCAGCTGGCTCCTGCGCGGCTGCCTCGGTTGTAACTCAGCGCCCGGTTGACGCCCTGGCGGCGACCGGCGCTCTGTAGATGTTGGTGGCTGACTTCGTGAAGCCATGACCCTGCCAGCTCGAGAGGTGCTCGACATCCGGCGTCAACATGACTTCGACCGATGTGCAGCCCTTTCTTCGTGCCGAGTGCATCATTTCTTCGATCAGCAACTCGGCGATCTTCTCACCGTCTTGTCCGTTCGCGACAACCAGCACATCGACGGTACCGACGAAGCCGCCGGTTCTGACCGATGGTCGAAGGCCGAGCACCGCGCCACCTACAAGCTGGCGACCCGCCTCCACGAGCGCAACACTCGCATTCGGCAGGTAAACAAGCTGGCGCAACAAGCCGATCGCGTCGATCGGTGAGTCGCCACCAGGCACGGCCCCTTTCTCCGCGCATAGCGCGTACAACCGATCGACATCGGTGATTCGGGCCTGCCTTACCAGGTACTCCACTCGAACAGACGAACCTCAAGACGAGAGGGCGATCGCACTACCCGCGACGGCCAGGATAGCCTGGGTCGCTTGCCGCAGTGCCGGAGCTCTCGGAGTGGCGAACGGTTCCCCGCTCGACAGCCACGCCTCGGGTGTCGGCGACCGTGCAGGTGCTCCGCCTCGCCAGACACACACTATACGGCAACCGTGTCAACCGCACGAACTCTCGTTCCCGGCGTTCCGACCGCACGAGTTCGACCGTCGACGATGGCCTAATAGAGGCGGCGGCGGCGCTCCTCGAAGACTTCGAACACGCCGCGGGCGAATACGACGAGACCAACCGCCGCGAGCCACAGGCCAACGCCTCGCTGAGGAGGCCACGGCAGGAGCTGCGTCTGGACCACCGGCCACGGCTTCAACTGGATCTGGGCGAGGCCGACCAACCGCCAGAAGTAGGCGATCAGCATCGTGGCGAAGAGCGCCAGGTACGAAACCGGGTGATCGATCGGAACCGGCTTCTCCGACGCGAAGGGCAGCGTCACGAGCAGCAGACTCGCGACGGACAACAGGAACATCAGGAAGACTCGGCCGTCGGCGATGCCAATCCCCGAAGTCTGAGCGAGTTCGCCGGGCCCGCCGCCGATCTGCCACCACTGCAGCATGGTCGAGCCCACGATCACGATCGCGCCGATGGCGACGAGCCAGTGACCGCGTGTGGCCGAGGTGTAGTTCATCCTGGCCTCCTCACGACTCGTAGGCCTCGGGGCGGAGCACGCCCACGAAGCGGAGGTTCCGGTAAACCTCCCCGAAGTCGAGACCATACCCCACGACGAAGGCGTCCGGGATCTCGAATCCGACATAGTCGAGCGGGAATTCGACCAGTCGCCGCGCCGGCTTGTCCAGCAGCGAGCAGACTTTGATCGAGCGCGGGTTCTTGCCCTTGAGGTAGCGCAGCAAGTAGTTGAGAGTCAAGCCGGTGTCGATGATGTCTTCGACGAGGAGAACGTCGCGGCCTTCGATCGGCGCGCTCAGGTCCTTGAGGATGCGGACCAGCCCTGACGACTCGGTCGCATTGCCGCCGTAGCTCGAGACCTCCATGAGGTCGATCCGGACCGGGAGGCTGATGCGACGCATGAGATCCGCCATGAACGGCAGCGATCCCTTGAGCACGCTGACCAGAGTCAGCTCGTGGCCGGCGTAGTCGGCGGTGATCCTCTGTCCGAGCTCGGCCACCTTGGCCGCGATCTGCTCCTCGGTAAGCAGCACCTCGCCGATGTCGGAGACGAGGTCCTGAGAGACTTTCATCGCTACCTCTTGATCACGTGGCGGGTGCCTGTAACGTAGATGCCGCGGCCTTCCGCACGGCGCGTCGACGGGAGGCGCGCGAGCGGCGTTCGTGATTGGGGTGCGGCTCGACGCTCGAACCTGGCGGACCGAGCTCGCCGCTCCGACTGCTGGATCGATCGAGCCCGTCCAATCGGTCTCCCGGCTCGACCGACGCCTCCGCCTCCTGACGTGACGTCACCTGGCCCAGAGTACCGCTCAGCTCGGAGACGAGTGCGGCCCGGCCGTACTTGAGCATCAGGGCTCGGAAGTCACGCGCGTAGAAGAGCTTGATTCGCAGCCCCGGGTACAGCTCGCGCAGCCGGCGGACCTTGCGGTTCTTCTTTCGAACCAGCCGCTGCTGAAGCGTCGTCAGTTCGATGAAGAGCTCGAGGTCGGGCAGGTAGAAGTCGGGCGCGAAGCTTTCCAGGACGTTGCCATCGAGGTCCCACAGGATCGCGAAGACGGTCGGCTCGTACTCCCAGGCGACCTGGTAGAAGTCGAGGATCCGACCAAATTCGGCCTCGCTCGCGTGGGCGAAGCCATAGTCCGATCGCTGACTGGGAGTCGTCGCCACGTCGGTCACGCCGCCCAGCCCGTGCTCAGCCTGCTCTCGCGGATCCACCCTCCAAGTCTATCCGCTCGGGGCATTCGGAGGGGTCTGAAGACAGCCTGCCAGGCGCCGACGCGTGTGCGGGCCGGCCAGGGCGCTTTCTTGGTGGCCCGACGCGCCGATCTCCCCCTAGATACTCCCAGGGGGTATATTGACGGTGACGACAATCGATACGTATGAGGAGACGAGCACACGGACGCGCGCGACACCGACCGACTTGCCGACAAATCGTCTGCCCGGACCAACGTCCGGATCGACCCCATCAAGTCGTTCGACCCGAAGGCCAGAGCCGGTTCCTCTTCCGCGGTTCTCGAGTCGAGCCCCGCTGAGGACGGTGGGTCTGACACGAGCGGTACCTTCCGACACTCGTATTCGCGCGACCAGTCGATCCTGGTGCGCCGGCTGAAGCGGATCGAGGGCCAGGTGCGGGGCATCGAGCGGATGATCGAGCGGCGCGAGTACTGCATCGACATCCTTCAGCAGACCGCCGCGCTTCGGGCCGCCGTCGACTCGGTCGCGCTGCTGATCCTCGAAGACCACGTCCAGGGTTGCGTCCGGACGGCTGCGGAGCAGGGAGATCCAGAGCGGTACATCGAGGAGGTTCTCGACGTCGTCCGCCGCACGCTCGGGAAGCCCGTCCGGAACCCGCGCGTCTGAGTCGGTCGCCAGTCCCAGCGATTCCGCTCAGCGAATGTCGATTCTTCCACCTACGTCCTTCGGCGTAGAGAGTTGTCCACTTTCGTGGATGAGTGGCCGAAATTGGTGGAAAACCTCGTTGACTGCCTAAGGGATGGCGCCTACTGTCCGCCATCCGCACCGCAGTTGCGGACCGTCACATGGGTAACCGCGTCGGCGAGGGGCCTGGGGAAACCCGGCCGGAGACTGGACCAGCGCGGGAAGACCGAGGGACGCCGGGTGCGAGAAGAGCCAACGCCGGGAGCGGCGCGACCGTGAGGAACGGGAGTCCACGGATGACCCCACCTCCAGGCCGCGATCCGCTCCCGACGTGCGTTAACGGCCTGGAGCCGCTGCCTGAGGCTTACCTGGCCACGATCCGCGCCGGTCTGGGGGCGGCAGTCCGGGGCGCCGACCCCGGGGCGGAGGTCGAGGCGACCGGAGCGGCATCGTCCGGCCTGTCGGAGGCGCAGCTCGAGGCGATCGGCGACCACGTCCGATTGCTGCTCGCGTGGAACCAGGCGATCAATCTGAGCGGGATCCGCGAGCCCGAACTGATCGCTCGCGAGCACGTCCTCGACAGCCTGACCGCCGTTCCGCTGCTGCGCTGGGCCGGCATCGACGACTTCGTCGACCTCGGCAGCGGCGGCGGCTACCCGGGCATCCCGCTGGCCATCGGGCTCCCGGCACGTCGGGCGCTGCTCGTCGAGTCTGTCGCCAAGAAGGCACGCTTCCTGGCCACGGTCGTGGAGGCCCTGGAAATCGGCGATCGCGTGACGGTGTTTGCCGCGCGAGCCGAGGCACTTGCCGCGGATCCGAGCCACCGTGGTCGCTGGGGAGCCGTCGTGGCGCGGGCAGTGGCGGACCTGGCCGATCTGGCCGAGGTCTCCCTACCGCTGCTTCGGGTCGGCGGGATCCTGGTGGCCTGGAAGCGCCGCCCCTGCGACGATGAGCTCGCCGCGGCGGAGCGAGCCCTGCACCAGCTGCGCGGCCGCCTGGTTACGGTGGAGGACGTGACGGTGCCCGGGCTGGAGGACCACGTTCTGGCGGTGGTCCGGAAGGAGGCGGAGACGCCGCCTGAATTCCCTCGCGACCCGGCCGCGCGCAGCCGGCGTCCACTCTAGGGGCGGCCATGTTGGTCGCCGTCCTATCCGACATCCACTCCAACCTGCGGGCCCTCGATGCGGTCCTGGGGTCTATCGGCACGGTGGACGCGGTCTGGCAGCTGGGCGACGTGGTGGGCTACGGACCGGAGCCGGTGGGCGTCGTCGAGCGGCTGCGCCAGATCGGCGCGATCGGCGTCAAAGGCAATCACGACGACGCCGTCTGCGGCGGTGAGTCGCTCGAGGGCTTCAACCCCGACGCCCGCATCGCCGCTGAGTGGACGCGCGCCCATGTCGACGCGGCAACGCTGGCCTACCTCGAAACCCTGCCGGAGCTGCTGACGCCGGACGGCACCGACTTCACGCTCGTCCACGGCAGCCCGCGCGAACGGATCTGGGAATACCTCGACTCGACGTTCGCGGCCCTGGAGAACCTGGCCGCCTTCGGGTCGCGCTACTGCCTGATCGGCCACACCCACGTCCCGACCGTCTTTCGCGAGAGGCGGGGCCGCGTCGAGGAGGTGGCCGTGGCTCCCGAGAGCGGGCTCCGGCTGGACGAGCGGCGCGCCTTCTTGAACCCGGGCAGCGTGGGCCAGCCGCGCGACGGCGATCCGACGGCCAGCTACTTGATCCTCGACACTTCCGCCAGCCGGGCCACCTGGCAACGAGTGGCATACGACATCGACGCCACTCAGAAGGCGATGCTGGCGGCCGGCCTGCCGCCCCGGCTGGCCCGACGACTGCGTCACGGGCGTTGATGGTGCCCGCCCCGATCGGCCGGCCCATCCCCCAGCCCCGAGTCGATCGTCCGCCGGGCGGGTCAAACGGCCTCCGGCCCGCCAATTCGAGGGGTGCCGATGGGGGCCACCGGGCCACTCGAATCGAACCGCAGGTACGGCTTCGGGCCGCCGAATGGCGTGCTAGCCTAACGCGGTTCCGCCGAACGGCCGCGTCCGGCTGGGCACGGGCGCGCGGAGTGTCGGCGCCCGAGGTGCCGCGAACGTTGCCCAAGACGATCGGAACCCCTGCCAGAGGAACGTGCGCTCGATGACCGCTCCCCGCCCACCTCTCCATGGTCGCAAGCTCGGCGACCGACGCGTGGTGGTCGATCGACCGCATTCGGCCTTTTTCCGTTATGCGGGCCCGGGCACGATGATCGCCAAGGCAGCGGCAAGTACACCGACGACTGTCGTCGGCCGGCGCATCGCCCGCGTCCGAGCCTTCGTCTTCGGCAAGCCGCTGACGAACCAGCAAGACGTCGAAGAGCGCCTCACGAAGAAGCTGGCGCTCCCGATCTTCAGTTCTGACGCCATATCGTCATCCGCGTATGCCACCGACGAGATCCTGCGCGTCCTGATCCTGGCCGGCGTAGCCTGGATGACCTGGTCGATCTTCGTCGCGGCCGCGATCGCGCTGATGCTGACGATCGTCGCCTTCAGCTACCGCCAGGTCTGCCGCGGCTACCCCTCCGGCGGTGGCGCGTATGTAGTCGCCAGAGAGAACCTGAGCCCCAACTTCGGCCTCATCGCCGCCGCCGCGCTGATGGTCGACTACGTCATGACCGTCGCGGTGTCCAGCGCTTCGGCATTGGCCAACCTGGGCACGGCCTTCTCGGTCATCCAGCCTTACAAGGTGGAACTGGGTGCGCTGGTCATCATCCTGGTGACGGCGGCCAACCTCCGGGGCATCCGCGAGTCGGGCAACATCTTCGCCATCCCGACCTATTTGTTCGTCGGCATGGCCCTGCTTGCGATCGGCGTGGGCCTGGTAAACACCGCCACCGGCGCAGCCCACCACCTCGACGCGCCGGCATTCGCAGAGACGCCCGGCGTGCAGGCCTTCACGCTGTTGCTGGTCCTCAAGGCGTTCGCCGGCGGGTCCGTCGCGCTCACCGGCGTCGAGGCAATAGCCAACGGCGTGCCCGCTTTCAAGCCGCCCGAGGCCAAGAACGCCGCCAACACGCTGATCATCATGGCCGTCTTGCTGGGGGTCATCTTCATCGGGCTGACGTTCGTCGGCCTTCAGTACGGCGTCCAGGCCACGACTGCTCAGGGCCCGACCGTTCTGGGCCAGGTGGGCAACGCCGTCTTCGGCGGAGGCTTCCTGTTCATCTTGCTGCAGGTAAGCGCCGCCCTGATCCTCTTCCTGGCCTGCAACACGAGCTTCAACGCCTTCCCGCGCCTGGCCGCGATTCTGGCCAAGGACGACTGCATGCCGCGCCAGTTCGCCTTCCGTGGCGACCGGCTGGCCTTCTCCTGGGGCATCGTCATCCTGGCGGCGGTATCGATCGCGATGCTGTGGGCTTTTGATGCCTCGGTCGACGCGCTGATCCCGCTCTACTCGGTCGGCGTCTTCATCTGCTTCACCCTGTCGCAGGCCGGCATGGTCATCCACTGGCGCAAGGAGCGGAGTTCCGGGTGGGCCTGGCGGAGCGTCGTAAACGGTGTCGGCGCCGTCCTGACCGGCGTCGTCTTCCTGGTCGTGGCCTACGAGAAGTTCGATGCCGGGGCCAAGTTGGTCCTGGTCTTCATCCCGGCCCTGATCGCCATGATGATGTTCATCAGGCACCAGTACGCCGCTTCGGCTCGACAGCTCGAGATGAGACCCGACGCCGCCGTGCCACAGCCGCACCGCCACAATCGGGTCGTCATCCCGATCTCGGGCGTCAACCGGGCTGTGGTCCAGGCCCTCAACGTGGCACGGTCGATAACCACGGACATCCGAGCCGTATACGTCTCCGACGACACCGCCAGGAGCGACGAGGTTCGGGAGCGCTGGGCGCAGGCCGTTCCCGATGTGCCGCTGGTCGTGGTCGAGTCACCGTATCGGGCTCTCATCGCCCCGATGGTCGCCTACCTGGACGTTCTCGATCGGACCTGGCCGTCCGAGCTCGAGTCGCCGATCACCTTCGTTCTGATCCCCGAATACGTCGCCCGCAGCTGGTGGGAGAGGGTCCTGTACAACCAGGCCGCCAAGCAGCTTCGCGCCACTCTTCTCGGCCGCGCCCACACGGTCGTGATCAACGTTCCGTACCGGCGCGACGAAGCCCGAGCCGCGGCCGTGGCCGCAGAGATCGAGCCGGCGGGCACGCTCGTCGCCGCCGACAACGGACGCGGGCCGTCCGCCGCGGGCTGAGGGGCCGAACGGCGCGAACATAAGGCCAAACGGCCAGGGGCCGACTCACCAGCGGATTGTTTCGTCTGCTTACCTTCGGCCCGTACGTTCCGGTGGGCCGGTGGTATCGTTCCCGCTCGTACGCGGTCGATGCCGCGATTCTAGTTCGGAGGTCCGGTGCCCGAGGCGAATCCCCCCGTCTTCCGGCGCGCCGTTATCGCGCTGAGCGGCGGTTCCGTCGACGAGGCCACTGTTCGTCTGGCCCTGGAAGTCGGCCGCCAGGCTCGCGCCGAGCTGATCGCAGTTCACGTGGTCGAGCTCGACTGGACTCAGCCACTCGACGCCGACGTGGCCACCGAAGAGGCCCAGCGGGTGCTCGACGCGGCCGAGGGCATCGCCGAGACGATGCACGGCAAGCTCGAGTCGGTGCTCGTGCAGGCTCGCGACGTCGGCGCGGCAATCGTCGACGAGGCGGTGGCTCGCAACGCGGATCTGCTGATCCTGGGCCTACCCTATCGAACCCGTTTCGGCGGTGACTTCGCCATCGGACGGGCCGTCCCCTACGCATTCCAGAACGCCCCCTGCGCCGTGTGGGTGGTGCGTGAGCCGATGGGCGAGGAGTCGAAATGAAGATCGTGATCGTGGGTTGCGGCCGCGTCGGGTCGACGCTGGCCGAGAACCTCGACGGGGACGGGCACGAGGTCATCATCTTCGACATCCGGACCGCCGCCTTCGACAGGCTTCCGGAGACGTTCAAGGGCGCTGCGGTCCGCGGCGACGGAACGGACGAAGAGGTTCTGCGACGATCGGGCGCCCAGGGCGCCGACATCTTCCTGGCCCTCACCCAGGGGGACAACCGCAACATCATGGCCGCCCAGCTGGCCACTGAGTCGTTCGCCATCCCGCAGGTGATCGCCAAGATCAACGACCCGGTCCGAGCTGCGGCCTACGCCGAGCTGGGTGTGGTCACGTTATGCCGGACCAACATCATGGTCGACTCCGTGGCGACCTACCTCAACCTGACGATGCAGACGGGTCCCGGCATCGACATCCCCGAGACGCCAGGGCACGAGCATCCGCATCCGTCCGCCCCATCCATCGAGAACCCCGCCTTTCCGTCGGCAGAGGCACGGACCGCACGGGGCCCAGCCGAACCAGCCGGCCGTCCCACTGTCAACACCAGCGAGGCCGACGCGGTCCGGGCCCGGCGGCTCGGCTTTCGGCGCACGCGCGGCTGAGCGCGGGTAGGAGGTCGTCGTGTTCGTCATCGTCGTTGGCGGCGGCAAGGTGGGGTATTACCTGGCCCGCGAACTCATGGGGTCGGGCCACGAGGTCGCGATCATGGAGCGGGATAAGGCTCGCGCCGCCCAGATAACCGAGGAGATCGGGTCGGTCGTAATCTCCCACGACGGCTGTGAGGGCAAGTACCTGGGCCAGGCCGGCGCGAATCGGGCCGACATCGTGGCCGCGGTCACGGGCGACGACGAGGACAACCTCGTCATCTGCCAGATGGCCAAGCACCATTTCGACGTGCCGCGGACGATCGCCCGGGTGAACAACCCCAAGAACGAGGGGCTCTTCAAGCATCTCGGCGTCGACGAGATCGTGTCTCCGACGCGGATGATTTTGGGCTCCATCGAAGCCGACATTCCGGTCCACGAACTGCTTCATCTGGCGGTCCTGGGCGGCGGCGAGCTCGAGCTGGTCGAGGCGCAGCTGCGCGAGGGATCGCCCGCGGTCGGTCAGCTGGCCGGCAGCCTGGATCTCCCCGACGGCTGCTCGATCTTCGCGGTCATCCGCGAGGAGCGGGCTCTCTCGGTTCGATCAGACACCGAGCTGCGCCAGGGCGACAAGGTCATCGGCATCGGCCGCACCGAGTGTGAGGGCGAGCTCCACAGGATCCTGCTCGGCGTGTCCGAAAGCGCCGGCTGAGGTCCCGCGCCCGAGGAGTGCCGCGGGGCGCGTCCCCTTTCGGCAATCTGGACAATTGCCAACCCGGGTAGCAGCAGTCCAGATGGGTCCGTCCGTTGCGCGTGCGTTGGGTGCTCCGAGGCGCGCCATTTCGACCCTGGATGGAGCAGATTCCGCCTTGGCCGCCGATTCGACCCCGAATTCGAGCCTGGGAGGCCGGAATCGTGGCCCGCTCGTGGCGGCATTCCGGACTCGTGCTACCCCGATTGGAATCTGGCCAGAATCCGCGCTGCGCGGCCCCGAACCCCCATCCCGCGGTGCCCCGTCGCTGGCAGGCGGCGAGGTACTCGCTGACCGCGCCGTGCCGGCGGGCTAGCTGTTGAGGTCGACCAGCACCAGCCCGACGATCGCGACGGCTGCACCGAGGTACCACAGGCGCGGCGGCTTGTGGCCTTCGAGCCAGAAGGCGAAGGGCACGCTGATGAGCGGCGCCATGGCCACGATCGACTGGACCTGGCCGGCGTTCATGGTCTGCTGCGCCCAGACCGAGCCGGTTACGGCGAGGATCGGGCCGGTGAACGAGTTGAGAGTGCCCCAGAAGAGCGGCCTCGTCGTGAGCTTGCCGCCGTCGGAGCTCAGGACCGCCTTCTCGGAGCCGTCGGCCGCGCTGAAGCCCCACGTCCTGCGCCACACCCAGCGGGCCACGACGTAGACCACGATAGCGACCGCGAAGCCGCCGAGGAGTCGCTGGAACGCGACGGTGATGACATCGGGCGGAGTGTGAGCCGCCTTCATGATCAGCATTCCGTTCCGGGTAGCGGCAAAGCTGACGCCCTGGGCGGCCGCAGCGAGCAGAGCCAGCCCGATACCGATGGCCACGCTCCGCGAAGCAAGGCCCTTGCCCAGGCTGGCCCGAACGTATGGCAGCAGCCCGATCACGACGCCGATGAGAATGACTGCACAGAATGCGATCTGGCTCGTGGTCAGCTTGTCCGAGTACCAGACCCAGGCCACGACGGCCGCAACCGGCGCGGCGACCGTCTCTTCGACGAGCGACGCGAGCGGCGCGCCGAGCCGGGGCAGGGCCGCCAGCAGCGACAGGCCGCCGATGCCGAAGCCGATCGCACCGGCGGTGACGAACAGGAGCGTCTGGCCGCGCAGGCCCTGGCCGAAGGCGAAGGCCCAGACGCCCAGGATTACGACGGCGAACGAGAGCCGGATCACGTTGGCGCGCACGAAACCGATGAGTCTGATGGCGCGGCCGGCGACGACTGGCGTCACGCCAGAGAAGAAGGCTGCGACTAGCGCACCGATCATGAGGCTGCTCCTGAATGCTGGCGATCACCGAGCCGAACCTGGACGCCCGGGCGTGCGTCCTGGCGCGGCTCGAGGGCCGGACACCAGCCGACTCTCGAATGGTCAGGTGATGACCGTTAGTTGATGGCTGAGCGTCGGAGTCTACAGGGCGACCGAGCGGCTTCCTTCCGCCCGTAGGGCCCATTCGACCGGGCCGGCGGTCACAACCGCGCGGTTCCGAAGGGCCCCCTCGCCGCGGGCGCCGGGGGGGCCGCCCTCAGCGGAAGAAGCGCGGCAGGTACTTCTCGTTCGCGGCGATGAGAGCGGCGGCCAGAGGCTCGGCGATGGCGTGCTGCCCGACAAGCGGATGAGCCAGCAGCGCCTTCTCGACCAGGATCGGATCACCCTTGATGGCCGCCTCGACGGCCAGATCCTCATACGCCTTTACCGCCTGGACCAGGCCTCGGATCTCGGGCGCCATCGGCTCGAGCGGCAGCGGATGGGCGCCGTCCCGGTCGATGCGTGCCGGGATCTCGACCGCTGCGTCGTCGGGCAGGCCCGGCAGGGCTCCGCCGTTCCGGACGTTGACCACCTGGATATCGCCCGTTCCCGCATGGAGCGACGCGATCAACTGGGCCGCGGCCTCGCTGTAGAAGGCGCCGCCCCGCTTCTCGAGAAGCTTGGGCTTCGTGTTCAGGTTCGGATCGCGGTACATCTCGAGCAGTCCACGCTCGATCTCCATGACCTCCTCGGCACGAGACGGCTCGCTGAGCTGCTCTTCGAGGACCTGGGACCGGCAGTAGTAGTAGCGCAGGTAGTAGGAAGGGATGGCCCGCAGTTCGGAGATGAGTTCCACGGGCAGGCCGATCTCGTCGGCGATCTGGGCGGGATCGCGGTCCAGCATCTCCGGCAATCGATCCACGCCGTCGACGCGAACGGCCCGCTCCCAGGTCAGGTGGTTGAGGCCCACGTGTTCGAGAGCGACCCGGTCCGGTTCCACCCCAAAGTTGGCCGCCATTCGACGCTGCAGGCCGATGGCCACGTTGCAGAGGCCCAGCGCCCGGGCCCCGGAGTCGAGCAACGCCTGCGTCACGATGCCCACGGGGTTGGTGAAGTCGACGATCCAGGCTCCGGGCGCGGCGCGTCGGGCGGTCTCCTCCGCGATCTCGAGCACAAGCGGGACGGTGCGCAGGGCCTTGGCCAGGCCGCCCGGCCCTGTCGTCTCCTGACCGAGAATGCCGAAGCGATGGGGCAGTGTTTCGTCGACCTGCCGGGCCGCCTGGCCTCCGACGCGCAACTGGATCACGACGAAGTCCGCGCCGTCGAGGGCCGCCGAGCGGTCCGACGTCGTAACGAGCCGGCCAGTCCAGCCGATGCGGTCGAGCATCCGCCGGGTCAGGCCGCCGACCGGTTCGAGGCGATCCTGATCCGGGTCGAGCAGCACCAGCTCATCGATCGAGAGGCGATCCGTCCGGACCGAGAAGCCCTCCACGAGTTCCGGCGTGTAGGTGCTGCCGCCGCCGACCACGGCGATCTTCACGCCCATGTCTCGACCTCCAACGTCCATTCCTGCACAGCTGGTCCCATTCTCCTCCGCGCCGGCCTCAGAAGCTCGGCGTCCACTTGACGTGCCCGACCAATTGATTATAACTTTATCATGAACCTAGGCGACAGGCCCCATTCCTACCAGTCACAGAGGCGAAAGGGTCCACACGGAATGACTCGGTTCCGCCTGGAGCGGGGTCCGGTTCCACTCCACCATCAGGTGTACCTGGATCTCCGGGCCGCGCTGGCTGCAAACGAATGGAAACCGGGCGATCAGCTCCCGACGGAGCGGGAACTGGCCGCCAGATACGGCTGCAGCCTGATCACAGTTCGTCGCGCGCTCGACGACCTGACCCGCGAGGGCCGGCTCGAAAGGACGCGCGGCCGTGGCACATTCGTCACCGAGCCCCCCATCGTCCGCGACATCGCCGGCCAGGTAGGTTTTGCCGACGAGGTTCGATCGCTGGGGTACGAGCCGTACACGGTCGTCGTCACGGCCAGGATCGAAGGCGCCTCGCCGGTCGTCGCGGCTGCGCTCGGTATCCCCGTCGACGGCTCCGTCAACTTCATAGAGCGGCTGCGGGGCGCGGACAACGTGCCGCTACTCCTCGAACAGGTGCGCCTGCCTGCAGACAGACTCCCCGGCCTGCTCGACCACGACTTTGGCGTGGAATCGCTGTGGGACGTGCTGGAGAACGACTACCACCTCCCGATCGGACGACGGCAGGAGACGCTCTCGGCGGTCGTGCCGAGCGCGCGGGAGGCAACGCTGCTGGGTCTCCGAACCCGCAAGCCATCCATCCAGCTGGACGGCACCGCCTTCACGACCGGAGGGGAGCCAATCGAGTCAAGTCGCACAGTCGTCTCGCCCGAACGGGCGCGCTACTTCGTCGAGTCAACGGGCTCGCGAATTCGTGCCGTCACTCCGCTCGACCTGCCCCCCAGCGCGGTCGTCCGCTGAATGCCGTGACGGCTGCACGAACGTCATCCCTGGGGGCTCAAAGGAGGAGGCCAAGTTGACCCTGCTGCACCACGGAAACCAGGTTCCTGCCGGCCTGCGACGAACGAGGCAAACCGGTGGAGCTCTGCCTGCCCAGAACCAAGGGAGATCCCGAATGAGACGTTCGAAGCTGCCCAGGCTCATGATCGCGATCAGCTTGCTGGTTGCTGCTTGCAGCGGCAGCACCGCGACGGCCACCCCCGGCACAGGCGGCGGTGCCAACACCGGTCAGGTCGGCGGGAAGATTGTTATCGACAACGAGAGCGGCAGCACCTGGACCTGCCAGTTCAACCCGTACAACCCGTCCGTGAGCCTTACGTCCGTCGGGTTCATCTACGAGCCGCTGGAGTTCGTGGACGCGCTGCAGACCAACTCGGACGGCTCGAACAAGATCACGCCGTGGCTGGCGACGGACTCCTCCTGGAACTCCGACTACACCGTGCTCACCTTCACCATCCGCAGCGGCGTGAAGTGGAGTGACGGGCAGCCGTTCAGCGCCAACGACGTCCTGTACACCTTCGACGCCCTGAAGGGCGACGCGGCGATCGATACGAACGCCCTGTGGGCGGCCGACGGCGGGCCATTGACCGACGTGACGCTGTCGGGCTCGGACAAGGTGGTCTTCACCTTCTCCGGCGCGGCCCAGACGTACTTCTACTACGTGGCCGACCAGACGCCGATCGTGCCTCAGCATGTTTGGTCCACCGAGGACCAGACCAAGCTCGAGACGTTCACCGACACCGCCCCGATCGGGACCGGACCGTACACGATGAGCGCCTGCACTGACAACAACATCAAGTACCTGGCCAACGCCAGCTACTGGCAGAGCGCGCCGGGCAAGCCCGTGCCCCAGATCGCCGAGGTNNACGCTGAATGTCTCGATCTTCCCCAATCTCGAGGACCCGCTCCTGAGCAACCAGGCCGTGCGCCAGGCGATGGCACTGGCCATCAATCGCTCTGAGGTCTCACAGCGGGGCGAGTCCGGGTACGAGCCGGCCGCCAACCAGACGGGCATCGTTCTGCCCACCTACCAGTCCTGGTACGACAAGTCGCTCGATACGACTGCATTCGACGTCGCCAAGGCCGACTCGACCCTCGAGGCGGCCGGCTTCACCAAGGGCAGCGATGGTATATACAAGGATGCCAGCGGCAAGCGACTGTCCTTCACCATCAAGACGATCAGCGGCTACACCGACTGGGATTCTTCGGTCCAGGTCATCCAGCAGGAGCTGAAGGCTGCCGGCATCGAGATCTCGAACATCATCGATGAGGACAGCGGGACATACACGACCGATCTCCAGGGTGGCAGCTTCCAGCTCGCATACGGCGAAGAGACCGGCGGTCCACTGCCGTACTACGAACTGCGCCAGATGCTCCTCAGCTCAAACATCGGATCGACCAACTACTCACGCTACAAGTCGGATGCCACCGATGCCCTGCTCAACAAGTACGCGTCGTCGGCTGCCGCCGACCAGATGTCGATCATCCATCAGATCGAAACCGTGATGGCAACATACGTGCCGGTAATCCCGGTCTGCGAAGGCGTGGACTGGTATCAGTACGACACCACCAGCATCGGCGGCTGGCCAACCAAGGACGACCCATACGCACTGCCCGCGGTGTGGGCGCTGCCGGACAACGGCGTCGTGCTGACGCACCTGTATCCGACCAAGTGATTTCGAGCGTCCGTGAAGAAGAGGCCTGAGGAGACCTGATGCGATTCGTAGTTCGGAGAATGGGTCTCTTCTTCCTGACGCTGTGGGCCGCTCTGACGATCAACTTCCTCATTCCCCGGCTCATGCCGGGGAATGAGGCAACCGCCATGCTCTCTCACTTCAAGGGCATCAACCCGTCGGCTCTCCATGCCCTCGAGGTGGAGTTCGGGGTCAACAACGACCAGAACCTGCTCGTCAGCTACGTCCAGTACCTGGGCAACTGCCTGACCGGGCAGTTCGGCTTGGACTCTGCCCGAGTTCCGGTCATGACGGTCATCCTGCGTGGCCTGCCCTGGACCCTCGGCCTCGTGGGCGTGACGACGGTCATCGCCTTCTCCATCGGGACGCTGCTGGGCATCGTTAGCGCCTGGCGGCGCGGGGGCGCGCTCGACAGCCTGCTGTCGCCACTGCTGTTCATCCTCACCACGTTCCCCGTGTTCTTCATCGCGTTACTGCTGCTCTTCATATTCGGCGTAGTCCTGGGGTGGTTCCCGTTATCGTCGAACTATTCCGTGGGCGAGACGCCGTCGCTATCCGTTGCGTTCGTACTGGACGTGATCGGGCACGCGATCTTACCCGGCGTGACCCTGGTCGTCACGGCGGCGGGGGGCTGGATTTACACCATGCGCAACAACATGGTGAGTACGCTGTCCGAGGATTATGTGCGGATGGCTCGGGCCAAGGGACTCTCGCCGTGGAGAATCATGCTCGATTACTCCGCGCGGAACGCGATCCTCCCCAACCTCACCGGCTTCGCCATGCAGCTCGGTTTCATTCTCGGCGGATCGATCCTGGTCGAATACACGTTTTCCTATCCAGGTTTGGGTTACTTGTTCTTTACCGGGACGACGAACCACGATCTGCCACTGCAGGAAGCGCTCTTCCTGTTCTATACGCTCGCCGTGCTGCTATGCGTCCTCGTGGCCGACTTCGCGACGGCGTGGCTCGACCCACGCACCCGCGACGCGTGAGGTAGACCGATGGCAAGCCCCCAGGTCTTCCTACCCGGCGCAGAGACTCAGGCCGCCGATCAGGGCTATCGCGATGCCGTCGGCCGCCTCTCTCGAGCGGTCCTTCGCAACCGCAAGGCGACCATCGGCCTGCTGCTCCTGGCCATCATCGTGTTGGTGGCTGCGTTCCCGGGCCTGATCGCGCCCGGCGATCCGCAGGCCGCCATCTACGAGCAGCAGCTCGGCCCATCCTGGAGCCACCTGCTCGGCACCACTCAGGTTGGCCAGGATGTCTTCACCCAGCTGATCTGGGGGACGCGCCTCACCTTGATCATCACCGTCTCGGTGGGCGCGCTGTGCACCCTCATCTCGGTCCTCGTCGGCGTGACGGCGGCCTACGTCGGCGGCGTCGTCGATGGCTCGCTGTCGCTCCTGACGGACATCTTCCTGATCATCCCCACTCTGCCGCTGCTGATCGTTCTGTCCACTTACCTCGAGGGGAGTGGCACCGTCGCGATCATTGCAGTCCTCGTGGTGACCGGCTGGGCCTTCGGGGCCCGCCAGCTGCGCGCCCAGGGGCTGTCGCTCCGAACCCGCGACTTCCTTGAGGCTGCCCGGGTCCGCGGCGAGCGGCGCCCCTACATCATCCTCGTCGAGATCCTGCCCAACATGCTCTCGCTCGTGGTCGCGAGCTTCCTCGGGTCGGCGGTCTACACCGTTGCGACCGCGGCCGGCCTCCAGTTCCTCGGGCTGGGTAGCAGCAACGAGATCACCTGGGGCACGATGCTCCACTTCGCCCAGCAGAACGGGGCCATCGAGAGCGGCAACGCCTTCTGGGCCCTGGCGCCGGGCGCAGCCGTGGCCCTGCTCGGGACCGCCTTCGCCCTGCTCAACTATGCCTTCGACGAGATAGCCAACCCCGCGCTGCGGTCGGTGAGGAGGCAGCGTGCCAAGTCCGATTCTTGAAGTTCGAGACCTCTGCGTCGACTACGTCACCAACTCGGGCGACGTCCGCGCCGTCGATCACGTGGACCTGACCGTGGAAGCGGGCGAGTTCCTGGCCATAGTCGGCGAGTCGGGCTGCGGCAAGTCGACACTCCTCTTCGCCATCGCCCAGCTCCTTTCGCCGCCCGCGGAGATCTCCGGCGGCAGCGTCATCTTCAAGGGCAACGACATGGTGCAGCTCAGCCCCAGCGAGCTGCGCCACATGCGCTGGCGCGACTACTCGGTGGTTATGCAGAGCGCCATGAACGCCCTCAACCCGATGAAGAGCATCGAAGCCCAGTTCAAGGACGCCATGGCCGCCCACGGAAACATGTCGGCCGAGGCAATGCGCAACCGGTCCGCCGAGGTGCTCAAGCTCGTGGGCGTCGACGCGGTCCACCTGCGCAGCTATCCGCACCAGCTCAGCGGCGGCATGCGGCAGCGGGCGATGATCGCCATGGCCCTGCTGTTCACACCGGACCTCGTGATCATGGACGAGCCCACTTCGGCCCTGGACGTCGTGGCTCAGCGGTCGCTCATGATCCAGATTAAGGAGCTTCAGGACCGGCTCGGTTTCGCCGTCATCTTCGTCACCCACGACATGTCGCTCGTCAGCCATTACTCGGCCCGCCTGGCGGTCATGTACGGCGGCCAGATCGCCGAAGCTGCGAGGACCGCCTCGCTGTTCGAGAAGCCACTCCATCCCTACAGCGTCGGTCTGCTGGACGCCTTCCCATCGATCCACGGACCTCGACGCGTCCTCACCGGCATCCCCGGTAGCCCGCCCGACCTGGCCAGGCCGCCGGCCGGCTGCCGCTTCCAGCCCCGCTGCCCACAGGCCATGCCGGAATGCGCCGTCCGCCAGCCGGGCCTCTATTCGGTCGGAGACAGCATGGTTCGGTGCTTGCTCTACGAGGCCGCGCAGCCGGGGCGACCCGAATGACGGCCGAGACTCGCAGCCTCATCGATCCCCAGGCGACGGCGACGGCGGCCGACGCGGCCGAGCCGCTCCTGCGGACGGTCGACCTGACGCGTCACTTCCACCTGGGCGGGATCCTGTCCAAGCAGACGCTCCACGCCGTCGACGACGTCAGCGTCTCGATCGCGGAACGCGAGATCGTGGCCCTGGTCGGCGAGAGTGGCAGCGGCAAGAGCACCGTCGCGCGGCTGCTGGCGATGGCCTACAAGCCGACTCGCGGCGAGATCTACTACCGCGGCCGGTCGGTTCACAGCTTCCATTCTCGCAAGGACCTGCTCTGGTATAGGGGCCAGGTGCCCATGGTCTTCCAGGATCCGTACAGCTCGATCAACCCCGTCTTCCGGGTCTCGCACGGAGTCATGCGGAACCTGCAACTGCACCGCCCGAACCTTGGGGCGGCGCAGCGCAGGGAAGAGGCAGCGCGAGTCTTCGACGTCGTCGGGCTGACGCCGTCGACCGACATGCTACGCAAGTTCCCGTACGAGATGAGCGGCGGCCAGCGTCAGCGCGTCGGCTTCGCCCAGGCGCTCGCGGTCCAGCCCAGGCTGATCCTGGCCGACGAGCCGGTGTCGATGCTCGACGTCTCGATCCGGGCCGGCATCCTGAACCTCATGGTCGATCTGCGCGAGAGGGAATCCGTCTCAATCCTCTACATCACCCACGACATCGCCAGCGCCCGCTATGTGGCCGACCGGATCATCGTCATGTACGCCGGCCACGTGGTCGAAACCGGGCCGGCCGACGTGGTCCTGGCCCGGTCCAAGCATCCGTACACCCAGCTGCTGCTCTCGGCCGTCCCGGACCCTCGCGAACCGATCTCGGTCTCGGCCTCCCCCACCATCGGCGAGCCGCCAAGAGTCGTGAACCCGACCGAAGGCTGCCGTTTCCGCTGGCGCTGCCCCGTTGCGGTCGAGGAGTGTTCGCGGGTTACGCCTCGGCTCCGAACCCTGGGACCGGCCCACAGCGCCGCCTGCCACGTCGCCACGGCCGATCCCGCCTGAGCCGGCCGGACCGCTATCGTTGCTTCCGGCAAGAGGCCCCGCGCAACTCCCGAAGGACCCTCCATGACACCGGTGACCGGCGGTTCCACAAACGAGTTACCAGCGGTTCTGGCGATCGACGTAGGCAACTCCAAGACGGACGTTGCCCTCATCGGCGCGGATGGGGCGGTGCTGGGCGCCATCCGCGGGCCCACGGCCTCGCATCAGGCGGTGGGCCCCGAGCGGGGCTTCGCCACGCTTGTCTCGCTCGTGGAGCGGGTTTGCTCGCAGGCGGGCCTGGATCCGGCCGCGCGACCTGCCGCTCAGCTGGCGGCCTACTGCGCGGCCGGGGTCGACCTCCCGAGCGACGAGCGGCTCCTGACCACGGAGTTGCGCCGCACGGGTCTGGCGGCGGCCGATCTGGTCGTCAACGACTGCTACGGCGGCCTTCGAGCGGGCACGAACCGAACCTGGGGCGTGTGCGTGATCAGCGGCAGCGGCATCAACTGCCTGGGCGTGTCACCGGACGGACGCGTCGCCCGTTTCGACGCCCTGGGCGACGTGTCGGGCGACTGGGGCGGTGGCGGTGGCGTGGGGCTGGCCGGCCTGGCGGCGGCGGTCCGATCGCAGGACGGCCGCGGCCCGGCAACGATCCTCGAGCGGACGGTTCCAGCCCACTTCGGCGTGGCCCGGGCCCGCTCGCTGAGCGTGGCAATGTACCGCGGCCGCATCGCCTACGACCGCCACGTGGAGATCGCGCCGCTGGTCTTCGCGGCCGCCGCCCGGGGCGATGCCGTGGCGCGCGGCATCGTCGACCGCCTCGCCGACGAAGTCGTGGCCTGGGCCGGGGCGGCGATCCGCCGCCTCAAGATGCAGCGCCTCGATCCGCACGTGGTCCTGGCCGGTGGCATGTTCCGGGCCGAGGATCCGCCCTTCTACGAGCGCATCGGCGCCGGGATCGCCGCCGCAGCGCCCGCGGCCCAGGTCTGCCGGCTCACCGCCCCACCCATCGTCGGCGCCGCCCTCCTGGGCTTCGACCGCCTCCACGGCACCCCCACCCCGCCCGACCTCGAGGAGCGGCTCCGCGCCGGCCTCACACACGAGCGCATGTCGCGCGGCTGAGTGCCCTCGGCTAGTTACCGCTGCTCTCGTAACGGCGCATGCCACGGCGGAAGAGCGTGGCCGCCATGACGAGGCAGTAGATCGCGACGAGCGGCGTCAGCCACCCGGCGAGAGCCCAGTTCGCCTGATCGAAGACGTACGCGGTGGGGTAGAAGCTCACGAAGGCGAACGGGATCACCAGCACGATGACCGCCTGGACGCCGACCGAGTAGATCGTGATCGGGTACTTGCCAAACTCGCCGAGCTGGTGGACGAACATCGGCACGTTGCTGTGCGGGCTCTTGATCCAGAACGAGAGGGCGGCCGTGCCCAGGTTCAGGGCCACGCGGATGGTCGCGCCGCTGACCAGCAGGATCAGGACCATCAGGAGTCCGACCGGGGTCCAGTTGACCGACACGTGGGTGAGGGAGACGACCAGGAGCAAGCTGCCGGTGACGATATTGCCGAGCCCGTTGAAGCCGACCTTGCTCGCGAGCACCTGGACCATGGGCGAGACCGGCCGGACCATGACCTGGTCGAACTCGCCCGAGTAGATGAGCCATGACAGCCACCAGGTGCCCTCGAAGAAGAGCGACCCAACCCCTTCGGTGATGAAGATGAGCGAGTACATCATCACCACCTGCCAGAAGGTCCAGCCCTGGATGTTGGGGATGCGCGTGAAGATGATCCCGATGAAGGCCAGGCCGACCAGCTGCACGAGCACCGCGGCTATGAGCAGGACGATGAAGTCGGCCCGGTAGGCCAGGATCGACTTCATCTCCTGGCCCAGCAGGCGGAAGTAGAGGTAGATCCCGCGTCGGAGCGACCGCAGCCTAGCCGCCATGGATCGTCACCGCCTTGATCGCGCGGCGCCACAAGGCCCGGCCCGCGAAGAGCAGCGCCACGGCCCAGACAGCCTGAACGCCGATCATCAGCGCCGTCGTCGGTCCGTCCATCTGGCCCAGATACGTCAAGGCCGGCGTGGAGACGAGGCCCTGGAAGGGCAGAACGGCGGCCACCGAGCGCAGCCAGTCGGGGAAGAAGGCGAGCGGAATCATGGCCCCGGAGAGGAGGTTCTGGATGGCCGTGCGGCCGACCCGTATGCCGACCATGCCCGTCGTCCAGAAGGCCGTCATCGAGACGCAGTACACGATCGCGAACTTGAGCAGAGTTGCCAGGGCCGTGCTGACGACGAATAGGGCGG
Organism: Chloroflexota bacterium; assembly: GCA_003142755.1. Classification (GTDB taxonomy): domain Bacteria; phylum Chloroflexota; class Limnocylindria; order Limnocylindrales; family CSP1-4; genus Fen-1039. The sequence goes on along the minus strand of PLNK01000066.1, from coordinate 3,223 downwards.
CGTGCACGGGATCCGGCGGCGCGGCGATCCCACCGAACGCGAATACGACGACCGCACCGACCAGGAGAGCGGAGGACAACTCGACCGGCAGCGGCCCGATCGCATCGGCGAACCGCTTGGCCTGAAAGTCGATCGGGCGGGTCAGGTCGGTGGCGATGCGGCCCATTCGGATGTCGCGGCCCATATCCCCCTCGTCGAACCATGTCATCAGCGAGTTGGTGAGGAAGGCTACGAGCAGATAGGCCTTCATCTGAGGCCAGCTGAACGCACCCAGCGCGCCCGCCTTGCCCAGGAAGATGGTCTGCCACAGGTAGAACATGGCCACCACGTAGAGGACCGTCCCGAACATGTTCAAGGCGAAGCCCGCTCGGTACACGAACACCACCTCGAACGAGGCGCGGGCTATCGCGAAGTACTTGCGCATATGCGGGACGGTACCCAACCATCGACCTCTTCGCTCGGCGGCTCCGCAGCCGCCCGGCAGCCCAGCCGCCGACGGGCGGGCCATGCGACAATGTTGCCCTCGACGCCGATCTGAGAGGCCGCGCTGCGCAGGAAAGAGGCTGGCGGTGATTCATGAAGCGGGCCGCAACCCGACAATTCAGGAGGTTGCACGGCTCGCAGGCGTCTCCCAATCCACCGTTTCGCGTGTCATAAACGGCAGCCCTCGAGTCAGCGCCACGGCGCGCGCGGCGGTCGAGCAGGTCATCGCCCGGGTCGAGTACGTCCCGAACAACTCGGCGAGAAACCTGGCCCAGCGCCACAGCGACACGGTGGCGGTTGTCATCCCCGATCCCGCGAACCGGCTCTTTGGCGACCCGTTCTTTGCCAGCCTTCTGGGCGGCATCACGGCCGGCCTCACCGACAACGACTTGCAGCTGGTTCTGCTGAGACCCCTGTCGCAGCGCGACGACGAGCGAGCCCAGGCCTACCTGCGGGGTGGCCACGTCGAAGGCGCGATATTCGTGGGGCTGGTGATTGGCGATACCCGTCCAAGGCGGCTTTTCGACCGCGGCGTGCCTGTGGTGGTCGTCGGGAGCGCACCGGATCCGGCGATCAGCAACGTCGACTGCGACAACCGCGAAGGCGCCAGGCTCGCTACAGCTCATCTGGTGGAATGCGGACGTCTCAAGATCGCTACGATCACCGGCGCCCTCGAGGGCGTCTCGGCCCAGGAGCGCCTGGCCGGCTATCGAGATGCGCTGGCGGCCGGCGGCCTGGAGGTCGACCCCCGACTCGAGGTGCCGGGCGACTACGATCCCGAGCTCGCGGTTGAGGCCGCCAAGCTCATCCTGCAGCGCGAGCCGGACATCGACGGGCTTTTCGTGGCGAGCGACACCATGGCGGCGGCGGCGCTACGTGTGATCCAGGATTCCGGTCGTCGAGTCCCGGAAGACGTCTCGATCGTCGGATTCGACGACTCCGCCGTCGCGCGGATGACTCGGCCGCTGCTCACCACCGTGGCCCAGCCTACGGAGGCGATGGGTCGCGAGGCGGCCAACCTTCTGGCGGGACTCATCGGGGCGGGCGGTGGGGCGCCCCGGCATGTGGTCTTCGCCCCGGCTCTGGTGGTTCGCGAGACGAGCGCGGCCCGGCTCTGACGCGCTCGACCGTCGCAATCGAGCCGAAAAGTTGAGGGCGCAGGAGCGACCATCCTGCGCCCTCTTCACCGTCCCCGGAGGAGCCCGAGGGATCAGGTGAACCGGAACCGGTTGACATTCACGACTCGGCCGTTCTGCCCCGAAAGGAACTACCAGGAACGGGGTGCGCATAGCCGGCAGCGTGGAAGCGCTCCCACGGCGGACGCGCTGCCACCGTATTGACTGGCGCCGGTTGGGTCAATAGGTCAGGCGGCCGACTGTACATGCGGGAGACGCTTTCATGGCAGCGGTGCCACATAGAGCCACCACACAGACTCCCGACGCAAGTCGGGCGATGTCGAGCAACGCCGACAACTCACCAAGACCGGAACGTTCTAGCTGTCGGTTTCGCAACACTCTTGACAATGGTATTGGCAAGGTTCTATGGTCTCGGGGCGACAGTCGATCGGTCGGCAAGGCCCACTTTGGGCCGCCAGAGCATCAGACCCCGACCGGGACTGGGCGGGTAGCCCAGCGTGGAGGTGCACGATGACACTTATCAGGCGCAGCGGCTTTGGGGACCTCCTCTCGCTCCGCCAGGCGATGGACAGGCTCTTCGAGGAGAGCTTCGTCAATCCGCGGACGTGGCAGTCCGGCGACGGCCAGATGGTCCCCGTGGACGTCTTCACGAGCAGCGACGACGTCGTGGTCCAGGCCATCCTGCCGGGCGTGAAGCCCGAGGAAGTCGACATCACGGTCGAGGGCAACACCCTGACGATCGCCGGCGACACCAGCTCGATGATCCCTGACCGCGAGGGCCTCATGCTCCAGGAGATCCGCCGAGGGAAGTTTGTGCGGGCGCTCACCCTGCCCGAAGGCCTGGAGGCGGACAAGGCCACGGCAACCTTTGAGGACGGCATCCTGACCCTTCGCATCCCGAAGGCCCAACAGGTCAAGCCGCGCCAGATCAAGATTTCGACCGGCCAGGTCGAGGGCGACAGACAGCATGCGCAGCCAGCCGTGGCCGGCACTAAGTAGGCCGCCGGTGACCGATCGGAAGTTCCAGCAAGACCCCGAGCGCCCCTGCTTCGTGATCAGCGTGGCGGCCAGCATCGTGCAGGCCCACCCGCGCACGCTCCGGATCTACGAAGACGAGGGTCTACTGGCCCCAGCCCGGACGCCGACCAACATCCGCCTTTACTCAGAGAACGACATCCGGCGCATCCTGTGGATCAGGCGCCTGACGCAAGAACGAGGTGTAAATCTGGCGGGGGTACGTCTCCTGTTCGAGCTCGAGGAAAGACTCGGGACTCGACTCCTGGAGGCCCTCTTCGACGAAACGAAGGCCCGTGAGGCCGGTGCGGCAGCTGCCGCGCTCCGGTCGCAAACGGGTGAATCCACCGAGACGTCAAACACCGGAGCCGCCGATGCCTCTACCGAAGGGAATGGCTACGACGGCGGCTCGGACAACGGCCGGATCGCCGGCAGGGACGAGTACTCGGCGACACCGGTCGCTCGGCCCGTCACACGTATAGTGGCCACTCGCGTGACCACGACTCGATCAGGAGATTCCCAATGACTGACCGGCCGGCCGACAAGGACGACGAGGCTTCAGCTCCCGCTGACGAGGCTTCAGCTGCGGC